>JBIQMK010000407.1:0-1516 GCA_044463365.1 Rhodanobacter sp. | reverse complement strand
CGACCAAGGAACCGGTCACGCCAAAGACCGTCTTCCGCCTCGCGTCGTTGTCCAAGGCGTTTGCCACCGCCATCACCGGCTTGCTGGTGGGCGACGGCAAGCTCGGCTGGGACACCCGGCTCATCGACGTGCTGCCGTACTTCAAGTTGAAGGATGCGCACGCTTCCGATCAGGCCACGGTGGGCGACATCCTGGGGCAGCGGCTTGGCCTGCCGCGCAACACCTACGACAACCTCCTCGAAGGCGACGTGTCGTATCAGGAGCTGGTACGCAAGCTGGACGAAGTCGACATGACCTGCGGCATGGGCCAGTGCTACGGCTACCAGAACGTGGCGTTCGGCATGATCGGCGACGTGCTGTTCGCGCGTACGGGCGACTTCTTCTATCACCTGGTCGACAAGCGGTTGTTCTACCCGCTGGGCATGACCACGGCCAGCTACGGGCTGGCGGCACTGGAAACCAGCAAGAGCTGGGCGCGCCCGCATCACGCCAGCAGCCGCGGCTGGATCCCGTTCAAGCCCAACGAAACCTACTATCGCGTGGCACCGGCGGCCGGCGTCAACGCCAGCCTGCGCGACATGGAGAAATGGCTGGTAGCCCAGATGGGCGGCCGCCCGGATGTGCTGTCGCCCTCCCTGCTCGAGGTGCTGCACGCCCCAGGCGTGGCTACCCCGAGTGAATTGCACGCCTCACCGTGGCGTCGCGGCCGGCTCACCGCGGCGCACTATGCGCTGGGCTGGCGCGTGTACGACTACGGCGGCGAAACGCTGATCTACCATGCCGGCGCGGTGGCCGGTTACCGCACGATGATCGGCTTTTTCCCCAAGTACCGGATCGGCGTGGTCACCTTGTGGAATTCCACCGGGCCCACGCCCAGCGGGTTGATGCCAATGGTGTTCGACGGCTTCCTGGGATTGCCGCACGTCGACTGGGCCGGTCTCGAACACGCACCACCGCGCTCCCGTCCGGCGCGCAAGGCGGCCCCGAAGCACAAGAAAGCGGTGCGGCACCGCAAGCCCGGTCACCGTTGAAGCGTACCGGGCCGGGGCCGACGGGCATGCAAGCTGCGCGAACTCGCATGCCCGGATCAACTCAGCGCAGCTTGAACTCGATCCGCTGCTGCTGCTTGCTGGCCGTCGGCACGCCGCCCCTCTTCGCCGGCGTGAACTGGTAACGGCTCACGGCTTCGATCGCCGCGCGGTCGAAGACGCGACGGGGTTCCGAATCCACCACGTCGATGTGGCTGGTCCTGCCGTCGGGATCGATCATGAAGGACACCACGACCCAGCCCTCCTGCTGCGCCCGCATCGCCGATGGCGGATAACGCGCCGTCGCACCTTTCACCAGCACGGCGTCGGTGATGACGTCATTCGCTTGCGTACTGGGGGCCGGCGCCGTGTCAGCCGCCGCGGTTCTCTGCGGCGTCGCTGCCTGCTGTGCCTTCGGCTGAGCGGCCGCCTGCGCGGCCTGGGCCGCCTGCTGTTCGGCCGCCAGCTTGTCCGCCGCCGCCTTTTGC
>JBIQMK010000406.1:0-1517 GCA_044463365.1 Rhodanobacter sp. | reverse complement strand
GCATCTACGTCGATGCGGCCCAGCTGGCGGCGCTCAATGCCGGCGAGTTGGGCGTGGTGCAGCAGGGCGGCCGATACCTGCTGGTGCGTCGCGACATCGCCCAGCAGGTGGGGGCGATAGACGCAAGACAGCTGGCGCTGCTGGTCGACCCGGCTGCGGCGGGTGTCGGCGATGATGGCGTGCCCGACGACCTGATGTGGTGAAGCGGTACCGGAGCGGTCGACGCAGCGCGCCGGCCGCTCACCTTATGCGCCTGGCGCGGGGGTGGCGCCTGCGCTGAGGGCCAGGGCCGGATTGTCCCACCCTTTCTTAGGCATGAAACGCTCGCCGTGGCGTTGCGCCAATTGCTCCAGCTTCTGCTTGAGCTTGTCCACGCCCTCGCTGCGTGCGTACTGGATCGGGCCGCCGCGAAACGGTGCGAAGCCGGTGCCGAAGATCACCCCCGCGTCGAGCAGGTCGGCGTCGTCGACCACACCTTCGTCGAGGCAGGCGACCGCCTCGTTCACCATCGGCAGGATCATGCGCTCCTGCAGGTCCGGCGGCGTGACGTAGTCCGGGTCGGTCTCGGGTTTCTGGGGCTTGCCGTCCTGCCAGACGTACAGGCCCTGGCCGTCCTTCTTGCCGCGCTTGCCGGCGCCGAGCCGATCGTCCAGCCCCGGCGGAAGCTCCAGGCCGAGGAAAGGCGCCAGCTCCTTGCCGACCGAGGCGCAGACGTCCAGGCCGACCGTATCGGCCAGTTCGATCGGACCCATCGGCATGCCGAACTTCTTCGCTTCGCGGTCAAGCACCGGGCCGGGCACGCCCTCGGCATACATCCGCATGGACTCGAGCAGATACGGCATCAGGATGCGATTGACCAGGAAACCCGGCGTCCCTTTCACCGCCACCGGCAATTTGCCGATCGCCTTGCAGAACGCCAGCGCGCGTTTCTCGATCGCCGGGTCGAGCTGGTCGTGACGCACCACTTCCACCAGCGGCATTTGCGCGACCGGATTGAAGAAATGCAGGCCGAGGAAACGTTGCGGCGCGGTCAGCCCTTCGCGCAGCTCGTTCAATGGAATGCTGGACGTATTGCTGGCGAGAATTTCGTCGCGCTGGAACTGCGGCTCCATGGTGGCGTACAACGCGCGCTTGGCGTCGGCGTTCTCGTAGATGGCCTCGATCGCCAGATCGGCTTGCGCCACGCCGCTGCCTTCCACGTCGGCGCGCAGGCGGTGCACGGCCGCGGCGATTTTCTCCGGGGTCTTGAGCTTTTTTTCGTACAGCGCGCGGGCGCGGTCCAGCGCCGGCTGCACATACTTCATCTCGCGATCCTGCAGCGTCACCTGGAAGCCCTTCAGCGCCGCCCACGCGGCGATGTCGCCCCCCATCACGCCGGCGCCCACCACATGCACGTGTTCAATGCCGTGCTCGATGCCGTTGCCCTGGTTCTTGAGGCGCTCGCGCAGGAAGAAGATACGGATGAGGTTCTGCGCTGTCGGCGTTTCGGCCAGCCTGGCGACCGAACGCGCCTCGAG
>JBIQMK010000405.1:0-1520 GCA_044463365.1 Rhodanobacter sp. | reverse complement strand
GCACCTCGATCAGCTTCACTGCGCTGGACAACGAAGGCGCGACCTCTGCCCCGGTAACGCAGGCCATCAACGTCGCGGCCGTCAACGACGCGCCCACCAGCAGCGACGCCAGCGCGCACATCAGCGACGGCACCTACGTGTACGTGTTCGGCGCGGGCGACTTCCCGTTCGCCGACGTGGACGGCGATGCGCAAGGCGGCGTGATCATCACCGCGCCGCCGAGCGAGGGCGCGCTGTTGCTCAACAACCAGCTCGTGACGCAGAACCAGACGATCAGCCTGGCCGATATCCAGGCCGGCCATCTGCGCATCGTGAGCGGCTCGGCCGGCACCATCGGCTCGTTCGGCTTCAAGGTGCAGGACACGGGCGGCACCGCCAACGGCGGCGTGGACACCTCGGCCGAACACGACTTCACGGTCCACACCGACCGGCTCGTCACCACGGCGAATCCCAACGGCGACAACACGCTGAGCGGCGGCTCGGGCAACGACGTGGTGCTGGGCGACACGGGCGGCATCGTGACGACGGTGGAGCCGGGCAAGAACTACAACATCTCGCTCATCGTCGACGTCTCGGGGAGCATGACCGAGTCCATTGGCGGCTCCGGCTCTGCGTCACGCCTCACATTGATGAAGAACGCCCTGCTGAACCTGGTCGACCAGCTCGGGGCACACGATGGCACGGTGAACGTGAGCTTGATCTCGTTCGCCACGAGTGCCAAGGAGGTCGCGAACATCCAGGGGTTGAATGCGTCCACCGCACAGCAGCTGCGCACAGCCATCAACGGCTTGAGCGCCGAAGGTGGAACGAACTTCGAAGCGGCGTTCACCCGCGCAATCACCTGGTTCAACGGTCAGGTCAACAGCGGCAAGAACGCCGCCACGAACTACCAGAACCTGTCGTTCTTCCTCACCGACGGCAACCCGACGCACTACAACAACAACGGCAACCAGGCTGTCGATGCGGGCTCCACCCCGTCCGAGGCACTGAAGCAGGCCATCGACACCGCGAAGCCGCTGCTGGAAGGCACGGCCAGCCAGCCGCTGAGCGGTGCCAACAAGGTGCAGATGCATGCCATCGGCATCGGCAGTGGCATCAACGGCGACTACCTGCGCTTCTTCGACAACACCTCGAGCACCGGTAGCGGCAGCACGTCGGTGACGGATCGGTTTCTGCTCTGGAGCTGGCAGACGGAAGTCACCGGCCAGGTCGGCCAGTCGGAGGTCGTCCACAGCGCGACCGACCTGCAGACCGCGCTGCAAAGCGGCTCGGTCGTCCAAGAACTCGCTGCCCTCGGCCACGACACCATCCACGGCGGCGCCGGCAACGACGTGATCTTCGCGGACGCGATCAACACCGACGCGCTGACCTGGACCGGCCACGCCGCCGGCACGCACGACGGCCGTGGCTACCAGGCGCTGATCGACTACCTGACGGCGACCGATGGTTCGGCACCGAGCACCGCGCGCATCTACGACTACATCAAGTCCAACCCCGACCAGTTCAACGTGGCCGGCGAC
>JBIQMK010000404.1:0-1527 GCA_044463365.1 Rhodanobacter sp. | reverse complement strand
CCACTGGCGGAGGCCATGGCGGCGGCGGATGGGGCGGTGTCTGCACACCTGCTTCGTCGTTCGCATCGATCAACGCCAGCCGCCCAGGCAAGACCTCCACCTGCGGCGGTTGCAAGCCGCACTACTGGGCCGAACGCGAGGATTGGCCATCGCCATGCCGTGCACGTGACTACAAGTCCTGGAAAGGACCCAGCCTACCTGCCACCAAGTTCCACGACGAGTTCGCTGGCGGGGTCTGCGGCCAGATGACGATGCTGGCGGTCCTGGAAACCACGGATCGGAAGTACGAAGTTGCGCGATATTGCGCCGCAGCGTTGCTGAATGCGAGGTCCGGCAAGACACCGCCCGATGTGCTCAGCGTAGGCACGGTGAAGTCCGTCTGGACTTCGTATATCGACAAGGGCTACTACGAACCCACGGCCGGCATTCGCTGGTATCCCGACTACTCGATGCCTCAGGGCTCGGGCGGTTTGCTGGCCTGGCTCGAATCAACGATGCCGGCGTAAGCTTGGCCGCCCACAGTCTTCCCGTGGCGCATGAAGCCTGGAGCGCCGCCGGCCAAGCCGGTGTGGCGCTTCGGGAGTGGGGTGATGAATGGGTGGCCTACGCGGGTGCAACCGGCCACACACACCTGCTCAGCGCCGCTGCCGGGCAGGTCTTGAGCGAGTTGGGCCGATCCGAACAGCCGTTGACTCCCGCGGCGTTGCTTCGCGTCTTGGAGGGTTCAGCCTCCCTTAACGCGGACAAATCCGTAGCCGATGCGACCGCGCAAGAGTCGATGCTCCGTGCCATGCTGCTCGAACTGGCACGCATCGGGTTGGCGACAATCCGCTCGCCGTGACCGTCGATGATGTACGCCCCCTTGAACTTCGCCACCGCCTGACGGGCGAGGGTCTACGCCTGCGCACCGGGCCGATCGTCACCAACATCCGTTCGTCTCTGGCTGCGGTTCAGCGAGGCATTGCGCTGCACTACGCCAGCCACGAGGTCGAGCCCTCCGGGGGTTTCGCGGATTTCCACATCAGCGTCGAGCGGCCAAGAACACTGCGCCGCTGGCTCCAGCCACAGGTGGTCTTCCGCTTCGACGATGCGGAGCCTTTTGCGCCGCTGCCCGGCGATCAAGGCTTTCCGATGCTGGAATGGGGGCTGAACTGGTGCGTCTCCAGTCATTGCCATCAGTACTTGACCATTCATGCCGCAGTCGTCGAACGCGCGGGCTTTGCGTTGATCCTGCCGGCGCCTTCGGGCTCCGGCAAGAGCACGCTTTGCGCCGGCCTGACCTTCAGCGGCTGGCGCTTGCTGTCCGATGAGCTCACGCTGCTCGAGCCGGAAAGCGGCTTGGTCGTGCCGCTGCCGCGGCCGATCAGCCTGAAGAACGCCTCCATCGACGTCATCCGCGCGTTTGCGCCTTCGGCGGCGTTCGGCCCCGTCGTCACCGAAACGACCAAGGGCAGCGTCGCTCACGTGCGCCCGCCTGCGGAAGGCGTGCGCCGCGGCCGCGAAAAGGCAACGCCCCGGTGGATCGTG
>JBIQMK010000403.1:0-1560 GCA_044463365.1 Rhodanobacter sp. | reverse complement strand
GTTCGCCAACTTCATCCCGTACGTGGGCGCCATCAGCACCACCGCGCTGCTGGCGGTGGTGTGCATGTTGTACGCCAACGCCGCCAGCTTCGACGTGTTCCTGCCCGCACTGACCTTCGCCGGCATCACCGCGATCGAAGGCAACCTGATCACTCCGTTGATCCAGGGCCACAGCATGCGCCTGAGCCCCATCGCGATCCTCTTGTGGCTGCTGATCTGGGGTTGGCTGTGGGGCATCCCCGGCGCGCTGCTGGCGGTGCCGATGCTGACCTGCACCAAGCTGATCACCGAACGCGTGCGCGGCTGGGAATGGTTCGCCCACATCGTGCAGCGTTAGCCTGCGGGGCGGCTCGCCCGGTGAGTGCCACGTTGGTCGAGATGCTCTTGTTCGTTGCCACCACTCGGACCACGTCATGCGGAATGACGAGGATCTGGCGTTCGAGCTCGATTGTGCCGAAACAGGACTCGTTGCTGCCGTTCCTCAAGTACCTCGACGACATGGAGAAGGAATGGAAGGACGAGGCCGCTGGAAGGCCGCGAATACACGCCCCTCGCCACCCTCCGCCAATCCATCTTGCAGAAAGCATTTCCCGGTGAACTGACATGAATGACCATACCGCCGCCAAGCTGGATGATCTGGAAGAAGCCCTGCTGTTCCTGGATGCGGGCGGCGACGTGGAGGCTTGGCTATGCCGGGACACGGGCGCGGTGCACTGGCACAGCGACGAGGTTGATCCGCTGCCGGAAGACATCGACGACGCGGCCCGCTACGTGGCATTGCCGAACAAGCACGACCTCGGCCTGGGCAAGCCGCTGGCGCTGGAGTTCACCCGCATGCAGTTGCCTGATTGTTACGAGCAGGTGCGCGCCATGTTCTCGCGCCGCGGCGCCTACGCCCGCTTCAAGGATCTTCTGGATCGCCACGACAGCCTGGATGCCTGGCACCAGTGGGAGACAGAACAGACACGGCAGGTGCTGCATACATGGTGCGCGGACAACGGAATCAAGTTGATCGGATGATCAGCTTGGCAACCTGCGGCGTACAGAGTCGAGATCGATCGACTTGCAAAGGCCCATCGCAGGGAGCTGTAAGCTGACTGCATGACCAAGCCATCACCTACCGATGCCGGCGAAGCCCGTCAGCCCAGTCGGTGGTGATCCGCGGCGACACCGCGATCCTCACCTTCCATGACCCGAAGCTGGGAGCGCGCAACGGCGTGCGCGCCGCCGACGTGTTCGTCTACGAAAAAGGCCGCTGGCATGCGCTCTATTCGCAGCACAGCAAGGTGGGCGGATAGTCCGCGCGATCAGTCCGCGGCCACGCGCACCACCACCTTGCCGAGGTTGCGCCCTTCGAGCAGGCCGATGAACGCCGCGGGGGCGTGTTCCAGGCCCTCGACGCGATCCTCGCGCAGGGTGATCCGGCCGGCGTCGAGCCAGGCCTGCATGTCGGCGCGGAAGGCGGCGAAGCGCTCCGCGTAATGGTCGAGGATGACGAAGCCCTGCATGCGGATGCGCTTCTGCAGCTCGCTGGCCAACAGCTGCAGGCGACGATCCGGG
>JBIQMK010000402.1:0-1580 GCA_044463365.1 Rhodanobacter sp. | reverse complement strand
GCTGCGCGTCAAGCTGCTCAACCGCACCACACGCAAGCTGAACGTCACGGCCGACGGCGCAGCCTACTACGAGCGCGTGCTGCGCCTGCTGGCCGACCTGGACGACGCCGAGACCAGCCTGTCCAGCGCCGCCGAATTGCCCCGGGGCCGGCTGCGGGTGGACGTGCCCAGCCCGCTGGCGCGCATGATCCTGGTGCCCGCACTGCCGGCATTCCACGCGCAGTACCCCGACATCCAGATCGACATGGGCGTGAGTGATCGCCTGGTGGACCTGATCGGCGACAACGTCGATTGCGTCATACGCGGCGGCGAACTGACCGACCAGTCGCTGATGGCGCGCCGCATCGGCGAGCTGCAGCTGCGCGTCTGCGCGGCGCCGAGCTATCTGCAGCGCGCCGGCACGCCCGTGCATCCGCAGGACCTGGAAGAACCGCAGCACCGCATCGTGGGCTTTCTGTCGTCGCGCACCGGCAAGGTCTTGTCGTACCCCATGCGGCGTGACGACGTGAGCATCGAGGTGCAGAGCCGCCACGTGTTCGCCGTCGACGACGGCAATGCCTATCTCGCGGCGGGCCTCGCGGGCCTGGGCGCGCTATGGCTACCCGACTACATGTGCAAGGGCCACCTGGCGCGCAGCGAACTGGTGGCGCTGTTCGACGGCTGGCGCATCGATCCGATGCCCCTGTACCTGGCGTTTCCGCCCAACCGGCATGTCAGCGCCAAGCTGCGCGTGTTCATCGAGTGGGTCGCCGCGCTGATGGCGCAGCATGCGCCGATCACCGGTCGGCGCGCTGCGTGATCCGGGTACGCCGGCGGACGTACGACGAATCCCGGCGCTCCCCGTTCATGTCGTGCGCTTCGGCGCCTGGATCATCTTCCAGCCGTTGCCGGCGGGGTCGCGGAACCCGGCATCGACGCTGCCGAAGCGGTCCACCGGCTCCTGGGTGAATTCCACGCCGCGGGCTTGCAGCTGGGCATGGCTGGCGCGGCAGTCGGCCACGCTGAGCACCAGCGGAGGCATGGCTCCCTTGGCGACCATGGCGCGCAGGGTTTGCGCCGTGGCTTCATCGTGGATGGGCGCGCCGGGCGCGAACAGGCCGAGCTGGAACGAGGGCTGGTCGGGATGCTGGACCGTGAGCCAACGGTAGGGACCGTTGCGCACATCCGTGTGCACGCGGAACCCGAGCTTGTCGACGTAGAACGTGAGCGCCTCGTCCTGGTTGTCCACATACACGCCCACCACATTGATGCCTTCGTTCATCGCAGCTCCTTGGTTGATGGCCGGTTTGTACCTTTGGCCATGCGGCGGCGCTTCTCCAAAACTGCGATGGTGAGGTCGGGGCGCTGCGCGGCCTTCAAGACGCAGGCCGGCACGCGGTCGAGCTGCGACATGTCGGCCCGGGCCGCCTGACGCGCGGCGCTGGGGCTTCGGCCGGTGATGTCGTGAAAGGTGCGGCCGAAGGTGCCCAGGCTCTCCCAGCCGGTGACGAAAGCGATCTCCGTGATGCTGAGTTCGGTGTCGCGCAGCAGCGTAGCCGCCTGCTCGATGCGCCGCGTCAGCAGGTAGCGGTGCGGCGGGA
>JBIQMK010000401.1:0-1625 GCA_044463365.1 Rhodanobacter sp. | reverse complement strand
TGGCCGCCGGCAGCGCGTCGGCGGCCTGGCGCATGGCGCGGGCGATCAAATCGGGCGACAGCTGCAGCTCGCGCGCGATCACGCGGCGCGCCATCACGATCGCCAGCCGCGCCAGTTCCTGTTCGGTGCGGTCGTCGAACGACTGCAGCGGGCGGGCGGCGGCTTCGCACAGTGCGTCGAAGCGCGCCATCTTCTGCTGCATCTGCTGTCGCGCGGCGGCCAGGCCTTCGGCATGGCCCGCGGCGTAGCCCTCCTCGCGCGCCTGCTGCTGCAACGCTTCGAGTTCACTCACCGTGGGTGGCGGTGGATCATCCTTGCGCCGGTTCGGCAAATTGCCGTTGCCCACGTTGGGCATTTCCCAACGCTGGAACTCGGGACCGCCGCTGACGACCGCAACCATCAGACGTACTCATCGCCGCCGGAGGACAGGCTGAGCTGACCGGCGTCGGACAGTTTGCGGGCGATCGCCAGCACCTCCTTCTGCGCTGCGTCGACGTCGCTCAGGCGTACCGGACCCTTCACTTCCAGGTCGTCGCGCATCATGTCGGCGGCGCGCTTGGACATGTTGGCGAAAATCTTCTCGCGGATGGCCGGCTCGGCGCCCTTCAAGGCAGTGATCAGGGTGCCCGACGGCACTTCGCGCAGCAGCGTCTGCATGCCGCGGTCGTCCATCTCGGCCAGGTCCTCGAACACGAACATCAAGTCCTCGATGCGCCCGCTGAGGGCCTCGTCGTGGGTGCGGATGGCGCCCATCAGCTCGGTTTCGCGGCTGGCGTCCATCGCATTGAGGATGTCGGCCGCGGCCTTGAGTCCGCCCACGTTGGCGGACTTCAGCTTCTTGGTGGTGCCGGAGAACTGGCGCTCCATGATCTCGTCGAGCTCGTTCAGCGCATGCGGCTGCACGCCGTCGAGCGTGGCGATGCGCATCACCGCGTCGCTGCGCACGCGCTCGGGCAGGTAGCCCAGCACTTCGGCGGCCTGGTCCGGTTCGAGATGGGCCAGCACCAGCGCGATGATCTGCGGATGCTCCTGGTTGATCATCTCGGCGATGGCGCGGCTCTCCATCCACTTCAGCGATTCCAGGCCCTTGCTGCTGCGGCCCAGCAGGATGCGGTCGATCAGGCCGCCGGCCTTGTTCTCGCCCAGCGCGTTGACCAGGATCTTGCGGATGTATTCCTCGGTGCCCACGCCCAGCGAGGTCTGCTGGCCCATGTCCGCATCGAGCTTGTCCAGCACCACCTCGACCTGCTCGCGCGACACGCCCGACAGCGCGGCCATGGCCGAACCCACGGCCTGCACGTCGCGCGCGCTGAGATGCTTGAGCACCTCGGCAGCGTCTTCCTCGCCCAGGGTCAGCAGCAGAATCGCCGCACGCTGGGCGCCGGAAATCTTTGAATGATCAACTGCCATCTTCGCTCACCCAGTTCTTTACCACCTGAGCCACCTGCTTCGGATTCTCCGTCACCATCCGGCGGGCCGAACCCACGCGCTGCTCGTAGGCAAGCGCGGGCGCGTTGTGCAGCCGCGCCGGCTCGGCCGCACCCTGCGGCTCGTCATCGACGCGTACGGAAATTTTCGGCATCGGCGACGGCAATGCCCGCGCCGTGGCTTCCCCGCGCAGCAGC
>JBIQMK010000400.1:0-1681 GCA_044463365.1 Rhodanobacter sp. | reverse complement strand
CGCAGGATCCGTCGCGCCGGCTCGACGCGCGCCACGGCCCCGACGTCACCGTGGTGGCGCCGCGTCTTGCCGCCGCACGCGACCGGCTGTTCCAGCGCTGGCTGCGCAAGCATCCGGATGACGCCAGGTGGCGCGCGGTCTTCCGCATGCCGCTGGCGTTGCACACCATCGCGCAGCTGCCGTTCGAGGCGCCGCACGCGGTCGATCAATTGATTGCCAGCGCGAACGCGCGAGGCGAGCCGCTGCCGTCGCAGGTGCGCAGCACCATCGACCTCGGCCTGCAGCAATTGCTGGAGCGGCAGGTGCGCGATTACGTGAAGCACATGGCTGGCGTGGGCGTACGCAACGCCAGCGCCATGCTGGTCGACACCCGCAGCATGGACGTCAAGGCGCTGGTGGGTTCGGTCGATTACTTCAACAAGGACATCCACGGCCAGGTCAACGGCACGCTGGCGTCGCGTTCGCCCGGTTCCACCCTGAAACCCTTCATCTACGGGCTGGGGCTGGATCAGGGTGTGCTGGGGCCACAGACCGTGTTGCGCGACGTGCCCAGCTCGTTCGGGCCGTATACGCCGGAAAATTTCGACGGGCGTTTCCTTGGGCCGGTGACGGCCACCCAGGCGCTGATCCACAGCCGCAACATTCCCGCTGTATGGGTCGATGCGCAACTGCGCGATCCGGACCTGTACGGCTTCCTGAGCCAGGCTGGCGTGCAGAACCTGGCCAGCGAGCAGCACTACGGCCTGGCGTTGGTGCTGGGCGGCGGCGACGTGACCATGCAGGACCTGGCGCGCATGTATGCGCTGCTGGCCAACCGCGGTGTGCTGAAACCGTTGCGCCTGCGTCAGGACGTGCCAGCGGTACCGGGCAAGCGGCTGCTGAGCGAGGCGGCCAGCTTCATCGTCACCGACATGCTGGAGCAGAACCCGCGCCCGGGCACCACGTTCGGCAGCCGGCCCGCTGCCGCGCCGGTGTTCTGGAAGACCGGCACCTCGTGGGCGTTCCACGACGCCTGGACGGCGGGCGGTTTCGGCCCGTACGTGCTGGTGGTGTGGGTGGGCAATTTCGACAGCACGCCGAACCCGGCGTTCGTGGGCATCGATGCGGCCGCGCCATTGTTCTTCCGCATCCACGACGCACTGCTGGCCGGCCATCCGCAGCTGCGCCCGCCATCGCGCTCGCTGCCCGACGGCCTGAAGCGTGTGCGCGTGTGCCTGGCCACCGGCATGCTGCCCAGCCGCTGGTGTCCGGCGACCGGCGAGACCTGGTTCATCCCCGGCGTCTCCCCGATCAGGGTGGGCAATGTGTATCGGCCGGTGGTGATCGACAACGCCAGCGGCCTGCCGGCGTGTCCGCCGTATGCCGGCGCGTCGACCCACACCGAGGTATTCCAGTACTGGCCTTCGGATCTCGCCGCGGTGTTCGCCCGTGCCGGCATCCCGATCCGCAAGCCGCCGCACAATCCCGCCTGCACCAACGCGGGTCAGGCGCAAGGCGATCCGCCGGCGATCAACTCACCCTTGCGCGGGGCGTCCTACGCGCTGCGGCTGGATCGTCCCGAGGGCAATGCGGTAGTGCTTGCCGCCACCAGCGACGCCGACGTGCGTGCGTTGTACTGGTTCGTCAACGATGCCTACATCGGCCGCGCCACGCCCGCGCATGCGTTGACGTGGCAGCCGGT
>JBIQMK010000399.1:0-1709 GCA_044463365.1 Rhodanobacter sp. | reverse complement strand
CATCGATGGCGCCGGCATCCTCATGGTTGAGCAGCCATTGGTACAGCCCCTGCAGCGCGAACTCGCGCGCGCGGTGGCGCGGCGTGCGGTTCTTGCTGGGGTTGGCGTGGGTGGTCTTGGTGGTCATGGGTGCGGCGCTGGCTCAATCCTCGTCTTCGGTGGCGTCGGCCAGTTCTTCCAGCGTCAGCGCCAGGTTGGCCATCTCGACCGCCACGCGGGCGGCGTCGGCGCCCTTCTGCGCCATGCGCACCTCGGCCTGCGCATCGTTTTCGGTGGTCAGCACGGCGTTGGCGATCGGGATGCCGAAATCCAGCCCGACGCGCGTGATGCCGGCGCCCGACTCGTTGGCCACCAGCTCGAAATGATAAGTTTCGCCGCGCACCACCGCGCCCAGCGCGATCAGCGCGTCGAACTGCTCGGTCTCGGCCATCTTCTGCAGCGCCAGCGGGATTTCCAGCGCGCCCGGCACCGTCACCCGCAGGATGTCTTCGCCGGCCACGCCCAGGCGCGCCAGCTCGCCGGCGCAGGCGGCAAACAGGCCGTTGCCGATGTCGGGGTTGAAGCGCGCCTGCACGATGCCGATGCGCAAGCCCTCTCCATCCAGGTTCGTGTCACAGGTTCCAACGGTCATGGCTTTCCTCTTTATCGCGCGGCTGCGCCTGATGCAAATCGCGGACCGGGCCGGCCCGCGGCGGGGTTCACTGGTTCGGTGCGTGCTGGTAGCCGACCACTTCCAGGTTGAAGCCGGTCATCGACGGCATCTTGCGCGGGCTGGCCAGCAGCCGCATCTTGCCGACTCCGAGATCCTTCAGGATCTGGGCGCCGATGCCGTAGGTGCGCAAATCCATCCGGGCTCCGTGCGGACGCGGCGCCTGCGGATCGTCCAGCGCCTGGAATTGCGCGAACAGCTGGTCGGCCGATTCCTCGTCGCAGTTCAGCAGCACCACCACGCCGCGCTCGGCGGCCTGCACCGCGGCCAGCGCCGCCGCCAGGTTCCAGGAATGGGTGGTGGCTTCGGTTTCCAGCAAATCCATGATCGATACCGGCTGATGCACCCGCACCAGGGTTTCGTTGTCGGCGGCGATGTCGCCGTGCACCAGCGCCAAGTGCGCCGCCCCGCTCGGCGTGTCGCGGTAGGCGACCGCGCGGAACGGGCCATGCAGGGTATTGACCGTGCGTTCGGCCACGCGTTCGACGATGCTTTCGTGCTGGCTGCGATAGTGGATCAGGTCGGCGATGGTGCCGATCTTCAAGTCGTGCTCGCGCGCGAACTCGATCAGGTCCGGCAGCCGCGCCATGGTGCCGTCTTCCTTCAGGATCTCGCAGATCACGGCGGCCGGCGTCAGGCCGGCCAGCTCGGTGAAGTCGCAGCCGGCTTCGGTATGGCCGGCGCGCATCAGCACGCCGCCCTTCTGCGCCTTGATCGGGAAGACGTGGCCGGGCTGCACGATGTCGGACGGCTTCGCGTGGCGCGCCACCGCGACCTGGATGGTGCGGGCGCGGTCGGCGGCCGAGATGCCGGTGGTGACGCCTTCGGCGGCTTCGATCGACAGCGTGAAATTGGTGCCGTAGGCGGTGCCGTTGTTGGCGGTCATCAGGCCCAGGTTCAGCTGCGCGCAGCGTTCCGCCGTCAGCGTCAGGCAGATCAGCCCGCGGCCATAACGCGCCATGAAGTTGATCGCCTCCGGCGTCACGAATTCGGCGGCCAA
>JBIQMK010000398.1:0-1715 GCA_044463365.1 Rhodanobacter sp. | reverse complement strand
GTCGCTCCTACAGCTATCGCTTCATTCGCCGCTAAGGAAACTCTGAACAAGCCTTTGCTCGTCATTCCAGCGAAAGCTGGAATCCAGTGTCTTCAAGAGATTGCCGAGGCGCTGGATCCCAGCTTTCGCTGGAATGACGAGCAAGGTCAGAGCTTCCCTGAGGGTGGCGTGCGTTGTCGTGTATCTGGCACACCGAGGAAGATCCATGGTTGACATGCTCAACACCGGCATCTCCGGCCTGCTTGCCGCGCAGGTTGGCCTGGGCACGGTCGGCCACAACGTGGCGAACGTCAACACGGACGGCTACAGCCGCCAGCAGGTGTCGTACGGCACCGCGCGGCCGCAGGGCGTGGGCGGCTATTTCATCGGCACCGGCGTCAACACGGTGGCGGTGCAGCGCGCGTACAGCCAGTTCCTCAACTCCTCGCTGTGGTCGGCCACGTCCAGCTCCAGCCGGGCCGACACCATGGCCAGCCTCACCGGCCAGATCAACAACCAGTTGTCCGGCAGCAGCAATCTGCAGACCTCGCTGGACAGCTTTTTCGGCGCGGTCAACGACACCGCCAACGCGCCTTCGGATACCGCTTCGCGCCAGGTATTGCTGGCGCGTGCCAACGGGCTGGTGAGCACCTTCCAGTCGCTGTCCGGCCAGTTCAACCAGCTCTCCAGCCAGGTGCAGCAGCAGATCGGCGACGCCGTCAACTCGATCAACAGCTACAGCGACTCCATCGCGAAATTGAACGGCCTGATCCGCTCCTCCGTGGCCACCGGCGGCACGCCGCCATCGGACCTGCTCGACAAGCGCGACGCCCTGGTGAAGAACCTGTCGGCGCAGGTGGGTGTCACCGTGGTGCCGCAGAACGACAACACGATCAACGTGTTCGTGGGCAATGGCCAGTCGCTGGTGTCGGGCACGCAATCGTACGCACTGGCCACCGCGCCGAACATCTACGACGCCACCCGCCAGGAAGTGGTGGGCGCGACATCGGGCAGCGTGCTTAGCGGTCGCATCAGCGGTGGCGCCCTGGGCGCCCTGATGGATTTCCGTAGCAGCGTGCTGGATCCGGCGCAGACCCAGCTGGGCCGCACAGCGCAGGCCCTGGCCAGCGCGTTCAACGCCCAGCATGCGCAGGGCGTGGATCTGAACGGCGACGTGGGCGGCCAGTTCTTCAGCGTGGCCGGCCCCACCGTGCAGGCGGCCAGCACCAACAACGGCAGCGGCAACGTGGACGCCGGCATCAGCGACGTCAGCAAGCTCACCGGCGCCGACTACACCCTCAGCTACGCCGGTGGCGCCTGGACGTTGCGCGACACCAGTGGCAACAGTGTGGCGATGAGCGGTACCGGCACCGCCGCCGATCCGTTCATGGCCGCCGGCCTGAGCATGGTGGTACCGGCCGGCGCCGTGGCCGGCGACAGTTTCCGCATCCAGCCCAGCCGCGACGCGGCCGCCAGTTTCGCGGTGGTGATCAACAACCCGGACAAGATCGCGGCCGCCGCGCCGCTGGCCATCAGCAGCGGCATCAACAACACCGGTACCGCCACGGCCAGCGCCAGCCTCGATGGCGGCGCGATCAGCGGCGGTGTCGTGCAGTTCACCTCCGCCACCACGTACAGCGTGGACGGCGGCGCCGATCAAACCTACACCCCGGGCCAGCCGATCAACGCCAATGGCTGGAACCTGCAGCTCAGCGGCACGCCGCAGAGCGGCGACA
>JBIQMK010000397.1:0-1723 GCA_044463365.1 Rhodanobacter sp. | reverse complement strand
CGGTCTATCGCTGGAAGGCAGAACACCCGAATTTCTGTCAGGCCTTAAAGGCCGGGAAGGCTGAAGCCGATGACCGCGTCGAGCGCAGCCTGTTTGCGCGCGCCAACGGGTACGAGCACGACGAGGTCGACATTCGCGTTGTCGGACAGGAGATCGTGCAGACGCCGATCCGCAAGTTCTACCCGCCTGACACGACGGCCTGCATCTTCTGGCTCAAGAACCGGCGCCCTGCGGAGTGGCGCGACAAGATCGACCACACCCACGGCAACCCTGACGGCTCGCCGCTGACCGTCGTGGTCAAGAGCTACAAGGACATGAAGCCGGCATGACCGAGCTCGTGCTGCCGAACAACTGGAACCCTCGGCACTACCAGCTCCCCGCCTGGACCGCGCTCGAGGACGGCATCAAGCGCGCACTGCTGCTGTGGCACCGCCGCGCCGGCAAGGATGACGTTTGCCTGCACTGGGCGGCGACGCAGGCCATGCAGCGCGTGGGCAACTACTGGCACATGCTGCCGCAGTACGCGCAGGCCCGGAAATCCGTGTGGGAGGCCGTCAACCCGCACACCGGCAAGCGCCGGATCGACGAGGCGTTCCCGGATGCCATCTGCGAGACCAAGCGCTCGCAGGACATGTTCATTCGGTTCAGGAACGGCTCGACCTGGCAACTGGTCGGCTCGGACACCTACAGCAGCCTGGTCGGCTCGCCGCCGATTGGTGTGACCGCATCCGAATGGGCGCTGGCCGATCCGGCGGCGTGGGCCTACCTGCGGCCGATCCTGCGGGAGAACGGCGGCTGGGCGGTGTTCATCACCACGGTTCGCGGCAAGAACCACGTCTGGCGCATGTACGAGGGCGCGAAGGACGACCCCGACTGGTTCGTGCAGGTCCTGAGCGCGCGCGACACCGGCACGCTCAGCGCTGCGGAGCTCGACAAGGAGCGCATGGAATACCAGCGCGAGTACGGCGCCGAGGACGGCGACGCGCTCTTTGCGCAGGAGTACCTGTGCGACTGGAACGCCGCCATCGTCGGCAGCTACTACGGAAAGATGATGCGCGACGCCGAGGGCGCCGGCCGCATCTGCAGCGTGCCCTACGACCCGCAGGCGCTGGTACACACGTCGTGGGACCTGGGCTTGAGCGACAGCACGGCGATCTGGTTCTTTCAGATCGTCGGGCAGGAAATCCACGTCATCGACTACCTGGAAAACAGCGGCCAGCCGCTTGCCTGGTACGCCGGCGAGTTGTCCAAGCGCCCCTACGCCTACGGCGAACACATCCTGCCGCACGACGCTGAGGCGAAGGAACTGCAGACCAACCGCAGCCGCACCGACACGCTGCGCGGGCTCGGCCTGAACGTGCGCGTGCTCAAGGCGAGCGGCGTAGAAAGAATCCTCGTGGCCGACGGCATCAACGCCGTGCGCACGATCCTGCCGCGCTGCTGGTTCGACGCGACGAAGTGCGGCAAGGGCATCGACGCGCTCAAGGCCTATCGCCGCGAATGGGACGAGAAGCTGAAGACCTTCCATGACCGGCCCGTCCATGACTGGGCCAGCCATCCGGCGGACTCGTTTCGCTATCTGGCGCTGGGAATCGACGCCGTGCCGGGCGCGACCGCGGGCGCCGACGCCTCCACATTCCGCCGCCTGCGCGGCCACGCACGATGAACCTGAAACCCATCAAGCCCATTGAGGATGCGGAGGCCGCCGGCTGGCGGGACCACG
>JBIQMK010000396.1:0-1799 GCA_044463365.1 Rhodanobacter sp. | reverse complement strand
TCGAACATCGACTGCTGGAAGTGCACGATGCGCTCCAGCTGCTGCTGCCGGTGTTCGGCCAGCTGCTGCTGGGTGCGTGCCTGGCCCAGCGCATACAGCGACGAACCCAGGCCGGCGAGCACGGCGATCAACAGCACCGAAGCGGCCGCCAGCGGCCAGCGGTTGCGCTGCACGAAGCGACGCACGCGATAAAGCCGCACGCCCCGCCGCGCGTGCACCGGATGACGCGCCAGGAAGCGCCGCAGGTCCGCCACCAGCTCGCCCACGGTCGCATAGCGTTCGGCCGCATGGCGACGCAGCGTCTTCAAGACGATCGCATCGATATCGGCCGGCACCGGGAAGCCGGGATATTTCCCGCCTTCGGCCGTTCTCGCCGCGGCTCTGGCGACGCGGCTCGGCGGCACCACGGCGCCGCCGATGATGGCATTGGTCAGCAGGTGCGGCGTCACCAGATCCTGGAACGGCCGCCGTCCGGACACCAGCTGGTACAGCACCACGCCCAGCGAATAGACGTCCGCGGCGGTGGTCAGCGGCTGGCGTTCGATCTGCTCCGGGCTGGCATAGGCCAGGGTGAGCACATGGGCGCCGGTGGCGGTGGCGGCGACGTCGGCTTCCTCGTCGATGAGGCGCGCGATGCCGAAGTCCAGCAGTTTCGGCTCGCCATATTCCGTCACCAGGATATTCGCCGGCTTGATGTCGCGGTGGATGATGAGGTTGCGGTGGGCGTACTCCACCGCGGCGCACACCTTCAGGAACAGCAGCACGCGTTCGCGCAGGTCGGCGCCGTGGCGTTCGCACCAGGCATCGATGCGCTCGCCCTCGACGTACTCCATCGCCAGGAACGGCTTGCCGTCGGTCAGCACGCCGCCGTCGAGCAGGTGCGCGATGCCCGGGTGCTCCAGCCGCGCCAGCATCTGCCGCTCGCGGGTAAACCGCTCCAGCAGCACCGGCGAGCCCTCCGCCGAGGCCTGCAGGAACTTCAGCGCCACCTGCTGCACGAAATCGCCGTCGGTGCGCTCAGCCAGGTAGACCGTGCCCATGCCGCCTTCGCCCAGGCGCCGCAGCAACCGGTAGTGCCGCGGCGCCGCGGCCTGCGCGTCGTGGCCGCTGAGGTCGGCCGTCTGCATCTGGTCGCCTGGCATGGGTGCGGTGTGACTGCTCTCGATCGCGTCGATCATCCAGCGCACTTCGCGATCGAGCTCTTCGTCGTCGCCCACCGCCGACGCGATCATCGCCGCGCGCGCCTCGCCGCTGAGCTCGATCGCGGCCATGGCAATAAGCTTCGCCTCGCGATAGCGATCCGTCAGTTGCCTGGTCATCCCCCACCCCCGTGTTGGTCGATGAGTATAGACGTCTGAAGCCAGGGACGTTCGACGGATGCTTTGGGGAGTGGACCGGGGCGATGTCGGCAATCAAGCGGCTTTCAGGGGCGGGACGGTCTGTTCCTATTTCAGATCCACCGCCTCGCCGAAACGCAGCACCAGTTCACGGTGTGCCACCGGCGCAGCATGAAGCGATTGCCGTGCCCGCTTGACCCAGGCCGCTCCACGACTGGCCAGGTCCTCCCACGCTTCGACCAATACGCTCGGAGCGCGCTGCAGATGCCAGTCGATCAAGCTCAGCGCCTGGGTAATGTCCTTGATGTATTTCACGTGTCGTGGTCCGCGTTCGGCGCGAAGGCCGCCGCGCCGGCGCTGGGCGACGTGCTCGTGTTCACGCGCAACGGCGGCGGTCATGTCGCGCTCTACGTCGGCGAGGATCGCGACGCCTTCCATTGCCTCGGCGGCAACCAGTCGGAT
>JBIQMK010000395.1:0-1809 GCA_044463365.1 Rhodanobacter sp. | reverse complement strand
ATCACGAACAGCGCGGCCAGGATCATGCCGTAGGTGGGCGCTGCCGCGGCCGGCCAGAACAGCAACGCGCCTATGCCGTACAGCAGCAACCCGAAGATGATCGCGCCCTTGTAGCCGTAGCGGCGCATGAATACCCCGGCCGGAATCGCCACCAGGAAATAGCCCAGGTAGAACGCGCTCTGCACCAGCCCGGCCTCGAAGTCGGACAGCGTGAACACCTTCTTGAACTGGGCCACCAGCACGTCGTTGAGGTTGTTGGCCACACCCCACAGAAAGAACAGGCTGACCACCAGCACCAGCGGCAACAGCCGCACATGGCGGGTAGCCGGAGGCGCTGCGTCGAGGGTCGCGGTGGATGCCTGCGCCATGGAGTGCTCCGGTGTTGAGCCAGCGCCGATGGCGATGGGTGGACGACGTGAGCCCTTGTGTCAGTACAAATATGAACTCATTATTTACGGGCATAACAAGCTGCAACGCAGCATGGGAAGCGCCACCTGCGTGCGCGCTGCCGTGCGGCAGCGGTCGGCGGTGGCGCTGATCAGTGCGTTTGCGGCAAGCTTGATTCCATCCCAACGCGGCAACGCCATGCCTACGACGCCATCGAAATACCGCGCCCCTGCCCTCGACAAGGGCCTGGACATCATCGAGTTGCTGGCGCGTTCGTCGGCGCCGATCAGCATTGCGGAGATCTCTGAAGGCGTGGGCCGCTCGCGTGGCGAGATCTTCCGCATGCTGCAGGTACTGGAGGAGCGCGACTACATCACTCGCGGCGAGGGCGACAGCAGCTATTCGCTCACGCCGCGGCTGTTTCGCCTGGGCATGGAGCAGCCGCCGCTGAAAAGTGCGGTGGAGACGGCGCTGCCGATCATGCACCGGCTGGCCGACGAGGTGGATCAGTCGTGCCATCTGGTGGTGCCCTCGCGCGAGCAGATCGTGGTGATCGCAAGAGTGGAGCCGCCCGGCGAGATCGGTCTGGTGGTGCGCGTGGGCCATCGCCGGCCGCTGCAGGAATCGGCCTCCGGACGCGTCCTGCTGGCCTGGCAGGGTGACGAGATCCGCGCCCGCTGGCTGGCCTTGATCGGCGACGGCAAGAACGATCCCGGGCATAAAAAACTGCTGAAGGCGATCAGCCAGATCCGCAAGCGCGGCTACGCCAGCATCCCCAGCGACATCGTCGACGGCGTCACCGACCTCTCCGCGCCGGTACTGCAACACGACCACGCCATCTGCGCGCTGACCGTGCCCTTCATCGAACGCCGCGGCTCGTCATTCGACATCGACGCCACGCGGGAAAGCCTGTGCCAGGCGGCGGCGGACATTTCGCACGCCTTGCATTACGGCGCGCCGGCGCGGCCAGCACACGACTGAGGATCAGCCCGGACCGGGACCGGCGGGCGCCGCCGGCGCGTCATCCAGCGGCGCGCCTGGCGGCGCGTTCCAGCCCAGCGCGTTGTAGACGTAATAACGCGCGATGCCGGCGTATTCGTGCAGCGCCGCGTCGGTCAGCACCAGGTTGCCGCTGCTGGGCCACAGGCTGAAGGTCGCGGCCAGGTAATCCGCACGCACCGGTATGGCATGGATGCCGAAATGCGCGAAGTACAGCATGCCCCGCCGCAGGTGGAAGCCCGACGTCACCAGCCAGATGCGTTGCACACCGAGCGCCTGCAGCAATGGACGGCTGAATTGCGCGTTCTGCCAGGTGCTGAGGCTGCGCGATTCCAGTTTCAGATCTGCCGCCGGCACGCCCAGCCGTTGCAGCACCGCACCATAGCTCATCGCCAGCGGCGTACCCAACAGCGAAGGATCGCC
>JBIQMK010000394.1:0-1816 GCA_044463365.1 Rhodanobacter sp. | reverse complement strand
CCCTGAACCCGCAGCAACTGATTCCCTGCCTGCTCGACGGCGACCGCGCGATCACCCAGTCGCTGGCGATCATGGAATACCTGGACGAGACCTTCCCCGAACCGGCCCTGCTGCCGGCCGACAGCCGCGGCCGCGCGCGGGTGCGCGAGCTGGCGATGGCGGTGGCCTGCGACATCCACCCGCTGGGCAACCTGCGCGTGCTGCAGCGCCTGGAAGCGCAGTTCGGAGCCGACGACGTGCAACGCGCGGAATGGTCGCGGCACTGGATCGCGACGGGTTTCGATGCGCTGGAAGCGATGCTGGCGGACAACCCAGCCACCGGCCGTTTCTGCCACGGCGACGACCCGGGCCTGGCCGATGCCTGCCTGGTGCCGCAGTTCTACAACGCCTTGCGCTGGAAGCTGCCGCTGGAGAATTACCCCACCCTGCAACGCATCCACGCCGCCTGCAACGAGCTGGAGGCGTTCCAGCGGGCCGCGCCGGAAAGGCAGCCGGACGCGATGTAAAGATTTCCTTCCCCCGCTTGCGGGGGAAGGTGCCGAAGGCGGATGGGGGCGCTCTTTGCTCGACGCCGTGATCCCCCCCCCAGCCCTTCGGGCAGCTCCCCCCGCAAGCGGGGGGAGCAACAGCATTGCCTGCTCTCGAATCTAGGGTTGCGCGCGCACCAACAACACATCACTGGGCACCGCCGGCACGATACGGCGCGAGGTGCCGCCCACCAGCAGATGGAATACCGCGCCGCGCCGGAACGCGCTGATCACCACCAGATCCGCTTCCTGCCGGAGCACATGGTCGCTCAGCACGATCTCCGGGTGGCCGTGTTCGATCAGCGGCATGACCCGCTGCCTTACGTCGGCGGCAAGCGGCGTGTTGTCGAGGAAGGACCGCATCGTGGCCATTTCCATCCGCGCCAGCTCGACGCTGTGTTCCGCGTCCAGCCACAGCGAGGTGTAGGGGATGTCCAGCACGTGCATCAGCGTGAACCCGGCAGCCGGAAACCAGCTGGCGGCGGTGGTAAGGCCGCAGCGGGATTCGGCGGTGAAATCGGTGCCCACCACCACCTTGGCGTAGGCATCGTGCGGCCGGCGCTTGACCACCAGCAACGAGGCGGGCGACTTGCGCAACAGGTGTTCGGTGACGCGCCCCAGCGCGCCGGGTGACGATGGCTCGGACGCGCCGAGCACGATCAGGTCGCAGGCCTGCTGCGCGGCCGTGTCGAGAATCGCTTCGGCCGGGTCGCCGTCGGCCACGTGGATGGTCAGGTCGGCCACCTCCTGGCGCAAGTCGCGGCGGATCTGGCGTTCCACCATGACCGGGCTGGTGCGGGCGGGCCGCCAGGATGGCGGGTTGACCGGCGACAATTCGCCCTCCGCCGGGCACGGCTGCACGTGCACCACGTGCAACGGCACCTGCCACTGCCGGGCCAGTTGCGCGGCGCGATCGAGCGCGCGGTCGCCGTGGCTGAGCAGGTCCGTCGCCAGCAGTATTTTCTGCGGTGGCGCGAGGCTTGAAACGGTGGCGGTCATGCGCGCTCTCCGTGGTCCCGACAGGTTGGCATGATGGCGCGGCGACCCGGTTCGCTGGTCGGCAGCCCTATACGACTATAGAGCTTTGCGGGTGGATCGACGCGACCTGTAGACTCGGGCAACGGCGTCCGTTTCCGCGACTCACGCCTTCCGTCCACGGAAGCGCGTGCCGATGCGTGCGCTGTGCGACCGGTGCTGCCGGCGTATTCCCCGAACGGTGGCCCGATGCCCTACGACTCCGCTGCGCTCGCCATGCTCTGCCTGCCTTTCCTGGCCAGCGTGGCCGTACT
>JBIQMK010000393.1:0-1845 GCA_044463365.1 Rhodanobacter sp. | reverse complement strand
GCCGGCACCTTGCCGATCGCGATGGGCATCGGCGCGGGCGCCGACGTGCGCCGCTCGCTGGGCCTGGCGGTGGTCGGCGGCTTGATCTTCTCGCAGGTGCTGACGCTGTACCTGACGCCGGTGATCTACATCTACATGGATCGGCTGCAACGGCGTTTCGCGACGCCGGCCCGTATCGCGAAGGCAGCGCCTGCGGATTGATCGGTACCCGCAACCGGACGGCAGCCTCCCCCATGTAAACAGGGGAGGCTGCCGGTGTCGTCAGTGGTCGGCGCCGTCTTCGGCAAAGGCGCCGGGCGCCGAGCCGAAATCCCCGTCGGCCTGCGCGGCCATGTAGGAGAACGCGGCGTACACGGCCACGTTCTGCGCCAGTTCCTTTGGATCGACCTTGTCCAGCGTGTCGTTGGCGGTGTGGTGCCAGTCGAAGTACTTCGTGCCGTCTTGGGTCAGCGACAGCGCGGCCATGCCCTTGGCGTGCATTTGCGACAGGTCCGATCCGCCGCCGCCGGGACGCTTGGCGTCGTAGGCCACGCCCAGCGGCGCCAACACGCTGGCGATCTGCTCCATGGCCGCGCGTGCCTCGGGCTTCACGCTGGCGCTCATGCGCCAGACCGGGCCGGCGCCGAAATCCGAATCCGTGCCCAGCTGGAACTGGCTGACCTCGCCGGCATGTTTCTCGGCGTAGGCGCGACTGCCCCACAGGCCCATTTCCTCGTTGGCGAACGCGATGACGCGGATGGTGCGGTCGGGGCGTTGCGGCAGGTCGCCGATAAGTTTGCCGGCCGCCATCGCGATGGCCACGCCGGCGCCGTCGTCGATCGCGCCGGTGCCCAGATCCCACGAATCCAGATGGCCACCGATGGCCACCACCTGCTCGGGATGCTTGCGGCCGGTGATCTCGCCGATCACGTTGGCGCCGGTGTATTCGCCGTCGAAGCCGCAGTCCAGGTCCAGTTTCACCGTCACCGGCTTGCCGTAGGCCAGCGCGCGCTCCAGCTGGTCGGCGTCGGGATTGGAAAGGGCGGCGGCGGGAATCGCCCTGGCGGTCCGGTCGCGGAAGCCGGTGACGCCGGTGTGCGCGATGCGTTCGTGCGCATCGGTGCCGGCCGAGCGCAGCAGGTAGCCGGCCGCGCCCTTGGCGGCGGCGATCACCGGCCCTGCGGTGCGCACGGCCGAGCCCATGCCGTAGCCATGGCCGTCCTTCGCGCGCTGCATGCGATAGCCGACGTAGACGATGCGGCCTTTCACGCTGGCCGGATCGGCCGCCTTCAAGGCGTCCAGGCTGTCGAACTTCACTACCTGCGCGCTGAGGCCGCCCTCGGGTGTGCCCGGCGAATAGCCCAGCGCCGTCACCACCAATGGCTGAGGAAACGGCGCCACGATCGCGGCGCGTTCGCTGCGACGTACCCACTTCGGATACGTCACCGCTTCGGTATAGACCTTGTCGTAACCGAGCGCCCTGAATTTGGCCACGGCCCAGTCGCGGGCACGCTGGTCGGCTTCGCTGCCCGCCAGGCGCGCGCCGACCTCGGTGGTCAGCGAGGCGACGATGCGGTAGCCGGTGTCGTCGTGCAGAGCCTGGTCGCGCAGCTGTTTGGCCGTCTTTACGGCCGTAGAGGGAATGGTGGTGGTGGCGCCGGCGATGCCGCTGGCCAGCAGCAGGCTGGCGGCGAGCAGGGTAAGGGGAAGACGGCGCATCGGGGCACTCCGCGGATCAAACCCCGATTATGGCGTGGTGAGCTGGCCACGCTTGGGCCAAAAGTCATTGTAGGAGCGGCTTCCGCCGCGATGCCTTGGCAGGCTGGAAAAGCGTCGCGGCGGAAGCCGCTCCTACAAGGGAAAAGA
>JBIQMK010000392.1:0-1857 GCA_044463365.1 Rhodanobacter sp. | reverse complement strand
GTACCAGCCGAGGTTGAACTGGCCCTGCCCCTTGTCGTTGGGCGTGGCCATCAGGGCGCTGAGCGGGTCGTGCGAATCGGTCGTGCCCGGCGTCCAGCCGAGCAGGTAGAAGCTTGTGTCGCGGCGCAGGATCTTCGGGAAGTAGCTGACCTTGGTTTCCGCCTGCAGGTTCACCTTCACGCCGATACGCGCCAGGTTCGCCGCCACCGCCTGGCAGATCGCGCCGTCGTTCACGTAGCGGTCGTTCGGGCAGTTCATGCCCACCTCGAAGCCGTTCGGGTACCCGGCCTCGGCCAGCAGCTTCTTCGCGGCTTCGGGGTCATAGGGCAGGCGCTTGTCCATGTCGGCCTGGTAGCCGCGCACGCCGGGGCCGACCATCAGCGCGGTGGGCGTGGCCGCATTGCGCATCACGCGCGACTTGATCGCGTTGATGTCAATGGCCTGGTAGAAGGCCTGGCGAACGCGCCGGTCCTTGAACGGGTTCTTGCCCTTGACGCTGCTTTGCAGCAGCTCGTCGCGCTTCTGGTCCATGCCGAGGAAGATGGTGCGCAGCTCCGGCCCTTGCAGCACGGTGAACTTGCCGGACGCCTTGATGCGCTCCACGTCCTGCAGCGGCACCGGCTCCATCACATCGATTTCGCCCGACAGCAGGGCCGCCACACGGGTGGCGTCGTTGCCGATCGGCGTGAACACCACTTCGTCGACGTTGCTCTCGACCTTGTCCCAGTAGTTGTGGTTGCGCACGATCACCGTGCGCGTCGACGGCTGGCGCTCCTTCAGGCGGAACGGGCCGGTGCCGTTGGCGCGGAAGCTCGCCGCGTTCTCGATGCCCTTGCGGCGGTCGACCGGCTGTTCGGCCTTGTTGTCCTCGCACCACTTCTTGCTGAGGATGTACACGTTGGTGATCACGTCCGGCAGGATGGGAAACGGCGCCTCGGTCTCGATCTCGACCGTGAAGTCGTCGACCTTGCGCACCGTCTTGAACGACGAGGTGTAGCCCTTCATGTCGGAGCCTTCGCCGGCGGCGCGCTTGAAGCTGAACACCACGTCGTCGGCCGTGAACGGCGTGCCGTCATGGAATTTGACGCCGCGGCGCAGGTCGAAGCGCCACACCGTGGGACTCGTCTGCGTCCACTTGGTGGCCAGCAGCGGGATCAGGTTCATCTTCTTGTCGCGCCCGACCAGCCCCTCGTAGACGCTGCCGGTGAAGCTGATCTGCAGCGTCTCATTGAGCGAGTGCGGGTCCATCGACTGCACGTCGCCCACATTCGCCACCCGCAGCGTCACGGCGTGCACCGTTCCGAGCGCCATCGCCAGCGCCGCCACAACCATCGCCGACTTGAATGTCCTGGTGTTCATCGCTTGGTTCCTCGTCGTGAGTGATTCTGTTGAAGGGAAAGGGACGCCGAACGCCGCTAGTGCGCGCCGCCGGGCCGTTCGATGCGCAGGCGCGGATCGACCGCGACATACAGCAGATCAACCACCAGATTGATCAGCACGAAGATCAGCGCAATCAGGCACAGGTACGCCGCCATCACCGGAATGTCGGCGAAGGTGACCGCCTGGATGAACAGCAGCCCCATGCCCGGCCACTGGAACACCGTTTCGGTGATGATGGCGAACGCGATCAGCGAGCCGAGTTGCAGCCCGGTGATGGTGATCACCGGCACCAGTGTGTTCTTCAGCGCATGGCCGAAGTGCACCGCGCGGTCTGACAGGCCCCGCGCGCGCGCAAACTTGATGTAGTCGGTGCGCAGCACCTCGAGCATCTCGGACCGCACGAGCCGCATGATCAACGTGAGCTGAAAGATCGCGAGCGTGATCGAGGGCAGGATGAGGTGCTTCCAGCCGTCGACC
>JBIQMK010000391.1:0-1862 GCA_044463365.1 Rhodanobacter sp. | reverse complement strand
CTGGGCCAGGCGCTGAAGGACGGCAAGAAGATCATCGTCTGCACGATCCAGACCTTTCCGTTCGCGCTGGAGGCAGTGCAGGAACTGGCGGCGACCCAAGGCAAGTGCTTTGCGGTGATCGCCGACGAGGCGCACAGCTCGCAGACCGGCGAGGCGGCCGCCAAGCTCAAGCAACTGCTGAGCGCCGAGGAGCGGGCCGAGCTGGAGGACGGTGGCCAGATCGACACCGAGACGATGCTGGCCGCCGGCATGGCCGCACGGGCCGGCGGCAGCAAGAGCCTGACCTACGTGGCGTTCACCGCCACGCCGAAGCAGAAGACGCTGGAGCTGTTCGGTCGCCCCGGCGCGGATGGCCTGCCGCAGCCGTTTCATGTGTATTCGATGCGCCAGGCGATCGAGGAGGGTTTCATCCTCGATGTGCTGAAGAACTACACGCCGTACAAGCTCGCGTTCAAGCTGGCCCACGAGGGCAGGGAGTACGACCAGTCGCAGGTGGAACGCAGCGCGGCGATGAAGGGGATCATGCAGTGGGTACGCCTGCACCCGTACAACATCGCGCAGAAAGTGCAGATCGTGGTGGAGCATTACCGCGAGAACGTGCAGCCGCTGCTGGACGGCAAGGCCAAGGCGATGGTGGTGGTCGGCAGCCGCAAGGAAGCGGTGCGCTGGCAGAAGGCGATCCGTGGCTACATCCAGCGGCAGAACTACGCGCTGGGCGTGCTGGTGGCGTTCTCCGACGAGGTGAACGACCCGGAGAGTTTCCCTGCGCCGGTAAGCGAGACCAGCACGGACCTGAATCCGGGCCTGAAGGGTCGCGACATCCGCGATGCGTTTGCCCAGCCGGAATACCAGTTGCTGCTGGTCGCCAACAAGTTCCAGACCGGGTTCGACCAGCCGCTGCTGTGCGGCATGTACGTGGACAAGATGCTGGGCGGCATCCAGGCGGTGCAGACGCTGTCGCGCCTGAACCGCGCGTTCCCCGGCAAGGACACCACCTACATCCTAGATTTCGTCAACGAGGCGGCGGATATCCTCAATGCCTTCAAGACCTACTACGCCACCGCCGAATTGGAGGTCGGGACCGATCCACACCTGGTGTTCGACCTGCGCGCCAAGCTCGACGCCAGCGGCCACTACGACGACTTCGAAGTCGATCGGGTAGCCAAGGTGGAGACCGATCCGCGCGGCACCCAGGCCCAATTGAGCAGCGCCATCGCGCCGGTGGCCCAGCGCTTGCTGACCCGCTACAAGTCTGCCCAGCAAGCGCGGGTGACCGCGTTGGCGGATGACGACGACAAGACCGCCGACGCCAGCAAGGATGCGCTGGATGCGTTGCTGCTGTTCAAGAACGATATGGGCGCCTACGTGCGCCTGTATGCGTTCCTGTCGCAGGTGTTCGATTACGGCAATACCGATATCGAAAAGCGCTTCATCTTCTACAAGCGGCTGATCCCGCTGTTGGAGTTCGGCCGCGAGCGCGATACGGTGGATTTGTCGAAAGTGGTGCTGACGCATCACACGCTGCGCAACGCGGGCCGGCAGCCGATGAATCTCAAGGACGACGGTCAAGGCGACTACAAGATTCCGGCCATGGATGCGGTGGGCAGCGGATCGTTGCAGGACAAGCAGCACGCCTTGCTGGCCGAGATCATCGAGAAGGTCAACGGCCTGTTCGAGGGGCAGCTGACCGACGACGACCAGCTGGTCTACGTCAACGGCGTGCTCAAGGGCAAGCTGCTGGAAAACGAAACTCTGGTGCAGCAGGCCGGCAACAACAGCAAGGAGCAGTTCGCCAATTCGCCCGACCTGAAAGACGCCTTGATGCACGCGATCATGGATGCGTTGGAGGCCCACTCCACCAT
>JBIQMK010000390.1:0-1920 GCA_044463365.1 Rhodanobacter sp. | reverse complement strand
AGCAACCGCAACTTGCGGTTGAGCGCGAACGCTGCCTCCACGTCGGGCACGACCACGCGCTCATAGTCCGCGGCGGTCACCTGGCCGTGGGCGCGAAAACCCAGCGTGCCGGCGGGCAATCCTTCCATCTGCTTGATCATGGCGTTCTCCTGAAGTGGGACGCCGCAAGCGTGAAACACCGGTTGTGAAAAGCGGGCAATGGCTGGTACGAAGATTCAGGCCGGCTCGATGTGCCGCAACAGGAGCCGCGGCGATTCCCGCCCCTGCCAGTCGTTGATGGTCAGCTCGTAGGCGGCACGCAGCGAGGTCGGCGGCGGATGGCCGTGGTAGGCGTTGAACATCACCGCGTCGTGTTGGGCGCCGTCGCGCGGGTCGCGCAATTGCAGGCGCAGATGGCGCTCGCCCATCACCTTCCAGCTGATGCAGTCGAATACGTCGTCGAACAACGGCTCGGGGAAAGCCTGGCCCCAAGGGCCGGCGTGGCGCAGTTGCCGCGCTAGCGCCAGCGAGGCCGCGCCGGGCGGCAAGCCACCGTCGGTGAGAAGCACGGCCTGCAGGCGTTCCGCGTCGATCAGCTCCTGCGCAACCGCGTCGAAGACCGCCGCGAAACGCGGGTAATCGCAGGTTTTCAGGCTCAACCCGGCGGCCATCGCGTGGCCGCCGAAGCGTTCGATCAGGCCGGGGTGGCGCGCGTCGATCACGGCCAGCGCGTCGCGGATATGAAAACCGGCGATCGAGCGCGCCGAGCCGCGCAGGTCGTCGGTGTTGTCCTCGCTGGCAGGCGCGAACGCGATCACCGGTCGATGCAGGCGATCCTTCAACTTGGACGCCACCAGCCCCACCACGCCGGCATGCCAGGACGGCTCGTACAAGGCCACGCCGATCGCATCGGTGTGCGCCATGTTGGCGGCCATCAACTCCGCCTCGGCCACCATCGAGGCTTGCAGGTCGCGCCGTTCCTGGTTGATCGCGCTGAGCTGTTCGGCGTAACGGCGCGCTTGTCCCACATCGTCGGTGAGCAGGCATTCGACACCCAGTCGCATGTCTTCCAGGCGACCAGCAGCATTCAGCCGCGGACCGACGGCAAAGCCCAGATCGCTGGCGCACAGCGTGGCCAGACTGCGCTTGCCCGATTCCACAAGAGCTGTGATGCCGGCGCAGGCCTGACCGCTGCGGATGCGCTGCAAGCCGGCAGCCACCAGCACGCGGTTGTTGAAATCCAGCGGCACCAGATCGGCCACCGTGCCGAGCGCCACCAGATCCAGCAGACTGGAAAGATCGGGGCGCACGGCCGACCCGGCCGGAAACAGCCGCGCACGCAGCGCCAGCAACAGGTAGAACATCACCCCCACGCCCGCCAGCGCCTTGCTGGGAAAGCCGTCGCCGGCCAGGTTGGGGTTCACCATCGCGTCGCAATCGGGCAGTTGTTCACCCGGCAGATGGTGGTCGGTGACGATGACGCGGATGCCGCGCGCTTTCGCCGCCGCCACGCCGGCCACGCTGGCCACGCCGTTGTCCACGGTGACGATCAATTGCGGCGTGGGTTGCAGCGAGGCCACCAGCGCCGGGCTCAACCCGTAGCCATGGACGAAGCGGTTGGGTACGGCGTAACCAAGATGCCGCGCGCCCAGCAGCCGCAACCCGCGCATCGCCACGGCGGTGCCGGTGGCGCCGTCGCAGTCATAGTCGCCGGCGATCAGGATGCTCCAGTCGCCTTCGATCGCCTGTACCAGCAACTCGACCGCCTGCTCCATGCCGCCCAGCATCTGCGGCGACAGCAGCCGGGCCAGCCGGTGCTCCACCTGGTCGGGGCCGAATACGCCGCGGGCGGCGTAGATCCGCTGCAATACCGGGTGTGCGGAGACGGGCCAGCCGCTGGCTTCGCCCAGGCTGGCGCGGCGACGCAATTGCAGCGAACTC
>JBIQMK010000389.1:0-1955 GCA_044463365.1 Rhodanobacter sp. | reverse complement strand
GGCGCATTGGCGCAGGACGCCGTTGGCCACGAATACGCAGCCCGACTACAACCGCGTGGGCAACGCCGAATTGGTCGACCGGACCATCCGGTCGCACAACTGGTTGCGCACCGACACCATCTTCATCGAGAACATGCAGATCGAAAGCCTGAGCAACCGGCCGCCATGGGTCGCGGGCTTCGTCGAGAACGCGCTGTCGGACGGTTCCCCGGAAAACCTGAAAGTGTCCGAAGGCATCACCCGCAACGACAACATCATCGCCCATGCCCGCGACGTCGGGCCGAATTATTTCTCGTTGTGGAACTGGCACAAGATCCAGGCAGAGCGGTTGATGAGCTACTACGACCGCTATCCGGAGGCCATCGACGAGCTGGGCATGCACATCGGATACCGCGTTCGCCCCTCGTGGATATGGGCCTTCGAAAAGGACGGCCATCCCGGCCTCGTGCTGGGGCTGGCAAACGACGGCGTGGCCGGCGTGCCGGGCGCGTTGCGGATCTCGATCAAGAGCGAACGCGGTCAGACCCTCAGCGAGGGAAGCCTGGACCCCGGCTATCCGCTGCCGGGAAAAGTGCGCCAGGCGCTGTTCAACCTGCCCAAGGGAACGCCGATCGAAGGCTTGAGGATGTACGCGGAGATCGAAGTGAAAGGCATGCGCCACAAGGTGTCGTGGGCCTGCGGCCAGAGGACCGAGAAGGACGGCGCGCTGGTGGTGCGCAGAAACATATAGCAGGCAGCACCTGCGGCCGATGCGGCTGCGCACGAAGCCGACCACGGTTCCCCGCCTATCGGCCCAAATCCTCGTTCCGGCGCCCGGATCGCGTATCGGAGTGTCCTGACGCCCACGCCGCGTTCAATCAGCTGGCTTGCGCCCGGTGAACGCATCCATCGACGAATACACCTTGAACACGCTGCCAGCCAACCAGTCCCACAGCGGCAACGGCAACAGTCCGTGCAGGGCACGGCTCAGCGCCACCGTCCACGGCATCATCAGCCGCGGCTTGCCGGCCTTCATCGCGGCCCAGGCCTTGTCCACGACGTGCGCCGGTTCCAGCAGCGGTGTCATCAGCGGTGCGCGGGCGCCGGCGAACATGCCGGTCTTGATGTAGCTGGGCATCAGCGTGGTAACCCGCACGTGGCCGTGGCCTTCGCGTTTGAGTTCCAGCCTCAGCGAATCGCTCCAGCCGATCAGCGCCCATTTCGATGCGGTATAGACGGTCATCCGCGGCACGGACACCAGCCCCGACGCGGAGGCCACGTTCAACACCCGCGCTTCGTTGCCGGCGGCGATCATGGCCGGCAGGAAGGCACGGGTGACATGCATGGGCCCCAGCACGTTGACGCGGATAACGAACTCGGTATCGGTGACCGGGTCGTGCTCCCGGAACGGTTTGCCGCGGACCACGCCAGCGTTGTTGATCACAATGTCCGGGGTACCGACTTCGGCCTGCACCCGCTGCGCCGCCTCGGCGACTGCCTGCGGCGACGACACATCGACCACCTGGGCCAGCACCCTGGCGCCGCGCGCGGCGAGTTCCGCGCGGGCCGCCTCCAATGCCGTCGCGTCCATGTCCCACAACACCACGGCGGCCGCGTGCTCAGCCACCGCGCGCTCGGCATACAGGCGGCCCATGCCCATGGCGGCCCCGGTGATGAGAACGATCCTGCTTTCGACGGTGCGCATGTTTATCCCCGGATTTTGTGCCGCGATTATGCGCCATGGTCGCAAAACCTGACCGGCTTTCGCGGGGTAAAAGGACTTTCAACCGGGCACCACACCCAAATGATTCAACGGCCCTCCAAACGGCCATCGACCATCACGGGCGACACCATCAGCCACCTCGTATATTCTCTCGTTTCGCCTTGGAATGAGGGGGGAAAATGACGTTCAAGACGTTTACGGCCGCAGCCTTTTTGATGAGCCTGTGCCTCGCACCCGGCATTGCGGCAAACGA
>JBIQMK010000388.1:0-1993 GCA_044463365.1 Rhodanobacter sp. | reverse complement strand
ATCACCGAGCCCGCATATTGGCGATCGAACAGGTTGTCGATGCGGGCGAAGGCATCCAGCGTCCAGTGCTCGTATTGCAGCAGATAGCCGCCGTGGGCCGAGGCTGTGAAATACGCCGGTGCCGCATCGGCGTTGCTGTCGTTGACAGCAATCTTGCTCAGGTAGCGGCCTTCGATGCCAGCACGCCAGCCTTGCGGCGGTGCCCATGCCAGCGCCGCGAACGCCATCTGGCGGGGGATGCCGGGAATCCGATTGCCTGCGGCGACCGGTGGATTGGCGGCAGAGCATGCGGATGAGCAAAAGCTGTCGCGGTAGGTGGCATCCAGCAAGGTGTAGGCCAACTGCGCATGCCAATGGCCTCCCAGCTCGCCGTCCCAGCCCAGTTCCAGTCCGTTGCGTAGCGTGCGGCCGGCATTCTGATAAGTGGTGCGGCCGCCCGCACTGCTGGCGACGACGATTTCATTTTCGGTGCGGGTCTGGAATAACGCCGCGGTCAGCATGTTGCCTCCCAAGCGCGCCTTGGCGCCGATTTCGGCGCTTAGATTGGTGGCCGGCTGCAAGCTGAAGTTCAGGCCGGGCAGGCCGCCGGGGCGGTATGAAATTTCATTCAAAGTTGGCGTTTCGAAACCGTGGCCTACGGTCGCATACAGATTCAAATCGGGCCGGGCCTGATAGCGCAGCGCCGCCATTGGCAAGGCTTTGCGAAAACGCACGGCGCCGCTGTCGTTGCCATTGGCGCCGACGATGTAGTGATCATCGGATGAGAAACGGACCGTGCTGTAGCGCACGCCGGCATCCAGGTTCCAGCGCTCGGCCAGGTGCCAGGACGCCTGCAGATAGGGGTCGGCGTTCCATACCAGGTTGGTCTCGTCGCGACGCAACGCGCCTTGCACTCCCAATTGCTGCGCGAGGCCGGTGCCGGTGAAATTTTCATAACCCTGGCGCTGTTCGGTCAGCGTGTCGTAGGCGAGGCCGCCGATCAGGGTCAGCGGCCGGCCAGCCAGCGTCAGGCGCGACGTCCAGCGCGCATCGATGCCGCCGTAGTCGCGACCCAGCACGATTACGCCGCCTGCCTGCAGCGGATTGGCCTGTGCCGCGACCGGTATCGCCTGGAACTGCGTGGTGTCGCGCTGGCCGTAGTACACCATCAGGCGCAGCTCGTTGGCGGCATCGATGCGGCGCTCGTAGATCGCGCCGCCCTGGGTCTGCTGCACCGTCTTGCGCGTATTGAATTGGGTCGCGACTGCCGCGCTGCGCGGGTTGGCCTGGAATTGGGCGAAAGTCAGGCCCAGCGGATCCTGTGCGTTGAGGTCGACGCTGTTGAGCACCAGCGTCAGCTTGCTGTCGGAGTCGAGCTGGATGCCAAGCCGGCCATTTACCAGGTTCTTACTGGCCGCGCTGTGATCGCGGTAGCCGTCGGTGGTGAAACGACTGGTGCTAAGCAGGTAGTCGACGGCGCCGGCGCCATTGCCGGTCGAGCCGCTGGCTTTCAATCCATAGCGGCGCAGGCCATAACTGCCCAGGGTGAGGCTGGGAGTTACCAGAGGTGGGCCGCTGCCTTCTTCAGTGAAGACCTGGATCACGCCGCCCGACGAGTTGCCGTACAACGCCGAGAACGGCCCGCGTAGCACTTCCACGCGGTCGATCGAGGCGATGTCGATGTTCGAGCTTTGCCCCTGGCCATCCGGCAGGGTAGCCGGAATGCCATCCACGTACAGGCGCACGCCCCGGATTCCGAAGGCGGAGCGGGCGCCGAACCCGCGTATCGAAATCTGCAGATCCTGGGCATAGTTTTGCCGGTTCTGGATCATCAGCCCCGGCACGCTCGCCAAGCCTTCCGACAGGTTGACCTGCGGCTGGCTGTCACGCATCGACTCGCCGCTGACCAGGTCGACCGAGGCTGGCGTCTCGAATGGGGGTGTCCCGATGCGGGTGCTGGTGACGACCACCGGCTTCATGGCTGCGGTGCGCAGCGCCTCCGCCCCCGCGGCGG
>JBIQMK010000387.1:0-2003 GCA_044463365.1 Rhodanobacter sp. | reverse complement strand
TGGGCAAGGCGATCACCGGCGGCAAGGTGCGGGCGCGTCACGCGCGCGCCAATACGCTCGATGCGGTGCTGTCCAAGCTGGAAGAGGCCGGCGCGCATATTTCCACCGGGGACGACTGGATCGAGCTGGACATGGGCGGGCGCCGGCCCAAGGCCGTCAACATCAGCACCGCGCCGTACCCCGCATTCCCTACCGACATGCAGGCGCAATTCACCGCGCTCAACTGCGTGGCCGAGGGCACCGGCGTGATCACCGAGACGGTGTTCGAGAACCGCTTCATGCACGCGCACGAGCTGCAGCGGCTGGGTGCGGATATCCATCTGGAAAGCAACACCGCGGTGATCAAGGGCGTGGGCCAGATGAGTGGCGCACCGATCATGGCCACCGATCTGCGTGCCTCGGCCTGCCTGGTGCTCGCGGGGCTGGTGGCCGCGGGCGACACCACCGTCGATCGCGTGTACCACATCGATCGCGGCTACGAGAACATCGAGGAGAAGCTGGGCACGCTGGGCGCGAAGATCCGGCGGCTGCCGAACTGAGACGACTGGTGCCGCGCAGGAAAAGCGGCGAGTGCGTCAGTCGGCGCGGTAGCTCAGCAGTTCCATTTCCACGTTGCCGCCATCGTGTTGCGACAGCTTCACCGGCAACGGGTAGCGGTCGGGCACGTACCAGGCGCTGAAGCCGCGGTCCGCATCGGTGCGCTCCACCCTTACGGCGTCGAAGCTGCCGGCGGGCACCTTCACGGCTTCCTTGCCGGTGACCTTGAAATTCTGGGTTTCGACCTGCTGTTTGACGGCGACCGGCAACGCCACGTTCGTGCTGCCGCCGCGCAGCGCCATGCCGATCGCCAGCGCCAGGGTGTTTCGCGCCACCAGGCCGGGCACTGCCGGGTAGGTTTTCGCGCCCTTGCCTTCGTCCACGCTGACCTGCTTTTTCGCCCAGTCCACGCGCAGATGGCGCTGCTTGCTCTTGACCGCCGAGGTCAACGCGTAGTCGTAGCTGATCGCCTCGGGCACGGCGCCTTTCCAGCGGAAACGCGAGCTTTCCTCGAGATTGGCGGCCAGCAGCGCCGCCATGCCGCCGCTGCCTTTCACGCGCTTGCTGTAGACCCACTCGCCGTCACCGGCTTCGCGCAGCGTGACGTTGGCGTCGCCCAGCGGCATGCCGCCCTGGGTGACGCGGTAGGTGGCGGTGAAGGCCGTGGGCGTGGGAGCAGCCGGTACGGGGCTGCTGCCCAGTAGCAGGCTGAGGCCCAGGAAAGAGGAGAGCGCGGATCGCATGGTCATCGCCCGAGTCTTGCGCGCCCGGCCTGAACCGGCTCTTAGGAAAGGTCCGAGCAAAAAAAGACTCGATCGGTGCATCCTCAAGGCAGATGCAGGCCGTGCTCGCCCAGCGCCAGCGGCGCACGCAGCGGCTGGCCGTCGAATTGCGCGCCGTCGTTGCTCCAGCGCAGCCGGCGACTGGCCATCAGGCCCAGCACGGTCGGCAGCAGGCGGTGTTCCAGCGGCAACAGCCGCTGCGCCAGCGTGTCTTCGTCGTCATCGGGATGGACGGTGATGCGTGCCTGGGCGATCAGCGGGCCGCCATCGAGTTCGGCGGTGACGTAATGCACGCTGGCGCCGTGCTCGCGGTCGCCGGCTTCCAGGGCGCGACGGTGCGTGTGCAAGCCGCGGTACTTGGGCAGCAGCGAGGGGTGGATGTTGATCACGCGGCCGATCCAGGGCGTCAGCGCATTGCCGTCCAGAATCCGCATGAAGCCGGCCAGTACGAGTATCTCGGCGCCGCTGGCCGCGACACGGGCGAACAGATCCACGTCGAAGCTTCGCCGGTCCGGATAGCTGCGCGGATTCAGCGCCAGCGTGGGGATGCCGGCCGCCTCGGCCAACCGCAACGCCGGCGCGCTGGCCTTGTCGCTGCCCACCAGCACGAAATCCACCGGCAGCTCGCCGCGGTCGCGCCCGGCCAGCAAGGCGGCAAGGTTGCTGCCGCGGCCGGAGGCCAGC
>JBIQMK010000386.1:0-2009 GCA_044463365.1 Rhodanobacter sp. | reverse complement strand
CGCGGCGCAATGCACGCGGCCTGACATGACTCAACGCAAAAGCGGGCCGCCCGCGGTCAGGCCTTCCAGCCGGAATGGATCGCGACGATCCCGCCGTTGAGGTTGCGGTAGCGGCAGCGGGCGAAGCCGGCCGCCTCCATCATCGCCTTCAACTCGTCCTGCGGCGGGTGCTGGCGGATCGACTCGGCCAGGTACTGGTAGCTGTCGGCGTCGCCGGCAAACAGGCGGCCCAGTTTCGGCAGCACCTTGAACGAGTGGAAATCGTAGAGCTTGTTGAACAGCTCGTTCTGCACCCGCGAGAATTCCAGCACCAGCAGCCGACCACCGGGCTTGAGCACGCGGCAGATGTCGGCCAGCGCCTTGTCCTTGTCGGTGACGTTGCGCAGGCCGAAGGCCATCGTCACCGCGTCGAAGCTGTTGGCCGGAAACGGCAGCGTCTCGGCGTTGAGCTGCGCCCAGCGCAGGCCGGACACCAGGCCGCGGTCGGTCAGCCGGTCGCGGCCCACGCCCAGCATGGCGGCGTTGATGTCGCCCACCACCACTTCACCATCCGCGCCCACCACCGGTTTCAGCAGCGCGGCGATGTCGCCGGTGCCGCCGGCCAGATCCAGCACGCGATCGCCTCGGCGCACGCCGCTGATCGCCACGAAATGCCGCTTCCACAGCCGATGCACGCCGAACGACATCAGGTCGTTCATCAGGTCGTAGCTGCGCGCCACCGAGGTGAACACCTGGCCGACCAGCTTCTGCTTCTCGCCGACGGGCACGTCGCGGAAACCGAAATGGGTAGTGGGCGTGGGAGCGGGTGTGGGCTGGTCGGTCATGGGAAGGGATGTTACAGGATGGGTTGACGTGGGTTATGGGGAAAAGCGCCCCCTTCCGCCCTTCGGGCACCTTCCCCCGTAAACGGGGGAAGGAAGTATCCGGGCCTCCTCGAAACAGCCAGCTTCCTTCCCCCGCTCGCGGGGGAAGGTGCCCGAAGGGCGGAAGGGGGCGCTCTTGAAGCGCTACGCCGCCTGCTCCGCCGCGTCGCCACCGGCCGGCGGCTCCTTCTCGCCGCTGCCCTGGGTGATCTTCAGGATCGAATGGCGCACGTCGCGCGACAGGATCACCCGCGCGTCGCGCACCATGCCTTCCAGCGCACCGTCGTAATCCAGCTTGCCGGCGTCGTCGGTCCATACGATGCGCTGCTCGCGCAGTTTCTGGATGAAGCCGCGGAACAGCGCCTTGTCGAAGAACTCCGGCGCCGACAATTCGTTGAGCAGCCCCAGCCGCTGCGCGGTGAGCGTGCAGGCGGTTTCCAGTTCGGCGCCGGTGATGGTGTGCGGGCCGTGCTTGGCCAGCGCGGCCAGCGTGATGTAGTAGCGCTCGAACGCCTGGATCAGGCCGCGCGCGATCACTTTCAGCTGGAAGGCGCTGTCCTCCTGGCCCGGGCCGCGCTCGACCGTGCGACCGTCGCTGCGCGATTCCAGCAGGCCGCGGCGGACGAAGAAGTCCAGCGTGGCTTCCAGTTGCGCCGCGAAACCGTCGCTGTCCCACGGCAGGAACAGCTCGCCCTGGATGAACGGGTAGATCAGCGTGCCCAGCCGCACCACGGTGGCGCGGGCCATGCGCCGGTTGTTGAGGAAGCAGCAGGCCACCCATGCCGCGGTGGCGGTGAGGTGCAGCACGTTGTTGCGGAAATAGCTCAGCAGCACCGCCTGCTCGCCGCTGACCGTCAGCACGTCGCCCAGCGGATGCTGGACGCGCTGGATCCAGCCCATCTGCTCGCCGTAGGCGATGATGCCGGCGGGGTTCATCGGGGTCAGCGTGACGCGGTCGGAGTAGGGCAATTCCTCCAGCAGCGCCTTGTTCAATTCCAGCTGCGCCAGCAGGTCGCTCTCGGCCATGGCGTGCTTGGGCGTGGCCAGCAGCACCAGCGCCAGCAGGTTGATCGGGTTGACGTCGGCGGCGCGGTTGATGTTGACCTGGATGCGTTCCCCGGGAGCGTTCGGGTCGACCATCTGGCT
>JBIQMK010000385.1:0-2020 GCA_044463365.1 Rhodanobacter sp. | reverse complement strand
CCGGCGGCGCATGGCGCAAGAGGCGACCGACCGCTTCATGCGCGTGATGGCCGGCGACCTGGCGGGTTACGAAGAGGCCTCCCGGGCGCTGTACCGCGGCGAACGGGAGCGTTTCGCAGAACTGACGGCAACATGGCCGGCCGACGTGCGCGAACACCTGTTGAAACTGGCCGCCGATGCGTGGGCGTCGGAAGTGACGGCTTAAAAAGGCCCACCTCGGCACCGAAAGAAACCGTAATCCCCTCTCCCCTGCGGCGACCGAAGGGAGTCCCCTTGCGGGTGGAGGAGGGTAGGGAGAGGGGGCACACGCCGCGGGGAAACCCCACGAAGTCCCCACCACCCACCTTGACGCCTCTTTATGACCCCACCCGCTACCGTGTGTCGCATTGTGCGAATCGGCGTGCCCCTGTCACCATACGGTTTTACCGGTAGCGGCGGCCTGCATGCGCGCAACTCACTCCGGCTTCCTCCACTGATGAGCTTTTCATGACGCGTCCTTCCTCGTTAGAACACGACCAGCTGCTGGCCTGTGCCCGTGGCGAAATGTTCGGTCCCGGCAATGCCCGCCTGCCGCTGCCGCCGATGCTGATGTTCGACCGCATCACCCATATCTCCACCGAGGGCGGCGCCTACGGCAAGGGCGTGATCCAGGCCGAGATGGATATCCGTCCCGACCTGTGGTTTTTCGCCTGCCACTTCGAGAGCGATCCGGTGATGCCCGGTTGCCTGGGCCTCGATGGCATGTGGCAGCTCAGCGGCTTCTTCCTGCCGTGGCTGGGCGAGCCGGGCCTGGGCCGCGCGCTGGGCGTGGGCGAGGTGAAGTTCACCGGCCAGGTGCTGCCCACCGCCAAGAAGCTGCGCTACGAGATCGATATCCGCCGGGTGATGCGCGGCAAGCTGCGGCTGGTGATCGCCGACGGCAAGACCTATGTCGACGACCGCCTGATCTACGCCGCCGACAACATGCGCGTCGGCCTGTTCCAGTCCACCGAGGGTTTTTGAGATGCGTCGTGTCGTGGTCACCGGTATGGGTGTGGTGTCGTGCCTGGGCAACGACGGGGCGACGGTTTCGTCGGCCCTGCGCGACAGCCGCAGCGGCATCCGTACCGTTCCCGAATACGTGGAGCTGGGCCTGCGCAGCCACGTGGCCGGCGTGCCCGAGATCGACCTGGTGGCCGAGATCGACCGCAAGCTGAAGCGCTTCATGGGCGATGCGGCGGCCTATGCGTATGTGTCCATGCGTGACGCGATCGCCCACGCCGGCCTTTCCGCCGAGCAGGTCAGCAACCCGCGCACCGGCGTCATCGCCGGCTCCGGCGGCGGCTCGCCGCAGTGGCAGATCGAAACCGGCGACCTGCTGCGCAACAAGGGCGTGCGCAAGATCGGCCCGTACATGGTGCCGCGCACGATGTGCTCCACCGTGTCGGCCACGCTGGCCACCGGCTTCGGCATCCTGGGCCTCAGCTATTCCATCTCCGCCGCCTGCGCCACCTCGGCACACTGCATCGGCGCAGCGGCGGACCTGATCCGTCACGGCGCGCAGGACATCGTCTTCGCCGGTGGTGGCGAGGAAGTGCACTGGGGCATGACCTCGCAGTTCGACGCGATGGGTGCGCTCTCCACCAGCTACAACGCCACGCCCGCATCGGCCTCGCGCCCGTACGACGTGAGCCGCGACGGCTTCGTCATCGCCGGTGGCGGCGGCATGCTGGTGCTGGAGGAGTACGAGCACGCCCGCGCCCGCGGCGCCAACATCCTGGCCGAGCTGGTGGGTTACGGCGTCACCTCCGACGGCGGCGACATGGTGGCGCCCTCGGGCGAAGGCGCCGTGCGCTGCATGCAGATGGCGCTGGCCAACGTCAACGGCCCGGTCGATTACCTCAACACCCACGGTACCTCGACGCCGGTAGGCGACGTGGTCGAGCTGAAAGCGGTGCGCGAAGTGTTCGGCGACGCGGTACCGCCACTGTCCTCGACCAAGGCCCTCACCGGCCATTCGCTGGGCGCCGCCAGCGTGCAC
>JBIQMK010000384.1:694-2026 GCA_044463365.1 Rhodanobacter sp. | reverse complement strand
GGTATTCACCATCGAACGCATGCGTTTGCGCCGCGATGCGATCTACCACGGCAGCTACATGGGCCGCGCGCCGCACGACGAGCCATCGGTGCTGGCGATGGCCTTGAACGATGTTTTCGTGCCGATCCTGCAGAAGGTGTTTCCCGAGATCGTCGACTTCTTCCTGCCGCCGGAGGCGTGCTCGTACCGCATTGCCGTGGTCAGCATCCGCAAGCAGTACGCCGGCCATGCGCGACGCATCATGATGGGCGTGTGGTCGTACCTGCGCCAGTTCACCTACACCAAGTTCGTGATCGTGGTGGATGACGACATCGATGTGCGCGACTGGTCGCAGGTGATCTGGGCGGTGTCGACGCGGGTGGACCCGGCGCGCGATGCGATGCTGGTGGAGAACACCCCCATCGACTACCTCGACTTCGCCAGCCCGGTGGCCGGACTCGGCTCCAAGCTGGGCATTGACGCTACCAACAAATGGCCGTCCGAAACCACCCGAACATGGAGCCGGCCGATCGTGCCGGATGCCTCGGTGGAAGCGCGCGTGGATGCATTGTGGCGGGCGCTTCAATCGAATGAGCCTCCTGGTTAAGTGTGGCCGCGTGTTTGGCATCGCCCGTCCACGCGGCAGCGATCACCGCAGAGCTGACCCACGTCAACGCAGCCATCGGCGACGACCGCCACGATGCCTGCCCCATCCATCCTTCGAGGTGCTTATGCAACTGGTCTGTCCTGCCGGCAACCTGCCTGCGCTGCAAGCGGCGATCGATGCCGGCGCCGATGCGGTCTACGCGGGTTTCCGCGACCAGACCAATGCGCGGGCCTTCCCCGGCCTCAACTTCAGCGACGAGGAACTGCGCGCGGGCATCGCCTATGCGCACCAGCGCGGCCGGCAGGTGTACCTGGCGTTGAACACCTACCCCGACAGTGCGCGGCTGCAACAGTGGTACACGGCGGTGGACAAGGCGGCGGAGTTCGGTTGCGACGCGATCATCGCGGCCGAGATGGCGGTGCTCGATTACGCCACGCGCAGGCATCCGACGATGAAACGGCATCTGTCCGTACAGGGTTCGGCCACCACCGCGCCGGCACTGCGTTACGCGCACGAGCGCTTCGGCATCAGTCGCGCGGTGCTGCCGCGGGTGCTGTCGATCCAGCAGGTGGAGCGCCTGTGCGAAGGCTCGCCGGTGCCGATCGAGGTGTTCGCATTCGGCAGCCTCTGCATCATGGTCGAGGGCCGCTGCCAGCTCTCCAGCTATGTCACCGGCGCCTCGCCGAACCGGCACGGCGTGTGCTCGCCCGCCAGTTTCGTGCGCTGGGAAGAGCACGACGACGGCC
>JBIQMK010000384.1:0-684 GCA_044463365.1 Rhodanobacter sp. | reverse complement strand
CCTGAACCAGGTGCTGATGGACAAGTTCGAACCCGCCGAACCGGCCGGCTACCCGACCGTGTGCAAGGGCCGCTTCGACGTCGGCGGCGAGATTTTCCACGCGCTGGAGGAACCCACCAGCCTCAACACGCTGGAGCTGCTGCCGCGCCTGGCGCAGGCAGGTGTCGCCGCGCTGAAGATCGAAGGCCGCCAACGCGGCGTCGCCTATGTGGCATCCGTTACCCGCACCTGGCGCGAGGCGCTGGACCGCCACCGCGCCGCGCCCGCCGCGTGGAAACTGCAGCCGGAGTGGCAATCGTCACTGTCCCGGCACGCCGAGGGTCACCAGACCACGCTCGGCCCCTATCACCGCTCCTGGCATTGAACCGATGACGACGATGAAACTGAGCCTGGGCCCGCTGCAATATTTCTGGCCACGCGAACGCACGCTGGCGTTCTACCGCGAAGCCGCCGGCTGGCCACTGGACATCATCTACCTGGGCGAGACGGTGTGCAGCAAGCGCCGCGAGCTGGGCACGCGCGACTGGATCGCGCTGGCCGCGGAGCTGGCTGAAAGCGGCAAGCAGGTCGTGCTGTCGTCGCTGGCATTGATCGAGGCCGAATCCGAGCTGGGCGTGCTGCAACGGCTGATCGATGAAGGCGGCTGCTGGATCGAGGCGAACGATCTCTCTGCCGTGCAGCTGT
>JBIQMK010000383.1:0-2064 GCA_044463365.1 Rhodanobacter sp. | reverse complement strand
TACTGACCGTTTCATCCCCCTCAATAAGGCAGCGCGCTCTTTGCTTTTGCCCCCTCTCCGGTTGGGGAGAGGGTTGGGGAGAGGGGACACGCCGCCTCGCACTTTTGTCGAAGCGTGCCTTCGACCAGCCTTGTGGCAAGCACCGAACCCTCACCTCAATCCTCTCCCGAAGGGAGAGGAGGCAATCGTGCCGCGCAGGTTCGCTTCTTCGTGCCGCCGGTCGGGATGAGGTTGGTCGCCGAGGCGGGATTTCATCTATGCCTGGGCGTATCCGCCCAGGGCCAGCTGCAGCAGGATCTTCATTTCCTCGCGCAGCGACAGTGGCGCCACGACTTCCGCGTCGGGGCCGTATTTCAGGACGTCCATCAGCAGTTCCTTCGAGTTGGAGTACGGCACTTTCAACTCGTAGCGGCCGTCCGGCAGCCATTCGCCTTTTTGTTGCGAGTGCCAGTGCTCGTCGGCGACCCAGCGGGCGGCGTGGGCGGAGAAGCGCAGCGTGGCCCAGGCCTTGGGCTTGCCGGCGAAGATGCCGTAACTGGAGGCCAGCAGGTCGTTGAGGTCGGTCTCGCTGACATCGATGGCCGTCTGCTCCAGCGCCTGCGGCTCGGCGATGCGGTCCACCGCGAAGCTGCGCAGCGCCTCGCGGTCGTGGTCCCACACGTCGAGGTACCAGTTGTCGCGGTAGTGGGTCAGCCGTTGCGGCGATACGGTGCGGTGGCTGTCCGCATTGGTAGTGCGCGCGCGGTAGCGGAAGCGCAGTTGCCGCCGCCGCAGCACGGCACCCGCCACGGTGCGGAACACCTGCTGATCGAGCCGGCGCTCGCCCCAGGGGATCACCCGGATGCGCTCCAGCGGCAAGGCGGTGCCGCTGCCCTGGTCGGAGAGCAGCCCCTCGATGCGCGCCTTGAACGGCGCCAGCGCGCCGGCCAGCACGCCCGGCCCGCTGCGGCCCATCAACTCGTTCAAGGCCAGCAACGCGGCCAGCTCGTCGGAGGTGAGCCACAGGCCCGGCAGTTCGAAACGCTCGCCTTCGCCCAGCGCGTAGCGGAACGCGGCCGATTCGCCGCCGGCGCTTTCGATCGGCGCGCCCAGCGCGTCGCGCAGAAACGCCACGTCGCGATACAGCGTGGCGCGCGAGCATTCCAGCTCGCCCAGCAAGCGCGGCAACGGGATCGGATAGTGCGCTGATTTCAGCAGGCGATGGAGGGTGAGTATGCGTTCGTAGCGGTCCATGACGCGTGTCCGGGCTGGGTTGGAATGCAGGCGTTGTAGCACGGGCGGCGTGTGTAATGCGGTCGCCGGGACACGCCGGTACGCATGCCGTATCCTTGAGGCTCGATGCCTTGACCGATTTTTCGTCCATGCCACCGATCCCCTCCTCGTCCGACGCCGCGCCGGCCAACGACGCGAACGGTATCCATGCCGCGCGGGCGGTTACGCATGTGGCCGCGCCGTTCTGGCGCGTGCTGGCGACCAGCGGTTACGGCCTGTGGGCCTGGTTGGGGATGGCGTTGGTGCTGGGGCGGCCGGATGGCCGCAGCGGCACGCTGGTTCCGCTGGCCGCGGGCTTGCTGCTGGCCGGGTTCGGCCTGGTGCTGGCCTGCCTGCCCGGACGCGGCGCCACGCACGACTGGTACGGCTGGCAGCCGTATCGCGACAGCCGACCCACGCGGGCGGCGCTGCTGGCCTTTGTCACCTACCTGCCGATGCTTGGCGTGGCCGGCCTGGCCCGGGGCGACAACGATTTCTGGGCAACCCGGCTGGCCGGGGCGGCGCTGGCGCTTTGCAGCCTGGCCAGCCTCGCCTACAACCATTACGACCATCGTCGCCGCTGGCTGCGACCGGCGCCGTCGCCCTCATCGCTGTTTCCGGTGCGCCGGCTGCTCTTCGCCGGCTATGCCGGCGGCCTGTGCCTGTGGGCTGTCACGGTCGCGCAGGGCCAGCAGGGCTCGCCGTTCCTGGGCATGCCATGGCTGGCGCTGTTGCTGGGGTTGGCGATGGTGACGGGGCTGATGGAATGGCGGAGCTGGCGTTCGCTGGGACACCGCCGTCCCGCCCGCACCA
>JBIQMK010000382.1:0-2079 GCA_044463365.1 Rhodanobacter sp. | reverse complement strand
AAATTTTTTTCGCCATGCAGCCAGGCGCCCACCCGACGTTCCAGCATCATTGCCGACGTCCATGGCGGGACGAAGCGCAAAAGCAGGACCGCCAGCCAGCTGAGCGCGACGCAGCCCGCTCCGAACAGCGCCAGCCAGCGCAGCCATGTCTTCAGTGACGGGCGATGAAACATCTTGTGCATGCGGTTGGCGGAACCCGAAGTCGGAGCGGTCAGTTGCAGCAAGCGAAGCGCGGCAGCGTCGACATTCCCCGGAACGCCACGCGAAAACCGGTTCCATTCAGTATACGGACGTTGCCCCTGCACGCTGGCGCCCCCATCTGAGGCGCTTGACCGCCAGAGACGCACCATCCATGGATACCCCATTCACTGACGACGTGCTCCACCGTTTTCTGCTTGAGCGCGCCGGCATACGCGGCGTGCTGGTGCGGCTGGGATCGGCCTGGCGCGAGGTGGCCGCGCGTGCCGATTACCCGGCGCCGCTGCGCGGGTTGCTGGGCCAGACGCTGGCGGCCAGCGCGCTGTTGACCGGCAACATAAAACTTGACGGTGCCTTGTCGATCGAGCTGAAAAGCCAGGATGCCTTGCGCCTGCTGTTTGCCGAATGCACCGACCAGGGACGCTTGCGCGGTCTGGCCCGGTGGACCGAGCCGCTGCCACCCACGCTGGCGCTGGACGCACTGAGCGAAGCGGTGCTGGCCATCACCATCGGCAGCGTCGAGCGCGGCCAGCGCTACCAGGGCCTGGTGGCGCTGCAGCATGCGGATCTGGCCGGTGTGCTGGAGAACTACTTCGTCCAGTCCGAACAGTTGCCGGCCCGGATCGTGCTGGCCGCCGATGGCGAACACGCCGTGGGTCTGATGTTGCAGAAGCTGCCTGACGAGGGCGGTCGCGATGCCGCACACGACGACGACGCCTGGAATCGGGTAGCCCATCTCACCGCCACGCTCGGCAGTGCGGAAATGCTGGCCACGGCGCCGGAGCAACTGCTGTACCGGCTTTTCCACGAGGAGTCCGTGCGCCTGTTCGAGCCGCGTCCGCTGGCTTTCGGTTGCACCTGCAGCCGCGAACGGGTGAGCGCGATGCTGCGCTCGCTCGGCCGTGACGAAGTGGAAGCGGCGCTGGCCGCACGCGATGGCGAAATCGAGGTGATCTGCGAGTTCTGCGCCCAGCAGTACCATTTCGACCGCATCGATGCCGAACATCTGCTCAGCGAAAGCGCGGCACCCGGACAGTCGCAAACGCCCCAGTGACAGCCGCCGCGATGACGGCCGTGGTCAGTTGGGCGGCGCCTGCAGCGACTTCCAGGCGTCGGCCGGCTTGGGCCGCGCAAACAAGAAGCCCTGCGCATAACGACAGCCGATCTTGAGCAGCGCCTGGCGCTGCGATTCTTCCTCGATGCCTTCGGCGATCACCTGCATGTGCAGCGAATCGGCCAGGGCCTGGATCGCGCGCACCACGGCAAGGCCCTGGGTTTCCTCGCCATCGGCAGGCAGCGCGGTGATGAACGAGCGATCGATCTTCAGCGTGGCGAACGGGTACTGGTGCAGGTAGCTCAGCGAGGAGTAGCCGGTGCCGAAGTCGTCCAGCGCGATGCCGGCGCCGTGGTTGCGCAGGTTCTGCAGCATGCGTTTGACCTGGGCCGGATTCTCCAGCAGCGTGTGCTCGGTGACTTCGATGCGGATGTGCGAGGTGGGAACCTTGTACCGCTCGAACAGCGCCAGCAGGCGCTGGTCCATGTCCGCCGTGCGGAAATGCCGGCCCGAAACGTTGATGCTGATGAAGCCGTGTTCGCCCACCAGGCGATGGGCCTGCGCACAGGCCTGCTCGAAAATCTGCCAGTCGATGAGCTCGACGCAGCCGGTTTCCTCGGCGATCAGCAGGAAATCGGCGGGCAGCAGCAGCCCGCGTTCGGGATGGTTCCAGCGCAGCAGCGCCTCGTAGCCGATGGTGCGGCCGTCGGCCAGCGACACGATGGGCTGGTAGTACGGCACGAATTCGTTGCGGATCAGCGCATGCCGCAGGTCGCCCTCCATGTCCAGCAGCGACAGCGCCTCGCGTCGCAGGCGGTCGTCGAACA
>JBIQMK010000381.1:0-2123 GCA_044463365.1 Rhodanobacter sp. | reverse complement strand
CGTACATGCCGCAGGCGCAGTTCCTGATCGGCGCGGGCTTGCAGCAGGTGTTCGAAGGGATGCAGCCGGCGGATGAACACGGTCGCTACCGGCTGGCGCAGGAGGCCAGGAAGCTGATGCTGCCCGACCAGATGGGCGAGCGTTTCCAGGCGATGCTGCTGGCACGCGGCCTCGACACGCTGGCGCTGCCGGCCGAGCTGATGGCGGCTGACCAGGGCGGTCGGCTTTGAACACGCGATGAGCGTCCAGACGACCACGCGATTGCGCTGGCACCGCAGCTGGGTAGCGCTTGGCGGCGCAATCATGCTGTTCGTGATCTGGATGGCGCTGACACCGGACCCGAGCATCACCTTGTCGTTTACCTATGGCGACAAGCTGCTGCACGCCAGCACCTTCTGCGGCCTGACGGGCTGGTGGGGCAATGTCTATCGCAGCCGCCGCGCCCGCCGCTGGATCGTGCTCGGTTGCCTCCTGTTCGGCGTGTTCATCGAATTCGCGCAATGGCTGGACCCGCCGCGCGACGCCAGCGCCTGGGACGTGGCGGCGGATGTCCTCGGCATCCTGCTCGCGCTGCTGTTGCTGCGCACGCCGCTGGCCCGCGTGTTGGCGGGTATCGAGGCAAGCTTCGAGCGCCGACGCGGCGGTTGACGGCTCACCGCCGCCATGCGCTGCATCATGGCCCGCCGCTGCTGCCTGCCGATGCGGGAGCCGCGGTGGCTGGCGCCGGCAGCGGCGCTACCGGCGTGGCGTCGTCCGGCCGGCGCACCAGCTCGCCGCGTTTGAACAGGTCGCTGGCCACCTGGTAGTAGGCGATCGTCTGGGCGATCTGGTCCTGGTCCCGGGGCGTGATCGCCGTGGCATCGCCGGTGGCGTAGTCCGGCTTCATCTGCTCCAGCTTGCGGCCGGGCTCCAGCACGGTGAGCACGTCGTGGTGCAGATAGCCCAGCTTCTCGTAGGTCGCCGGGAAGGCGCGTTCGCGGCCCGGTTCCAACTGGAACACGTCGTAACCGAAGAAGCGCGAGCGGTAGCTGAAGTCGAGCAGGCCCAGCAGCGTGGGCGCGATGTCGATCTGGCTGGTCAGCCGCTCGACCCGCCGCGGCTTGATGTGTGCCGGCGCGTAGATCCACAGCGGGATGTGGTAGCGGTTCACCGGCACGCTGGTCTTGCCTGCGCTGGAGGCGCAGTGGTCGGCGGTGATCACGAACACGGTGTCGTTGAAATACGGCTCCGCCCGGGCGCGCTTGATGAAATCACCGATCGACCAGTCGGTGTACGCCACCGCGCCGGCGCGTGTGTGTTCCGCCTGCTTCACGCGACCTTCCGGGAAGGTGTACGGGCGGTGGTTGGAGGTGGTCATGATGTGCAGGAAGAAGGGTTTTCCCGCCGCGTGGATCTGGTCCATCTGGCCCAGCGCCAGCGTGTACAGATCCTCGTCCGCCACGCCCCACACGTTCTCGCTGTGGATCGTGGCGCTCTTCGGGATGTCGCGCCGGTCGACCGTGCGATAACCGTTGTGGCCGAAGAAATAATTCATGTTGTCGAACTCGCCGTAACCGCCGTAGACGAAGTCGGACTGGTAGCCGCGGTCGTTGAAGATGTCCGCCAGCGAGAACAGGTTTTCGTTGTTCTTTTCCTTCAGCAGCGAGTCGCCTGGCGTGGGCGGCACCGACAGCGACAACGCTTCCAGCCCGCGCACGGTGCGCGTGCCGTTGGCGTAGAGGTTGTCGAAGAACATGCTCTGGTCGACCAGCGAATCGAGGTACGGGGTGATGCCTTCCCGGTTGCCGAACGTGCCCAGGTAATCGCCGGACAGGCTCTCCACGCTGATCAGCACCACGTTGAGATGCCGCTCCGGCCCGGCATGGCGGATCGCGCGGGTGAGGTCGCGCGGATCGTCGTTGACGTAGGTGGCGTCGGGCGTCTTCAGCATCGCGCGTACGCGGCGGAACGCCTGGTCCTCCGGCAGGGTGCGGTAGAACTTCGCGTAGTCGAGATGGCTGCTGCGGAACGCGTTGAAGAACTGGTAGATGCCGTTGCCGGCCAGTTCGTTGACGTAGTTGTTGCCGGTGCGGTCCTTCATGCCGCCGTTCACCGCGGCGACCGAGATGATCGTCAGCACCAGC
>JBIQMK010000380.1:0-2141 GCA_044463365.1 Rhodanobacter sp. | reverse complement strand
CTGCAGCCGCCGCAGCGTGCGGTCGTCGGCCTGGCGCGGCCACGCCAGCACCGCCGCGCAACTGCCCGAACGCAGGCATTGCTCCATCGCCCAGGCCACGTCGCTGTCGCCCGCGGCGACGATGTCCACCCGGCGCATGTCCACGCCCTGCTGCTGCCAGCCGGCCACGCAAGGCAGGTACGGCGGCGCCACGATCACCACCGTCCGCCCGCCCTGGGTGAGGCGCGCCAGACTGGGCAACACCAGCCGCAATTCGCCCACGCCATCGGCGGGCAGCAGGATTTCCGACAGCGCGGCTGGCGGCCAGCCACCGGCCGGCAACGCGGCATCGAGCGCGGCCCAACCGGTGGGCTGCTCGCCTGCCGGCAGCGGCGCCGCCCGCCCGCGCCAGACCTGCTGCGCATCCAGCAGCGTGGACAAGGCCACCACGGCGCCCATCAGCTGCCCCTCAGCAGGCCCGCGAACAGACCTTCGATGGCGAAATCCTCGGTGGGGTCGGGGTCGATCGGCTGGTAACCCGGGCTGTTCGGCAGCAGCCGGATCACGTCGCCCTGCCAGTACAACCGCTTGATGGTGAAACGGTCGCCGCCCAATCGTGCCGCCACCACCTGGCCGTGGCGCGCCACCGGCGTGGCGTGCACGCCCACGATGTCCTGGTCGAGAATGCCTTCGTCGCGCATCGAATCGCCGACCACGCGCACCAGGTAATCGGGCTTCAGCCGGAACAGCCAGCTGGACACGCGCAGCGTGCGCTCCACCCGTGCATCGGAAAACAGCGGTTCGCCGGCGGCGATGCGGCCCACCAGCGGCAGTTCCATGGTGTCCGCGTCCAGCGGATCGGCCGAGGTCACGAGGCGGATGCCGCGCGAGCGGTTCGGCTCGATCTGCAGCCGCCCCTTGGCCTCCAGCGAGCGCACGTGTTTCAGCACGGCGCTGACGTTGGCCAACCCCATCGCCTGGCCGATCTCCTCCAGCGTGGGCGCCTGGCCGGTGTGGTCGAGGCGGTCGCGGATGAAATCCAGGATGTTGGATTGGCGGGCGGTGAGCTGCAGGGTCATGGCTGGTATCTTTTCACCTTTTGTGGTGAAAATGAAGAAGGAAAGATGAACGTCGTCGCGTGGCGGAGTGTTGCCCCGCGTGATCTCACCGGATGAGACCTTCCCTTGCTGTCATGCCGCCCTGCCCGCCGAGATCCGCCGATGAATGCCCTGCCCGACCGTTACCACGCCGCCGACGAACTGGTGCTGCGCAGCCCCGGCGATGGCCGTTCGCTGGCGCAGCGGCTCAACAAACGCTACGGCGCGCGCATCACCGGCGCGTTCGTGGTGCCCGCGCAGGAAGGCCGCTCCGCGCCGCTGCCAGCCGACCTTCCACCGGCCCTGGCACAGGCATTGCGCCAGCGTGGCGTGAACCAGCTCTACAGCCACCAGGCCGAGGCCTGGCCCGCCACCCAAACCGGCGCGCACGTGGCGGTGGCCACGCCTACCGCGTCGGGCAAGTCGCTGTGCTACACGCTGCCGGTGATCAGCGCGGCGATGCAGCAGCACGCCAAGGCGCTGTACCTGTTTCCCACCAAGGCGCTGGCGCAGGACCAGGTGGCCGAGCTGCTGGAGTTGAACAACGCCGGCGAGCTGGGCGTGAAGGCCTTCACGTTCGACGGCGACACGCCCGGCGACGCGCGCCAGGCGATCCGCCTGCATGGCGACATCGTGGTCAGCAACCCGGACATGCTGCACCAGGCGATCCTGCCGCATCACACCAAGTGGGCGCAGTTCTTCGAGAACCTGCGCTACGTGGTGATCGATGAGGTGCACACGTACCGCGGCGTGTTCGGCTCGCATGTGGCCAACGTGATCCGCCGGCTGAAACGCGTGTGCGCGTTCTACGGTGTCACCCCGCAATTCATCCTGTGCTCGGCCACCATCGGCAACCCGCAGCAACACGCCGAGGCGCTGATCGAGGACGCCGTCACCGCCATCGTTGAAAACGGCGCACCGGCCGGCGAGAAGCACGTGCTGCTGTGGAACCCACCGGTGGTGAATCCCGACCTGGGCCTGCGCGCCTCGGCACGTTCGCAGACCAACCGCATCGCGCGGCTGGCGATCAAGTCGGGCCTGAAGACGCTGGTGTTCGCGCAATCG
>JBIQMK010000379.1:0-2151 GCA_044463365.1 Rhodanobacter sp. | reverse complement strand
TGCTGCCCACCGTGCACGAGGTGGAGCTGGCGCTGGCTGCGGCGGCGAAGCCGCGCGGCTACCTGCCGATCGACGGCCTCGCCGCGTACAACCGGCTGACCCAGCAGCTGGTGTTCGGCGAACGGTCGCCGCTGCTGGCGGCCGGCCGCGTGGCCACCGCGCAGACCATCGGCGGCAGCGCCGCGCTGCGCGTGGCGGCGGACCTGCTCAGGCAGGTGGCCGGTGCAAACGCGAAGGTCGCGATCAGCAACCCCAGCTGGGGCAACCATCACGTGGTGTTCCGCACCGCCGGGTTCGAGCTGCTGGAATACCGCTATTACGACAAGGAAACCCACGGCCTGGATTTCGCCGGCATGCTGGAGGACCTGGGCAAGCTGGAGCCGGGCACCGTGGTATTGCTGCACGCGTGCTGCCACAACCCCACCGGCGTGGATCTGGACGCCGCGCAGTGGCAGCAGGCGATCGAGCTGATGAAGGAGCGCCAGCTACTGCCCTTCGTCGACGCCGCCTACCAGGGTTTCGACAAGGGCCTGGACGCCGACGCCACCGCGATCCGGCTGCTGGCCGCGTCCGGTATCGAGGCGTTCGTGGTGGCCAACTCGTACTCCAAGTCGTTCTCGCTGTACGGCGAGCGCGTGGGCGCGATCAGCATGGTCGGCCGTGACCGCGACGAGGCCGCGCGGGTGCTGTCGCGCATCAAGACCACCATCCGCTCGATCTACTCCAGCCCTTCCGCCCACGGCGCGTACCTGGTGGCCGGCGTGCTGGGCAACCCCGAGCTGCGTGCGTCGTGGGAAGACGAGCTGGGCGGCATGCGCACGCGCATCCACGAAATGCGCGCCGGCCTGGTCGATGGCCTGGCGGCGGCGGGCCTGCCGCAGTTCGACTTCATCAACCGGCAGGCCGGCATGTTCTCGTACTCGGGCTTGAGCAAGGCCCAGGTCGAGCGCCTGCGCGAGGATTTCGCCATTTACGCGCTGACCAGCGGCCGCATCTGCGTGGCCGCGCTGAACAAGGCGAACCTGGATGCCGTGGTGGCGGCGATCGCTGCCGTCAGCTGAAATCTCGCCATACCCCTTGTAGGAGCGGCTTCAGCCGCGACGCTCTCGGCCTGCGCCGAAAAAAGCATCGCGACTGAAGTCGCTCCTACAACGTCAACGCGAACCCAGACAATCGCCCGCGGCCGTCGGCCGCACCGATCCGGACATTGAATGTTTTTCCGCAATCTCACGCTGTTCCGTTTTTCGCCCGCCGTCGCCACCGATCTCGACCGCCTCGACGACGCCTTGGCCGAGCATCGCCTGCGCCCCTGCGGCCCGCTGGAGATGTTCACCCGCGGCTTCGTGCCGCCGGTGGGCCGCGGCGAGGGCGAGCCGCTGACGCACAGCGTCAAGCAATGCACCCTGGTCACCGTGGGCGGCGAGGACAAGTTGCTGCCGGCCGCGGTGATCAATGACGAGCTGCAGCGCAAGGTGCAGAAGATCGCCGAGGAAGAGGGCCGCAAGGTCGGCGGCCGCGAGCGCAAGCGGATCAAGGAGGATCTGCTCACCGAACTGCTGCCGCGCGCCTTCGTGCGCAACTCGCGCATGGCCGCCTATGTGGACAAGAAAAACGGCTGGCTGGTGCTCGACACCTCCAGCCGCAAATCGGCCGAGAACGCGCTGACCCAGATCCGCGAGGCATTGGGCAGCTTCCCCGCCGTGCCGCTGGCGCCGGAGGAAGGTCCGCGCGTGCTGATGACCGACTGGCTCTCCACCGGCAACCTGCCGGCCGGCCTGGCGCTGGGCGACGAGTGCGAACTGCGCGACCCGGCCACCGCCACCGGCGCCATCGCCCGCTGCCGCCGGCAGGAGCTGGACGCCGAGGAAGTGAAGGAGCACCTGCGCAACGGCAAGCAGGTGTTCATGCTGGGGCTGACCTTCGACGACCGCATCAGCTTCGTGCTGGGCGAGGATCTGGTCATCCGCAAGCTGAAATTCCTGGACGTGGTGATGGACGAGCTGGGCGACAGCCAGCAGGACGCCCACGCCGAGATGGACGCCAGTTTCGCCCTGCTGACGCTGGAGCTGGAGCGCCTGCTGGGCAAGCTGGAGGAGTGGTTCGGCCTGCCGCGCCCCGCCGATAGCTGAACCCGCGTCACGCCTTGGCCGG
>JBIQMK010000378.1:0-2163 GCA_044463365.1 Rhodanobacter sp. | reverse complement strand
GGAGGGGCGGAGGACATGACGCGCAGTGTAACCGAGCGCCGCGCCGATTGTGGTTATCCACAGTTGCCGGGGTGAATCGCCGTTGAGCAGAATACGCCTCGGGTCATATCAACCTATTCACGTTCATTCCTGAGGAGACACGCATGAAACTGAAGACCATGCTGCTGGCCATGTCCGCTGCCGCGCTGATTACCCCGATCGCCTATGCGCAGGCACCGATCGTCATCAAGTTCAGCCACGTGGTGGCGACCGACACGCCGAAGGGCAAGGGTGCCGAGCGCTTCAAGGAACTGGCCGAGAAGGCCACCAACGGCCGCGTCAAGGTCGAGGTCTACCCGAACAGCACGCTGTACAAGGACAAGGAAGAAATGGAAGCGCTGCAGCTGGGCGCAGTGCAGATGCTGGCGCCGTCGCTGGCCAAGTTCGGTCCGCTCGGCGTCAAGGAATTCGAAGTGTTCGACCTGCCGTACATCTTCCCGAGCAAGGACGTGCTGTACCGCGTCACCGAAGGTCCGATCGGCAAGGGCCTGTTCCAGAAGCTGGAATCGAAGGGCATCACCGGTCTGGCCTACTGGGATAACGGCTTCAAGGTGATGTCGGCCAACAAGCCGCTGCACCATCCGGCCGACTTCAAGGGCCTGAAGATGCGCATCCAGTCGTCCAAGGTGCTCGACGCCCAGATGCGCGCGCTCGGCGCCAACCCGCAGGTGATGGCGTTCTCCGAGGTCTATCAGGCGCTGCAGACCGGCGTCGTCGACGGCACCGAGAACCCGCCGTCGAACCTGTACACGCAGAAGATGAACGAAGTGCAGAGCCACGTGACGATGTCCAACCACGGCTACCTGGGCTACGCGGTGATCGTCAACAAGAAGTTCTGGGACGGCCTGCCGGCTGATGTCCGCACCGCGCTGGAAGGCGCGATGAAGGACGCCACCAAGTACGCCAACGCCATCGCGCAGCAGGAAAACGATGCGTCGATGGACGCCGTCAAGAAGACCGGCAAGACCACCGTCTACAACCTGACCGACGCCGAGAAGGCCGAATGGCGCAAGGCGCTGGCACCGGTGCAGAAGCAGATGGAAAGCCGCATCGGCAAGGATCTGATCGAAGCCGTCAACAAGGAATCGAAGGCGCTCGGCTTCTGATCCACGCTCCGGCAACGGAGATCCGCAATCGAGAAAGGCCGGTGCGAACCGGCCTTTTTTAAACAGAGGGACTCATGAAAGTTCTCGATCATTTGGAAGAATGGCTGATCGCGTTCCTGATGGGCGCGGCCACACTGGTGGTGTTCGTGGCCGTCGTGCATCGCTATGCCTCCGGCATTGAGATTCACTGGCTGCAGGATGAGCTGATCCAGCTCAACACCAGCTGGGCACAGGAACTGTGCATCTACATGTTCGTGTGGATGGCCAAGTTCGGCGCCGCCTACGGCGTGCGCACCGGCATCCACGTCGGCGTCGACGTGCTGATCAACCGCATGGATACGCCGCTGCGCGGCAAGTTCATCGTCTTTGGCCTGCTGGCCGGCGCATTGTTCACCGGCATCATCGGCACGCTCGGCTCGTACTTCGTCTACAACCTGTCGTTCACCGACACCCATTCGGCCGACCTGGAAATCCCGATGTGGATTGTCTACCTGGCGGTGCCGCTCGGCTCCTACCTGATGTGCTTCCGCTTCCTGCAGGTGGCCTGGGTATTCGTCAAGACCGGCGCCCTGCCCAAGCATGACCACGGCCACGTCGAAGGCCTGGAAGAAGAAACCGCGGGAGAAAAAGCATGAACGCCATCATCATCTTTATCCTGCTGTTCGCGTTGATGCTGACCGGCATGCCGATCTCGATCTCGCTCGGCCTGACGGTACTGACCTTCCTGTTCACGATGACCGAGGTGCCGGTCACCGCGGTGGCGCTGAAGCTGTTCACCGGCATCGAGAACTTCGAAATCATGGCGATCCCGTTCTTCATCCTGGCGGGCAACTTCCTCACCACGGGCGGTGTGGCGCGGCGCATGATCGCGTTCGCGAACGCGCTCGTGGGGCACTTTCGCGGCGGCCTCGCGATGGCCACGTTGCTCGCGTGCGCGCTGTTCGCCGCGGTGTCCGGCTCCTCGCCGGCCACGGTGGTGGCGATCGGCAGCATCATGATCGCGGGCATGGCGCAGTCG
>JBIQMK010000377.1:0-2165 GCA_044463365.1 Rhodanobacter sp. | reverse complement strand
AGCACATCGTGCTTTCGGTGCACCCGCACAACGACCGCGGCACCGGCGTCGCCTGCGCCGAGCTGGCCATGATGGCCGGCGCGCAGCGGGTGGAAGGCTGCCTGTTCGGCAACGGCGAGCGCAGCGGCAACGTGGACGTGGTGACGTTGGCGCTGAATCTCTACACGCAGGGCATTTCCCCGGGGCTGGATTTCTCCGACATCGCGGCCGTCGCCCGCATCGCCGAGGAAAGCACCGCCCTGCCGATCCACCCGCGCCATCCGTACGTGGGCGACCTGGTGTTCACCGCGTTCTCCGGCTCGCACCAGGACGCGATTGCCAAGGGCTTCGCGGCACAGAAGGACGATGCGCCCTGGCGCGTGCCCTATCTGCCCATCGATCCGAAGGACCTTGGCCGCACCTACGACAGCATCGTGCGGGTCAACAGCCAGTCGGGCAAAGGCGGCATCAGCTACCTGCTGCAGCGCGACCACGGCATCGTCATGCCGCGCCGCATGCAGGTCGAATTCAGCGCCATCGTGCAGGCCCTGGCCGACGCCAGCGAGACCGAGTTGAGCAGCGCGCAGATCTGGGAACTGTTCGAGCAGACGTACCTGGCGCCATCGCGGCAGCGGCCCGGCTTCATCTACCGCACCCACCAATGCTTCGACGCGCCCGAAGGCCAGGGCATCGAACTGCAATTGGCCGACACCGATGGGGTGCTGAAAACGTACCGGGCGGCGGGCAACGACCCCACCGCCGCCACGCTGGCCGCGCTTGGCATGCCGCTGCGCATCGACAGTTGCGAAGCACGCGGTCCCAGCGCCGAGGCGGGCAACGCGGCACTCGCCATCGTGGAGATGGCCCGAGCCGGCATCGCCGGATCGCGTTTCGGCGTGGGCCTGCACCCGGACGCCACCACCGCCTCCGTACTGGCCGTGCTGAGCGCGGCCGCCCGGCTCGCCACGGCGGACGCCCCGGCCGGGTGACGCCGCAACGCCTCGACCCGCGCCACGGACACAAGCCATGCCGGACACAAGCTCGAACCCGCTGCACAAACTCGTCGGCCACTGGCGCGGCAGGGAAACGATCCAGCCATCCCAATGGGGTGCCGGCGGCCCGGCGCGGGCGCAGGTGGCCTGTCGCGAGGCGCTTGACGGCAAGGCTTTCGTGCAGGATTACGAGGCCGAGCGCGACGGAAAAACCTGGCTCCAGGCGCACGCCATCTTCGCCCGCCATGCCGAAGCCGCGGACTACAATCTGTTCTGGTTCGATAGCCTCGGCTTTGTCCCGCAGGAACCGGCGCAGGGAACGTGGGACGGCCACGACCTTGCCTTCATCCGCACCTCGCCGCGCGGGCAAAGCCGCCACACGTACACCTTCATCGACGACGACACCTACGCAATGCGGCTCGAAAGCTCGTTCGACGGCGGCGCGACGTACGTCCTCGTCATGGAGGGTGTCTATACGCGAATCCATCGCGAGCAACCCGAGCGGGAGCCGGCCCCGATGCCGCAGGCGTAGGCCGTTCCCGAGCGCCGCCGCCCGGCGGCCGCGGAAGCCATGCGTGCGGGCGACCGACGGACACCACCACAACCTTCATGGTTGCACCTCCTCGGGAGACACGACCTGCGAACGTGCAGGTTGTCCCCGATTCATGAATGGCGGAGATCCAACCCGGTGCTTCACCGACCACCGGGCGGATTATTTCTACCCGCACAAACAAACGGAGCGCCGCCGAAGCCGTCGACTTGAAAGCCTCGGCTTCGACGGCGCTACCGTCTTGCTACTCGCTCGGATCAGCAGCGATCAGAAGCGGTATTCCGCCGACAGGGCGAACATCGCCGTGTTGAATTCGTCGATACCAGCCTTGCTGCGGTAGTTGTCGTAGCTCAACCCCAGGCTGAACTCGGGCGTCAGCTCGTAGCCGACGCCTGCACCTGCATACCAGCTGCCATTCGTACTGCTGGCGCTGAAACTGCCGCCCTCGGGCGAACCGTCGTGGTCGCGCAACTTGACGTGCGACTGAAACGCACCGGCGCGCGCGGAGACGTACCAGACGTCGGCAAAGTGATACTTCACCTTGGCGCCGGCAAACAGGCCCGACGTCTCGACCGACATGTTCGACGAATAGCCGCCATTGTTGCTGGTGTAATCATCCGTGAGCTTGCCCAGGTTCACGTAGC
>JBIQMK010000376.1:0-2177 GCA_044463365.1 Rhodanobacter sp. | reverse complement strand
TGGCCGATGTCGATCACGAACAGCGCGTCGGGCAGGCGGTTCATGTCCTTGATGCCGCCCAGCGAGGCCTGCAGCTTCTCGCGCTCGCGGCGACGGGCCAGCACTTCGTGCTTGACCAGCTTGTCGAACGAACCGTCGGTCTCGGCCGCTTCCAGCTCCTTCAGGCGCGAAACGGACTGCTTCACGGTGCGGAAGTTGGTCAGCATGCCGCCGAGCCAGCGCGAGGTGACGAACGGCATGCCGGCGCGCGCGGCCTCTTCGGCCAACGGCTCGCGGGCCGAACGCTTGGTGCCGACGAACAGAATGGTGCCGCGCTTCTGCGCCAGGCCCGACAGGAAATTCATCGCGTCGGTGAACAGCGGCAGGGTCTTTTCGAGGTTGATGATGTGGATCTTGCCGCGGGCGCCGAAGATGTAGGGGGCCATCTTGGGGTTCCAGTAACGGGTCTGGTGACCGAAATGGACGCCGGCTTCCAGCATCTGGCGCATGGTGACTTGTGCCATGGGGTATTACTCCGATTGTCGGCTCCCCTGAGGGGAACCTGGGGTTGGGACCTCCACGCATCCCCGGCTTCGACCGCGACCGCCCGGTTCGTGATGGGCGAGGCGCGGCACCCCGAAGACGGTGCCGATGCGTGTGTGGCGTTGGTTTGGGTGTTGTACCGCTGAGGGTTACAATCCCGGTTCGCTTTGCGCTGGGTGGCTGCCAAAACAGCCACGTCAGATCAGCAAAACTCCGAAATTGTAGCCGGTGCGCCGGCCGAGCGGCAAGTCACCGGGTTCCGGGCGCTGCCGCCACAGAAAAGTGGAAGCCATGGCCATCACCCTTAAATCCCCCGAAGACCTCGAAGGCATGCGTGTCGCCGGCAAGCTGGCCGCCGAGGTGCTGGCCATGCTGGTCGAGCACGTCAAGCCGGGCGTCACCACCGAGGAGCTGGACCGCCGCGCCTACGAGCACATCGTCAACGTGCAGAAGGCGATCCCGGCCAACGTGGGCTATCACGGCTTTCCAAAAACGCTGTGCACCTCGGTCAACCATGTGATCTGCCATGGCATACCGAACGAGGGCAAGGTGCTCAAGGACGGCGACATCGTCAATCTCGACGTCACCGTGATCAAGGACGGCTGGCACGGCGACACCAGCCGCATGTACATCGCCGGCACGCCGTCGGTGCTGGCCAAGCGGCTGGTCGACACGTCGTTCGAGGCGATGATGTGCGGCATCCGCGCGGTGCGTCCGGGCGCCACCCTGGGCGACGTGGGGCATGCCATCCAGCAGCATGCCGAGGGTGCCGGCTTCAGCGTGGTCAGGGAATATTGCGGCCATGGCATCGGCAAGATCTATCACGACGAGCCGCAGGTGCTGCATTACGGCAAGCCGGGCACGGGCGTGGAACTGAAGAAGGGCATGACCTTCACCATCGAGCCGATGATCAACGCCGGCAAGCCGCAGACCCGCCAGCTGCCGGATGGCTGGACCGTGGTGACCAAGGATCACTCGCTGTCGGCGCAGTGGGAACACACCATTGCGGTGACCGACGACGGCTTCGAGATCCTGACGCCTTGGCCGGATGCCTGAGTAGCCGGGATTGGGGATTCGGGAATAGGGATTCGCAAGAGCGCGAGTCGCCAGCGTGCGATGCCCGGGGCCCGATGCGGCGTGGCAGACTGGTGACCTTTCTCCGTCGCCCCGGACCCCGCCGATGAGTGTTGCGCTTCCCCCGTTGCCACGCCTGCCCGTGGCGGTGCCACGCTCGGGTGTTTCCAGCGATGCGCGCCGTGCCCTGCGGCAATTGCTGGGCGATGTGGATCGCGGCCTCACGGTGGCTTTCCGCGACGGCGCGGATGCCAGCGTGCTGGCGCGCCGGCGCAGCGAATCGGTGGACCGCATGGTGGCCCACGTGTGGACCGCCTGCCTGGGCGAGGTCGACAACGCGGCGCTGTTCGCCGTGGGCGGCTACGGGCGGGGGCTGCTGTTTCCGTATTCGGACGTGGATCTGCTGGCGCTGGTCGACGCCCCCGAGCCGGCACGGCTGCGCGCGTTGGAGCAGTTCTTTGCCACGTTGTGGGACATCGGCCTGAAAGTGGGCCACGCCGTGCGCGAGCTGGCGCATTGCCGCGAGCTGGCGTCGAGCGACGCCACGGTGTTCACCAGCCTGCTGGATGCGCGCCGGCTGG
>JBIQMK010000375.1:0-2218 GCA_044463365.1 Rhodanobacter sp. | reverse complement strand
CGCGCTCGATCCCGCCACCGGCCGCTTGACCCAGCAGGCCGTCAACAGCGCCATGCCGGCCGACACCACCCTGGTACCCGGCGCGCCGCGCTTCGTGCGCAACCCCACGCCGGCGCAGCGGCCGCACGCGGACACCAGCAACGATATCTGGGCCGCCGATATCCATGTCACCCCGGATGGCAGGTTCCTCTACACCTCCGAACGCACCAGCAGCGTGCTGAGCGCGCTCAAGGTCGACCAGGCCAGCGGCGACCTGACCCTGGTCGGCACCTACCCCACCGAGAAGCAGCCGCGCGGCTTCGCCATCACGCCCGACGGCAAATACCTGATCTGCTCGGGCGAGAAATCGGATCACATCTCCGTGTTCGACATCGACCCCACCAGCGGCGCGCTGAAACTCAACGGCCGTTATCCCGTCGGCCAGGACGCGAACTGGGTGGAGGTGGTGAAGTTCTGACGGTCGCCGCGGTTGGGTGGCTTTTCGTTTCGGCGCGTATTGCCAAGCCGCTGCAAAGCCCAACCGCTTGCTTCCCCCGCTTGCGGGGACAAGATGGCAGGATTGCCATCTTGAGCAGCAGCGCTGCCCGAAGGGCTGATGCCATGGATGGCATCAGTTCAAGCTGCCCGAAGGGCTGAAGGGGGGCTTTTCGTTCCTGCGGTAAAAGCCCCAATCAAGAGCGCCCTCTTCCGCCTGATTCGCACCATCCATGGTGCTCACCCCTGTGGGGCCAGCTGCGCTGTTCCGCAGGCGCTCCAGCGCCTGCGGGTCGGCACCTTCTCCCGCAAGCGGGAGAAGGGACAGCGCCCCCATCCGCCCTGTCGGGCACCTTCCCCCGTAAACGGGGGAAGGAACTTCTCCCGCATGCAGGGGAAGGGAAAGCGCGTTTTCAGCCGCGCGGCGGCGGCGCCGAGGATTCGCGTTTGACCAGCGAATACTTCATCACCTGGTGATTGCCGGCTTTGGGTTTGCCGCTGCGCTTGCAGCGGATTTCCTCCAGCATCAGCCGCACGGCGGTGCGGCCCATCGCCGTCACCGGCTGGTGGATGGTGGTGAGGGTGGGCCAGATGGTAGTGGCCACAGGGGTGTCGTCGAAGCCGGTGACGGACAGGTCGCCGGGCACGCGCAGGCCCATGCCATGGGCCACGGCGACCACGGCCGCGGCCATGTCGTCGTTGCTGGAAAGAATCGCGGTGGGCCGGTTTTTCAGCTTCAGCAGCGTGCTGGCCGCCGCCAGGCCGGAGCGGTAGGTGAACAGCCCCGGCACGACGTGCTCGGCCGGCACCGTAAGACCCGCACGCGCCATGGTGTCGATGAAACCCTGCGCGCGCAGCACCGCCGGCGTGTGCTTGGGGTCGCCCTTGATCAGCGCGATCGCGGTGTGGCCCAGATCCAGCAGGTGCTGGGTCATCGCACTGGCGCCCTGGTAGTCATCGATGCGCACGGAACTGACGTCCGCTACCGGTGCGCCGGTGGCCACCGCCACTACGGTGATGTTGGCCAGGTCCAGCTCGCGTTTGGTCTGGCGCGAATCGCACAGCGGCGGCGGCAGGATGACGCCGTCCACGCCGGTATCCAGCAGGCGCTGCATCGCCGCGCGCTGGCTGCGGATGCCGCTGCATCTTTCCACCAGGATCTGCGCGCCGCTGAGGCTGCCCTCTTCCAGCACGCCGATCATCAACTGGTTCAGATAGGCCGCGCTGGGGTTGCTGTACAGCAGGCCGATCCGCGCCGCGTTGGACGAGCGCAGCGAACGCCCCGCCAGATTGGGCCGGTAGTTGAGCTCTGCCGCAGCGGCCAGCACGCGATCGCGCATCGCCTCGCCCACGCGCGGGTTGTTGTTCATCACCCGCGAGGCGGTCATCGGCGAAACGCCGGCGCGGCTGGCGACATCGAGGATGGTGACGGTTTGCGAAGTGCGACGCTTGGTCTTGGCCATGAAGCCTCCTGAGCGTCCAGTTTACCCGGCGTGCGGCGAAACGGCGGACGTACCGGCCGACGCGTGGTCGTCGAGAAAGTGGCGCACTTCGGCCATGTCAGGCATGGCGGCGAACGAACCGCGCCGTCCCACCGCCAGCGCACCGCAGGCCGCGGCAAAGCCCAGCACCGCGTCGCGCGTATGCGCATCGGCCATCAGGTCGGCCAGCGAGGCGGACTGCGCCTGATGGTCGGCGAGGCTGTAGAGCAAGCCGCCCACGAAGGCGTCGCCCGCGCCGGTGG
>JBIQMK010000374.1:0-2219 GCA_044463365.1 Rhodanobacter sp. | reverse complement strand
GAAATGTGGGAGATGTTCTCCTTCTTCGGCATGCGGGCGCTCTTGGTCTATTACATGACCAAGCACCTGGACATGGACCAGGAATACGCCTCGCTGGTGTATGGCGCCTACGCGGCGTTCGTGTATTTCACGCCGGTGTTCGGCGGCATGATCGCCGACCGCTGGCTGGGTCGGCGCAACGCGGTGGTGATCGGCGGAATCACCATGGCGATCGGCCATTTCATGATGGCGTCCGAGCCGCTGTTCTACCCGGCGCTGGCCACCATCGCGCTGGGCAACGGCCTGTTCCTGCCCAGCCTGGCCAGCCAGATCGAAGGCCTCTATCGCGACGGCGATCCGCGCAGCAAGACGGCGTACAACATCTATTACGTGGGCATCAACCTGGGCGGTTTCCTGGCGCCGCTGGTGTGCGGCTCGCTGGGCGAATGGTACGGCTGGCATTGGGGATTTGCCGCCGCCGGCCTCGGCATGGTGCTGTCAGTGGTGATCTATCTTGCCGGCCGCCGCTACCTGCCGCCCGAACCGCCGCGGCGCGAGCGCGTGGCTACCCGGCCACCGGTGGATCGTGCGGTGATCGACCGCTTCATGCTGCTGATCGGCATCGCCGCCATCGTGGTGGTGTTCCGCGGCGCCTACGAGCAGACCGGCAACACCATCGCGCTGTGGGCCGACCAGGGCGTCGATCGCCAGTTGGGCGACTGGGTCATTCCGATGACCTGGTTCCAGGCGATCAACTCGCTGGTGGTGTTCGCCTTCACACCGTTGCTGGTGGCGCGCTGGGCGCGGCTGGCGCGGCGCGGGGTGGAAACGCCCTGGCTGGACAAGATGGCGTTCGGCGCCTTCATCGTGGGCGCTTCGTTCCTGATGCTGGCCGCGGTGGAAGCATGGTGCGCAGCGCACGGCACGCGCGCCAGCTGGGTGTGGTTGTTCGCGTTCTTCGTGCTGCTGACCACGGGCGAGCTGTACATCCTGCCGGTGGGGCTGGGCCTGTTCGGGCGCATGGCGCCGGAGGGTTTTCGCGCCACCAGCATCGCCACGTGGTTCTTCGCCGGCTTCTTCGGCAACCTGCTGGCCGGTGCGCTGGGGACCTTGTGGAGCCAGCTCAGCCATGCGTGGTTCTTCACCCTGATCGCCGCGGTGGCGGGCCTGTCCGCATCGCTTCTGTATATGCTGGGCCGCCGCATCGGCGACGTGGAAACCCATGCATCCGCGGCCGTGGTGCTGGCGCGATGAGAAAACGATGACCAAAGACCTGCAAAAGAAACTGAAAAGCCGCTGGGACAGCTTCACCGCGTCCGAGCAGAAGATAGCCACCCACCTGCTCAACAACATCAGCGGCATCCCGTTCGAAACCGCCGCGTCGCTGGGCAAGCAGGTGGGTGTGAGCGCGATGACGGTGGGCCGTTTCCTGCGCAATCTCGGCTACGCCGGGCTGGGGGAGTTGAAGGAGGAACTGCGCGGCGAGGCGCCCTGGCTGAAGCTGTACAAGGCGCCGCTGCCGACGAGCGATGCGGATTTCGTCAGCGAGAACCTGCAGGCGGAAATCCGCGGGCTCACCGACGTGCATGAATTGGCACGCACCGAGGAGTGGCGAACCATCGTCAGGATGCTGATCGAGGCGGACAAGGTGTCGATCGCCAGTTTCCAGCACGGGCGCTTTCTGGGCCTGGGTTTCGCCAGCCTGCTGGAACACGTGCGGCCGCAGGTCACGTTCGACTCCGGCGCGGATGGTGCGTACACCGAGCTGCTGCTGGACTCCACGGCGCAAAGCTGCGTGGTGCTGATCGACGTGCGGCGCTACTCGCGCCATTTCCGGCTGCTGGCCGACGAGGTGGCGGCACGCGGCATTCCGCTGGTGATCATCACCGACACGCAGTGCTACTGGGCGCGCCAGCTGACGCCGAACGTGCTGATGGTGCCGCTGCGCGCGGAGCGCGCCTGGCACAGCCTGGGCACGTTCACCGCATTGTTCAGCCTGTTGATCAGCGCGATGACGCGCGAGATGGGCGACGTGCTGGGCCGCATCAGCGACATCACCCAACTGCGGCAGAAGTTCGTCGGCTATGTGGGGCCGTCGCTGGCGGCGCGCGTCGACACCAAGCCGCCGGTGGCGACCAAGCCCGCCGCACGGCGCCGCAAAAAGCCCGATCCGTCGTAGGGGCTTCCCTGTAGACACTCTGTTCCAAGTCAAGCGCCGGCGTATAGCTTCAGGGATTCGT
>JBIQMK010000373.1:0-2255 GCA_044463365.1 Rhodanobacter sp. | reverse complement strand
GCAGGCGAGCAGGCTTGAGGCGATCCAGGCGAGCACCCGCAGCCCGATCTTCGATCACGTGAACCGCGCCAGCTTCGCCATCCTCAAGAGCTATCGCGAGGTGCGCAAACAGGCCGGCGTACCCGGCCCATTCATGATGCGGGTGATCGACACGCGCAACCTGTTCGCGGCCGAAGGGCCGGCCACCATCGAGGCGGCGCGGATGATCGCCGCCGATGAAACGCCCGCCGCCATCCGCGAGCGGCTATTGCACGTGGCCAACCACACCTATGGCTACATGTTGCCGCGCGACCTGTACTACCTGCGTGCCCGCGCCAAGAAAAAGAACGATCGCAGCGTGGGCCTGGTCAGCGCGATGCTGGGTTCGGCGCTGGACATCAAGCCGATCCTGCAATGCCATCGCGGCGAAACCGGGCCGGTGGGCAAGGCGCGCGGTTTCGAGCAGGGCGCGCAGATGCTGTTCGATTACGCCACCCGGCGCGTGCGTGCTGGCCTGCTGGTGCCGGCGATGTGCGTGAGCTATGGCGGCGACTTGTCAGTGCTGGCCCGGTTGCCCGGTTATGCCGAACTGCAGGCGGCGTGCGCGGAAACCGGCGTGCAACTGACCGAGGCGCCGATGAGCATCACCGGCATGGTCAACGTGGGCGAAGGTGCCGTCACCCTGGGCTTCGCCGCCGAGGCGCACGAGGTGCGGTTCTGAGTGGGAGCGGCTTGCTCTGGAAGTCGGGATTGGGGATTGGGGATTGGGGATTGGGCATTCGTAAAAGCGTCGCGACTGAAGTCGCTCCTACAAGGTGCGCGGCACCTTTGCTATTCCCGATTCCCGATTCCCGGCCCCTCAGAACCCGTAATTCAGAAAACCGCCATCCACACCCAGCACCTGGCCCGTGACATAACTGGCCGCCGGCAGGCACAGGAAGGCGATGGCGGCGGCCACTTCTTCCGGTTCGCCGATGCGCTTCAGCGGCGTGCGCTCCAGCACCTCGTCCAGGTAATCCACATCCAGCAACGCCGGCTCCGAGCGTTGCGTGCGGATGTACCACGGCGCCACCGCGTTGACGCGGATACCGTCCACCGCCCATTCCGCCGCCAGGTTGCGGGTGAGCTGGTGCAGCGCGGCCTTGCTCATGCCATAGGGCGAACCGGTGCGCACGTGGGTGACACCGGACACCGAGCCCACGTTCACGATCGCCGCATGCGCGTGCTGCGCCAGTTGCGGGTGTGCCAACCGGCACATTTCGAACGCGGAAAACAGGTTCTGTTCGAAGATGGCACGCATCTCGCCGTCGCTGTAATCCAGCGTGGCCTGCACCTGGTTGCCGCCGGCATTGTTGACCAGCAGCGACAGCGGTGCGCCCAGGTCGGCGATCCAGTCGAACACGGCCAACCGATCCTCCGGTTCGGCCAGGTCGGCACCGAACGCCAGCACCTCGCTGCCGGGGAAATCGTCGGACAGCTCCACCCGCACCTGTTCCAGGTAGTCCTCGTCGCGAGCCACCAGCAGCAGGTTGGCGCCCAACCCAGCCAGCTCGCGAGCGGTGGCGTAGCCGATGCCCTTGCTGGCACCGGTGATCAGGGCGGTGTGGCCTTGCAGCTGCCAGGCGTCGATGCGGCTGTTCATGCGCGAGAGCTTACACGACGGCTTGCCGCCAGCCAGCCACCGGCGCAACACTCGGGCGTCACCGCCGTCGAGGGATCACGCGCATGAAAACCATCGCCCTGCCGCTGTTGTGCCTGTTCGCCCTGGCCGGTTGCTCCGGCTCACCCGCGCCGCCGCCCGGCGACCCGCCGCAGCCGCAGGCCAGCACACCGTTCGATGCGCTGAAAACCAGCGAGCAACGCGCCCGCGACGTGCAGAAAACGGTGGACGACCACGCCGCGGAACAACGCAAGCGGATCGACGCGGCGACGGAATAATTCGAGGCCAGCCCGCGCAGCCCCCTCCCAACCTCCCCCTGCGAGCAGGGGGAGGAGCCAGCTCTGCTCCCTCCCCTGGCTTGCAGGGGAGGGCTGGGGAGGGGTCGCTCTTGACCTGCAGCTTTGGCCGATCACCACGATCACCGATAATGGCCGTCCATTCATCACCCGGCCATCGCATGAGCTCCTTCCCCATCACGGCCCCGCCCCACGCTGACGTCGCTGCCGATGCGCCCGTCCTTCGCATCGACAACGCCAGCGTGATGCGCGGCGCGCGGCTGATCCTGGACCGGCTCAGCCTGCAGGTGGACGCGGGGCAGCACACCGTGATCCTGGGC
>JBIQMK010000372.1:0-2296 GCA_044463365.1 Rhodanobacter sp. | reverse complement strand
GTCGATGCGGTCCTGTCCGACGCTGGCGGACAGCCGCTGCGACAGCGAGCCCAGTCGCGACGACGCCAGCTGCAGGTAATCGGCCAGGTTGTCGGCGCGGGCGTAGAAATGCGCCGAGGCGCCCTCGTCGTCGCCCAGGCGCGACAGATAGCCGTTTAGATGGCCAATCGCCTTGCGGTACTGGCTTTCGGAACTGGGCAGCAGCCAGCGGTCGTTCGGGCTGTTGAGCAGCGGATCGGCCTCGGCCAGGTCCTTGTCTTCGGTGGACTGCGCCTGCGAGCGGCTGAAGTCGTTGCGCAGCGCGCGCACCAGGTCGCGCGAGGCGGTGAGCGAACCGAACTCCCAGTTCGGCACGTTGTCCATCCATGCCCCCGGCGGCAGCTTGTCGTTGCTGAGGTAGCCGCCGCGCTTGTCCAGCAGGGTGCGCACCGAAGCGATCAACGTGGCGGTGGTGGTGGCGCCCACGCTGGCGGGTCGTTTCAGGTCCTGCAACTGGGTGCGCGTGACGGCGGGTGGATCGAACAGCGGCGGCTCGGCGTCCCACCACCACATCAGTGCCAGCACCAGCAGCAACACCAGCGCGATGGCGGCGGCGATACCGCGCAACAGGCCGCGGCGCGAATTCGTTGTGTCCGGAGTGGGCATCGGGATTCCTGTGGCTGGCGGGGATGCAGCAAGCTTACAACGCCGCTCAACGCTCCCACGGCGGATGGTCGCCGAACCGTCCGGCCAGGAAATCGACGAAGGCCCGTACCCGCGGCGGCACCAGTCGGCGCTGCGGCATCACCGCGAAAATGCCGGTGGTGTGGATCGGATAGTCCGGCAGCAACAATTGCAACTGGCCACTGCGCAATTGCTCGTGCACGTGCCACAGCGAATGCATAGCGATACCCAGCCCGGCCACCACCGCATCGCGCAACAGCGCGCCCTGGTTGCTTTCGAAACGGCCCTGCACCCGTTGCGCGATGTCGCGCCCCTTGCGGTCGTTGAAGTGCCACACGTCCTGCCGGCCCTGGCTGCCGACCAGCAGCAGGCAATCGTGCGTGGCCAGCTCCGCCGGCGTGCGTGGCAAGCCGTGCGCCCGCAGGTACGCCGGCGACGCGCACAGCACGCGCCGGTTGCTGGCCAGCCGGCGCGCCACCAGCGACGAGTCGCCCATCGCACCGACGCGGATGCCCAGGTCGAAGCCGGAGCCGACCAGGTCCACGATCTGGTCATCGAGATTCACGCTCAGCTTCACCCGCGGATGCAGGCCGAGAAACTCCGGCAACAACGGCGAGATGTACTGACTGCCGAACGCGGCCGACATGGTGACCCGCAGCGTGCCGCTGACTTCGGTGGCGCTCTGGCGCAGCCCGCCGGTGAGCGATTCCAGATCCTCCACCAGGGCGCGGCCCTGCTCGGCCAGCTGCATGCCCTCGGGCGTGGCATGCAGCTGGCGCGTGGTCCGGTGCAAAAGGCGCACGCCCAGCTCGCGTTCCAGCCGCTTCAGGCGCTGGCTGGCCACCGCCACCGAAAGATCCAGGCTGCGCGCGGCGGCGCTGATCGAACCCAGGTCGAGCACGCGCAGGAACAGGCTGAGGTCGCCGATGCGATCCATGACTATCAATGATTCGTTGAAAATGATTAGCCATCTTGATGGTTACGGAACAAAAAGCAACTACCTAAGCTGCCGCATCGTTTCTTCAGGATTATCGCCATGCGCTCCCTTTCCACCCGGCCACGCACGCCGCTGGCGTTGTACGCGTTGACCGCCGGCGCGTTCGGCATCGGCACCACCGAGTTCGTGATCATGGGCCTGCTGTTGCAGGTATCCGCCGACCTGCACGTGAGCATAGCCACGGCCGGCCTGCTGATCTCCGGTTATGCGCTGGGCGTGTTCGTGGGCGCGCCGCTGCTCACGGCGGCAACCAGCCGGTTGCCGCACAAGACCGCGCTGATCGCCTTGATGATCATCTTCACCATCGGCAACCTGGCCAGCGCACTGGCACCCAGCTACGCGGTGCTGATGATCGCGCGGGTGATTACCTCGTTGGCCCACGGCACCTTCTTCGGCGTGGGCGCGGTGGTGGCGACCGGGCTGGTGGCGGAGGATCGCAAGGCGTCGGCGATCTCGATCATGTTCACCGGCTTGACCGTAGCCACCCTGCTCGGCGTACCCGCCGGCGCGTGGCTGGGCCTGCACTTCGGCTGGCGCAGCACGTTCTGGGCGGTCAGCGCGATCGGCGTGCTGGCCACGGTCATCATCGCCACCCTGGTGCCCGCCGACCGCGGCGAGCAGGCGCCGATGAACTTC
>JBIQMK010000371.1:0-2304 GCA_044463365.1 Rhodanobacter sp. | reverse complement strand
TGCCGGCTGCGCGACACGCCAATCATGACCTTCATCAACAAGCTCGACCGCGAGGGCCGCTCGCCGATCGAGCTGCTGGATGAAGTCGAGTCGGTGCTGGGCATCGCCTGCGCCCCGCTGACCTGGCCGATCGGCATGGGCAAGCGGCTGAAGGGCGTGTACCACCTGGCGCTGGACGAGGTGCACATCTTCGAGGCGGGCAAGAATTTCACCCGCCAGGACTCGACCATCTTCAAGGGCCTGGACGCGCCGGGGCTGGAAGAGAAGATAGGCGTCGAGGCCATGCGCGAACTGCGCGAGGAGCTGGAACTGGTGCAGGGCGCCGCGCCCTCCTTCGACATCGACGAGTACCTCGCCGGGCGCCAGACGCCGGTGTTCTTCGGCTCGGCGGTGAACAACTTCGGCGTGCAGTTGCTGCTGGATTTCTTCGTCGAGAATGCGCCGTCGCCGCAGCCGCGCGACACCACCACGCGGGCGATCGAGCCGGAGGAGGAGAAACTGTCCGGCTTCGTGTTCAAGATCCAGGCCAACATGGATCCGGCGCACCGCGACCGCGTGGCCTTCATGCGCGTGTGCTCGGGCACCTACACCGCTGGCATGAAGATGGTGCAGACGCGTACCGGCAAGGAGGTGCGCATCGCCAATGCGCTGACTTTCATGGCCTCGGATCGCGAGATCGTCGAAACCGCCTACCCCGGCGACGTGATCGGCCTGCACAACCACGGCACCATCACCATCGGCGACACCTTCACCGAGGGCGAGCCGGTCCGCTTCACCGGCATCCCCAACTTCGCGCCGGAGCTGTTCCGCCGCGCCCAGTTGCGCGACCCGTTGAAGATGAAGGCGCTGCAGAAGGGCCTGGCACAGTTGTCCGAGGAAGGCGCCACCCAGTTCTTCCGCCCGCTGATGTCGAACGACCTGATCCTGGGCGCGGTCGGCGTGCTGCAGTTCGAGGTGGTCGCCTACCGGCTGAAGGACGAATACAACGTGGACGCCACCTTCGAACCGGTCACCGTGAGCACCGCGCGCTGGGTGCATTGCGACGACGAGAGGAAGCTGGAGGAATTCCGCGAGAAGAACGCGATGAACCTGGCCATCGACGGCGCCGGCGAGCTGGTCTACATCGCCCCCACGCGGGTCAACCTGCAACTGGCGCAGGAGCGCTGGCCGCAGGTGCGTTTCGCGAACACCCGCGAACACGCCTCGGCGGCGGCCGTCTAGACAGCCGCACCGGATGTCTGACGCAGCATGGCTGGGCACGGCGCCTCCGCACTGGTAGCGTTCGGTTTCTCGCAGGGGAAAACCATGTCCGAGCCAGCCGTCGCCTTCGTCACTCCCGTCGCCGCACCCCGTTGGGCACGCTGGCTGCTGTTTTCGCCGGTGGCACGGATCGTGATCTTCACCCTGTTGCTGCTGCTTTTCGGCGTGGCCGCGCATGCGCTGCTGGCCGCGTTCGGCTGGGATGCGAAACATGCCTCGGCCACCGGCAAGGCCGTGGTGCAGTTGCTGGCGCGCGTCGTGCCCGTCGTGCTTGCCTACCTGATCCTTGTGCGGGTGGTGGAGCGACGCGCGGCAACCGAACTGGCCCCGCGCAAGATCCTGCCCGACGGCGCGCTCGGCATCGCGGCCGGGCTGCTGCTGTTCAGTACGGTGGTCGGCGTGCTGTGGTTGCTGGGCAACTACCACGTCGTGGGGACCGATCCCCACGCGAAGTGGCTGCCCGCCCTGCTGACGGCCGGATTGGGCGCCGGCATCGCCGAGGAAATCATCTGCCGCGGCGTGCTGTATCGCATCGTCGAGGAAGGCCTCGGCAGCTGGTGGGCACTGCTGATCTCGGCCCTGCTTTTTGGGGCGGCCCACCTGGCCAACCCGAACGCCACGCTGTGGGCCGCGCTGGCCATCGCCATCGAGGCGGGCCTGCTGTTTGGACTGCTGTACCACCTGACGCGCTCGCTGCCGCTATGCATGGGCCTGCATGCGGCATGGAATTTTGCGCAGGGCACGATCTACGGCATCCCGGTATCGGGCCTCGACGCGGATGGCTGGCTGGTGTCGCAACGGACCGGCCCGGACTGGCTCAGCGGCGGCGCGTTTGGCTCGGAGGCGTCGGTGGTCGCGCTGGCGACCAAGGTCTGGGAGCACGCCAGGCTCGCCGAGGCCACCAGCGAGGCGGTGCGCAAGCTGACGGCGGCGGGCGCCGAGCTCGACGTCACGGCGCTCGACCTGGTCCAGCCCCGGCTGGGTGCCGACGAGCCGTCGTTCGACGTCTTCCTGGAGGCGGCGCAGGAGCGCACCCCCGTCGTC
>JBIQMK010000370.1:0-2332 GCA_044463365.1 Rhodanobacter sp. | reverse complement strand
ACTACCCGCATCCGCCCAAGTCCATTGCCCGCGACGCCCACGTGATCGGCTTCGCCGATGCGCTGGACGCGGCGGGGTCGCGCCAGGTGGTGGCGCTGTCGGTCGGTGCGAAGGATGGCGTGGACAACGGCCAGACGTTCTCGATCTACCACCCCGGCGAGAACATCCATGACGACGTGGCCAGCAGCAGCTGGCGCCGTGGCGTGGGTTCGCGGGTCACCCTGCCGGACGAATTCGTGGGCCACGTGATGGTGTTCCGCACCTTCGACCGGGTCAGCTACGGCCTGGTGATGGACAGCCTGCGGCCGGTGCACAAGAACGACAGGTTGACGATGCCGGAGTAGTCACGGCGGCGAAACCCGGCGACATTGCCTGACACCACGGCGCGGCTACCACCGCGCCGTGGTCGTCTGGGGCGACTGCGTAAACTTCGGGGCATGGACGAAACACACGAACTGCGCGCCTGGCTGACCGCCCTGCGCACGCCGGGCCTGGGACCGGGCGGCTTGCGCGAAAGACTCGATGCGGCCGATGGCGACATCCATGCCGCGCTGCGGGATTTGCACCGCCATGCCGCCGCGCTGGGTGACGGCGCCAGGGCGTGGCTCGATGCGCCCGACGAAACGCGGCTGGCCGCCGACCTGGCCTGGCTGGCCGAGCCCTATCACCATCTGCTGCGCTGTACCGATGCGGACTTCCCGCCGCAGCTGGAAAACATCCCGCAGCCGCCCGCCGTCCTGTTCGTCGCCGGCGATCCCGGCCTCGCCCTGCTGCCGCAGGTGGCCATCGTCGGCGCCCGCAGCGCCAGCGTGGCGGGCATGGCCCATGCCAGCGCGTTCGCCCGGGCGCTGGCGCAGGCCGGATTCGCCATCACCAGCGGCATGGCCGACGGCATCGACGGTGCCGCCCACACGGCGGCGCTGGATGCCGGCGCCAGCACGCTGGCGGTGATCGGTACCGGCCCCGACCGGGTCTATCCGCGCAAGCACCATGCATTGGCCCGGCGCATCGCGGCGCAGGGCGCGTTGATCAGCGAGTTCCCCCCCGGCACCGGCGCCCGCGCCGATCATTTCCCGCGCCGCAACCGCATCATCGCCGGCCTGTCGCTGGGCACCCTGGTGGTCGAGGCGGGGCTGCGTTCCGGCTCGCTGATCACCGCCCGGCTGGCCGGCGAACAGGGTCGCGAGGTGTTCGCGCTGCCCGGCTCCATCCACAATCCGTTGGCCCGCGGTTGCCATCGGCTGATCCGCGACGGCGCCCGCCTGGTGGAGACGGCGGCCGAAATTATCGAGACATTGACGCCGGCAGCGCGCATGCTTGGCGGCGAGCTGGCGGCGCGGCTGGGTAGCACGGACGTGGCCGCCAGCGCTGGTGACGCTGTTCCGGCGGAACCGGTCGATCCGGCATATCGCGACTTATGCGAGGCGCTAGGTCACGATCCGGCGACATTGGACGAACTTGTGCAGCGAACGGGGCAAACGGCGGCAGCCGTTTCCTCGATGCTGCTGATGCTGGAGTTGCAGGGACGCGTCGAGACGCTGCCCGGCAACCGCTACCAGCAACTGGCTGGCTGAACGCCAGACCGGCGCGTGATTTGGCTTGACAGTCGCCCGCCCGGCATGGTTTCAACTATATATATGCGCCCGTCGCCCGGCGGCGGTCATTCGTTTGTGGAAATCCAGCTTCATGGCAAAAAACCTGCTCATCGTCGAATCGCCGGCCAAGGCCAAGACGATCAACAAATACCTCGGCAAGGACTTCCAGGTCCTGGCCTCCTACGGCCACGTGCGCGACCTGCGGCCGAAGGAGGGCGCGGTCGATACCGATCACGGCTTCGCCATGGCCTACGAGGTGATCGAGCGCAACGAGAAGCACGTGGACGCCATCGCCAAGGCGGCCAAGGCGGCCGACGACATCTATCTGGCGACCGACTTGGATCGCGAAGGCGAGGCGATCAGCTGGCACATCAGCGAGATCCTGAAGGAGCGCGGCCTGACCAAGGGCAAGCAGCTGCACCGGGTGGTGTTTTCCGAGATCACGCCCAAGGCGATCAAGGCCGCGGTGGCCTCGCCGCGGCAGTTGTCGCACGACCTGGTCGATGCGCAGCAGGCGCGCCGCGCGCTGGATTACCTGGTCGGCTTCAACCTGTCGCCGGTGCTGTGGCGCAAGGTGCAGCGCGGGCTTTCCGCCGGCCGCGTGCAGTCGCCGGCGTTGCGCATGATCGTGGAGCGCGAGGAGGAGATCGAGGCGTTCAAGGCGCGCGAATACTGGACCATCGAGGCCCAGCTCAAGCATGTCGAGGGCGATTTCACCGCACGCCTGTCCAAGCTCA
>JBIQMK010000369.1:0-2352 GCA_044463365.1 Rhodanobacter sp. | reverse complement strand
CGAACCATTGCTCGCACAATCGCTGCGCCAGCCGTTTGGGCAGCAGGTCGGCCAGCACGGTTTTCAGCTCCGCCGATGGCCTCGCCGCGCGCTGGCCGACCAGCCAGATGACGGGGTCCTGGTCCGGCGCGAGATCGATGCGCAAATCATCACCCGGCTGCCAGTACGAGGAGATCTGCAGGATCGACGGGCCGCTGATGCCGCGATGGGTGAACAGCAGGCCCGCGCGAAACGCCTGCTTGCCCACCCGCGTCTCCACCACTGGCAGCGCCACGCCGGCAAGGCCCTGGTAATGGTCCTGATGCTTGCCGCTCAAGGTCAGTGGAACCAGCGCCGCTCGCGTGGGCAATACCGCGTGGCCGAACTGGCGCGCCAGCTCATAGCCGAAACCGCTGGCGCCCATGCTGGGAATCGACAGGCCGCCGCAGGCCACCACCAGCGACTCGGCATGCACCTCGCCGTGCGCCGTGGTGGCACTGAAACCGTGCGCCATCTGGCGGATGCGCTGCACGGGACAATCCACCTCGATGGTGACGCCGGCAGCGGCGCATTCGTCCAGCAGCATGCGCACGATCTGCTTCGACGATTCGTCGCAGAACAGCTGGCCCAGCTCCTTCTCGTGATAGGCGATGCGGTGCTTTTCCACCAGCGCGATGAAGTCGGCCGGCGTGTAGCGCGCCAGCGCCGATTTCGCGAAATGTGGATTCGCCGAGAGGTAGTTGGACGGCCCGGCACCGGTATTGGTGAAATTGCAGCGACCGCCGCCGGACATCAGGATCTTCTTGCCGACCTTGTTGGCGTGATCGACCACCAGCACCCGGCGGCCGCGCTGACCGGCGGCAATCGCGCACATCAATCCGGCGGCGCCGGCCCCCACAACCAGCACGTCGACCTTGCGCACATCCCATTTCATCCGGCCATCGCCCGTCACGCCGTCTTGCGGAACGCGGCATTATCCCTCAGCGGCCGGCTGCTCTTACACTGAACGACCGTTCGCCAGGAGTTGCCGCCATGCCTTCGTTTGACGTGATTTCCGAAGTCGACAAACACGAACTGACCAACGCGGTCGACCAGGCCAACCGCGAACTCGCCACCCGTTTCGATTTCAAGGGGACGGAAGCGACCTATACGCTGGACGACTACACCATCACCCAGGCCGCGCCCAGCGAGTTCCAGCTGCAGCAGATGCTGGACATCCTGCGTGGCCGGCTGGTGGCGCGGAAGATCGACATCCGCGCACTGGACGTGGCCGAACCGGAAACCAACCTGGGTGGCTCACGGCAGAAGATCACCGTCAAGCAGGGCATCGAGCAGCCGGTGGCGAAAAAGCTGGTGGCCACGCTGAAGGCCGCCAAGCTCAAGGTCGAGGCGCAGATCAACGGTGACAAGCTGCGCGTCAGCGGCAAGAAGCGCGACGACCTGCAGCAGGCGATGGCGGTGCTGCGCGGCGCCGACGTGGATCTGCCGCTGCAGTTCGACAACTTTCGCGATTGACCGGCGGGCTGCTCAGGCCTGGCTCGCCATGATGTTGACGCTCACCGCGATGATGAACATGTTGAAGAAGAACGCGATCACGCCGTGCAGCAACACCATGCGCCGCAGGTAGCGGCTGGTGACCTGCACGTCGGACACCTGAAACGTCATGCCGATGACGGTGGCGAAATAGGCAAAGTCCCAGTAATCCGGCTCCTTGTTGCCGGGAAAATCCAGGCCTTCGTGCTCCTCGCCGTAATCGCCGTAGAAGCCGTGCGCGTAATGCAGCGCGAACAGCGTGTTCATGAACAGCCAGCTGAGCACGATGCTGACTGCCGCAATGACCAGCGCGAGCCAGCCGCCGGCTTTCCCCACCTCGAGTTCGGTACCCAGCGCCACCATCACCACGGCCGACAGCGCCACTCCGCTCCACAAGATGCCCCAGCGACCGGCGTCCTGGGAACGCGCGCGTTCACGCATCTCGTCCTGTGTGGCACGGCCGAACTGCCGCAACTGGGCGGCAAAGAAAACCAGCGCGCCGACATCGAACCCCATCAGCAGCGCCGGCGCCGGGTGCAATCCGAAAAGGACCAGGCCACCGCCGATCAGCACCATCAACCCGCCGCCCAGCGCCAGCGACGGTCGGGTGCGCAGCACGTTCCAGGGCCACCAGCCGCCGGCCGATGCCAGGCGTTCGCCGCCCCGTTAGCGCTTCGCGCGGCGGACCATGAGGCCGATCAGGCCAGCAGGTCGGCCGCGTCCGGATGCCGTCTCATCCAGGCGGCCGCATAGGAGCACGAGGGCTTGATCTTCCAGCCTTCGTCACGCGCCGCATCGGTGACCGCCTGCATCAGCGCCGATGCAATGCCGCGGCCTTCC
>JBIQMK010000368.1:0-2369 GCA_044463365.1 Rhodanobacter sp. | reverse complement strand
ACGGACGCGACCGCGCGCACGAAAAACGGCCATCCTGCCCACAGCACGACCGGGGTCGCCAGCAACAGCTGAATCCAGTTCGACAACTGTTGCCCAAGAAGGTGCGAGAGGTTCGTGAAGTGGCCGCCCATCTCGAGCGCGAACACCGGCAGCGTGAACACCGTGCCGATCCAGAAACGCCTGGACATGTCGCGCAGCTCGGCGCTTTCTCCCATGTCTGCGGTGGCCAACACCGGCTCCAGCGCCATGCCGCAGATGGGGCAGCTACCGGGCCCCATCTGCCGTACCTCGGGGTGCATCGGGCAGGTGTATTCGACCTGGCTCTGGTCGCCATGAACAGCCGCCTTGCCGGCAGTGGCGTGGGCGGTGTGATTGCCGTGGCCGGCGTGGTGCTGTCCGCCGTGGTGATGGTGACCGGCATGGGAGTGCGGGGCGTCGTCCATCACCGTGCCGTCCGGCATGACATGCTGGCCGGCACGGAGGCGCGAATGGGCAACGCTCGCCGCGCCGTCGGCTGCGGGCGACGCGGAGGTCGACCCATCAGGATGTTTGTGGTTGTGGTGTTCGGTGTCGGGCGGTGGCATAGGTCACTCCTTGTGGGCTGAAGTGTGGGCCTTGCCATCGTAGGAAGGTCAAGCGCCAACGAGCGACCCTAGTGTCGGACGACAAGGACCTCCGCCGCAATCCAGCGTGGATGCTTGCAATTCAGGCCGGCACAAGGACGATAGCTGCCTGTCTGGAAGCAAGGTCGGCGGTCATTGCGCGCGCCGAAGGTTCGGCTTCATGGGAGCTTTCATAGTGCTGTTCGCTCTTCCCGCGCAGTGCGCGCTTGTCGCGCCTCAAATCTTCGCAACGGCCCCTTGACATTCCCACAGTGGCAAGGTTCAAAGTGCGCTTGTCCGTCAATCATCAGGAGAAACGACATGCTCACGTTCGAAGTTCAAGACATGACGTGCGGTCACTGCGCGAGCACGATCACACGAGCGGTCACGGAGGTTGACCAGGACGCCAAGGTCGCGGTTGATCTCAGCCGTCGTCTCGTCACGGTGGAATCCGCGAAAGCCGATGCCGCGACCCTCGGCCAAGCAATTGCGCAAGCGGGGTACACCCCTGTCCCGATGCGCCAGGAGCCAGCCTCAACCGCCAAGCCCGCCGCCGATGTACGTGGGGGTTGTGGCAGCGGGTGCGGCTGCAGCTGATCGCCCGTTCGGTGATGAAAAATTTGCGCCGAGTCAAGTCACCACCCCGTGCTGCGGGAAATGGCCCCGCCCGCTGGCGACGTGACAAGACGAGCGTGATAGTCTGACCCACCGTGAAAACCGCTCGAGTCCTGCTGCTCATACTGCTTGCCGCGCTGCTGCCGCTTCGCACGGCGCTTGCGGATGCAGTGCTGTGCGCGGGCCATGCGAGCCATGACATGGCGGCGATGAGCGTCATGCACGGCGACCAAGGGGGTCATGACCTTCACGATGGCGACGAAGCATCCCTCCAGTCGCCATCGGATTCGTTTGTCGAGTTGCCGGCAGACGCCGGTCCGGCTGATGGCGTCGGCGATCCCTCCACGTGCAACACCTGCGCGGTGTCCTGCTCTACGTCGTCGCTGGTGTTGACCGTGCCGCACGTGCCGACACCGGTGAAGTTGACCTCACCTCATCTGCCCTCCCACGACGCTCGCGCGCTGAGCCATCTCTCCGATGGCCAGGAGCGTCCACCCCGAAGCATCTGACGCCGCCAGGCCTCTGCACGAGGCCTGAACGCCGCTCGTGCGCCCAGCGCGGGCAATCGCGGGCCGTGCCCGTTCGTCAGATCCTTCGAGGTAGACCATGAACCGACCCTTCCTGCGTCCGCTCGCGATCGCGGCGGCGCCAGCCATCACGCTCGCCAGCCCCTCGGCCTTCTCGCAGCGAAGCACGCGCTCCTGCCCTGGCACTTCGAAGCCGGCATAGCCGGACAGACGGTGGTGCGATGAAGCGCCGCCGCCTCCGGCCCCTGCCCGCCCGGTGATCGCCACGCCGATCGTCACCAACGCTTGCAACGAGGACAGCATGAACTCCAAACCTTCCGCCCGCCCCGGCTCCACTCGCCCGCGCTACGCCCTGTGGGTCTTCGGCGCGTTTGCCGCCGTCGCGCTTTTCTTCCTGATCGCCGAGCACCGTGCTCACCTGTTCGGCGCGTGGCCCTTGCTGCTGCTGGCGCTGTGCCCGCTGCTGCACTTCTTCCACCACCGCGGCGGCGGTCATCACGGCAGCGGGAACAACCCGCCCGATGGCGCCCGCAAAGATCATCCGCACCACTGAAGGATCACCATGGAACACACCCTCCCGGCCTACGGCCTGTGGACACTGGTCGCGATCAACTCGCTGGTGTTC
>JBIQMK010000367.1:0-2379 GCA_044463365.1 Rhodanobacter sp. | reverse complement strand
CCGTTTCTCCGGCGGTACCGCCGGGCTGTCGATTGGCCACGCGTCGCCCGAGGCGGCCGAGGGCGGCAACATCGGCCTGGTGCAGACCGGCGACACCATCGTGATCGACATTCCCAACCGCATCGTGCGGTTCGAGGTGAGCGACGCGGAACTGGAACGCCGCCGCGCCGCGCAAACCGCCAAGGGCTGGCGACCCGCACTGCCGCGCAAGCGCAAGGTCAGCGCCGCCTTGAAGGCCTACGCCAAGCTGGTGACCAGCGCCGACAAGGGCGCCGTGCGCGACCTGGATCTGCTGGAGGATTGAGCGGGGGCCGAAGCCTCGGGTCTGCAAAGAATTCAGATCAAGGGTGGAAGCCCGTGCTTTCCCTTCCCCCCGCAAGCGGGGGAAGCGAAAGCGGGCTTTTCGCTTCTGCATCGACTTCGACTTCGCCTGCTGCGCAGGCTACGCTCAGTGGGAACGATGGGGAGCGGGCCGGCCAATGCGCAAGCGCCCTTCGTTGCCGACTTCATTCAAGCCCGTGTGCTCGCCGCACCGACTCAAGGAGACTCCGCAATGTCACAAAAACCTGCACGACACTGGCGCCGTTTTTCGTTGTCGATCCTGATGACGCTGGGCATGGGGCAGGCCGTGGCCGCCGATGTATCGGTGCACGGCGCGCTGGATGCCGGCAAGCCCGGCGCGCTGGTTTCGCGCCAGCTGTTCGGCCAGTTCGCGGAACACCTGGGCACGGGCATCTATGGCGGCCTCTGGGTCGGGCCGGATTCGCCCATCCCCAATACGGACGGCTATCGCAACGACGTGGTCGCGGCGCTGAAAGCCTTGCACGTGCCCAACGTGCGCTGGCCCGGCGGTTGTTTCGCGGACGAATACCACTGGCGCGACGGCGTGGGCCCCAAGAGCAAGCGCCCGACCAGCGTCAACACCAACTGGGGTGGCGTGACCGAGTCCAATGCGTTCGGCACGCACGAATTCATGAACTTCGTCGAGCTCATCGGCAGCGAAGCCTATGTGGCCGGCAACGTGGGCAACGCGCCACCGGAGGAAATGGCGCAATGGGCGGAGTACATGACCGCCACCGGCAAATCCACGCTGGCGCAGGAGCGCGTCGCCAATGGCCGCGAAAAACCCTGGAAAGTGCCGTTTTTCGGCATCGGCAACGAGCTGTGGGGTTGCGGCGGCAACATGCGCGCGGAGTACGCGGCCGACCTGTACAAGCGTTACCAGACCTTCGTGAAAGTGCCCGCCGGCCAGACCATGCTGAAGATCGCGCCCGGCGCCAATGGCGACGACTATCACTGGACCGAGGTGATGATGCGCGAGGCCGGCAAGTTGATGGACGGCCTCAGCATGCACTACTACACCGTGGCCGGTGGCTGGCCGCCGAGCCAGTCGTCTACCGATTTCGACGACAAGGGCTGGATCCGGACCTTGTCCGAAGCACTGCGGATGGATGACCTGATCACCCGCCACAGCGCGGTGATGGACAAGTACGACCCGGAAAAGAAAGTAGCCCTGGTGGTGGACGAGTGGGGCACCTGGTATGCACCGCTGCCCGGCAGCAACCCCGGCTTCCTGCAGCAGCAGAACACGCTGCGCGATGCGCTGGTGGCCTCGCTGACGCTGGACATCTTCACCCACCATGCCGACCGCGTGCGGATGGCCAACATCGCGCAGATGATCAACGTGCTGCAGGCGATGATCCTCACCGACGGCCCGCGCATGCTGCTGACGCCCACCTACCACGTGTTCGCCATGTACCTGCCGTACCAGGACGCCACCGAGCTGCCGCTGCAGCTGGATACGCCGAAGTACACGCTGGATGGTATTTCGGTGCCAGAGGTGCACGGCTCCGCGGTGCGGGCGAAGGACGGCCATGTCTACGTGGCGCTGACCAATCTCGACCCGGCTCGCGCCGCGCAGGTGCAGGTGAAAGTGCAGGGCCTGCAGGCGAAGGGCGTCAACGGCACGATCCTCACCGCGCCGAAGATCACCTCGCGCAACACCTTCGACCAGCCCAACGCGGTGAAGCCGGCGGCGTTCAATGGCGCGCGCGTGCAGGGTGAGCAGTTGAAGGTCGCGCTGCCGGCCAAGTCGATCGTGATGCTGCAATTGCGCTGAGGCGTACAACCGTGACGGCGCCGGAATCACCGTAGCCGTCCACCTGATGCAGGAAAGCCCGGCCATGCTGCGCCGGGCTTTCCTTTTTTGCGGATGACGCGATGTCAGTCGCGCGATTTGGCCACGATGCTGCCATCGTTCGGGTCGACCAGCAGATCGACGGCCGTGCCTTGATGGGTAGAGGCGTCAGCGCTCCACAGGCCGTGTTCGTATTCCACATCGTGGACCTTTTCGTAGCCCGCGGCAGCCAGCTTGGCTTT
>JBIQMK010000366.1:0-2387 GCA_044463365.1 Rhodanobacter sp. | reverse complement strand
CTGCGCACGCTGCAGGATTGGACCATCCGCCTGATTCTGCGCACCGCGCCCGGCGTCGACGACGTCACCTCGTGGGGCGGTCAGGAGAAGCAGTTCCAGGTGCGCATCGATCCGATGAAACTGATCGCCCACAAGCTCGGCTTCAAGGAGGTGATCGAGGCGCTGCAGGCGAACAACGCGCAGGTCGGCGGCAACTTTGTCGACGTCGGGCGCGAGCAGTATCTGGTGCGCGGCCTCGGGTTGATCCAGGACGCGAAGGATCTGGGCAACATCGTGCTGAAGACGGAAGACGGCACGCCAGTCTTCGTGCGTGACGTCGCCACGATCACCGAAGCGGGCGCACCGCGTACCGGTGCGGTGACGCGCGATGGCGAGGAAGTGGTCCTTGGCATGGCGTTGGCCCGCATCGGCGAGAATGCCAAGAGCGTGGTCGATGCTGTCAAGGCCAAGCTCGACACGGTGAAGCAGTCGTTGCCGCCCGGCGTGGTGGTGAAGCCGGTGTACGAGCGTACCGAACTGGTCAACGCGGCCGTGGGGACGGCGGTGCGCGCCCTGATCGAAGGTTCGATTCTGGTGGCGATCATCCTGTTCCTGTTTCTGGGCGAATTCCGCAGCGCGCTGGTGGTGGTGGTGGCATTGCCATTGGCGATGCTGATCGCCTTCATCTGCATGGGTCAGGCCGGCCTGTCGGCCAACCTGATGTCACTGGCAGGCTTGGCCATCGGTATCGGCATGATGGTGGATGGTGCGGTGGTGATGGTGGAGAACGCCTACCGCATCATGGCCGAGCGCAAGTCCCATGGCGGCCCGGTGGATCGCACGTCGGCCGTGCTGGCGGCCGCCCGCGAGGTGGCCAACCCGATGGCGTTCGCGATTCTGATCATCATCGTGGTGTTCCTGCCGCTGTTCAGCCTGCAGGGGCTGGAAGGCAAGATGTTCAAGCCGATGGCGTTCAACATCAGCTTTGCGATGGCCGGCTCGCTGATCCTCGCGCTGACGCTGATTCCGGTACTGGCCGCCCTGGTACTGAAACCCAAGGAAGAGAAGGACACCTGGCTGGTCGCGTTCCTGAAACGCCACTACGCCACGGTGCTCGCCTGGGCGTTGGCACGGCGCAAGCTCGTGCTGGGCATCGCCGCCGGGGCCTTGATCGGCAGCCTCGCGCTGTTTCCGTTCCTGGGCAAGGAGTTCATGCCCAACCTGAAAGAGGGCGCCATCATGTGGCGCATCACCTCGATTCCCTCGGCCTCGCTGGATGAATCCATCCGCATCTCCAAGCAAGTATCGGCGCTGGTCAAGCAAAAGTTTCCTGAGGTCGAGACCACCCTGGCCATGATTGGCCGCGCTGAAAAAGGCGAGACCGCCGACGTGAACTACATGGAGGTGTACACGCCGCTGAAGCCCAAGGATCAATGGCGCAAGGGCGAAACGCTGGAAAGCATCGAGGAAGCGATGCAGAAAGAGTTGTCGGCCGCCTTGCCCACTGCCGTGGTGAGCTACACCCAGCCGATCCAGATGCGCATCGAGGAGCTGATCTCCGGTGTGCGTGCCACCTTGGCGTTGAAGATCTACGGCGATGACTTGGGCGAGCTCGATCGTCTCAGCGGTCGCATCAAGAACGTGCTGGCCGGTGTACCCGGCGTGGCGGATCTTGCACTGGAGGCGAACATCGGCAAGCCGCAGATCCGCATCAAGGTGGATCGTGATGCGCTGGCCCGTTACGGCCTCAACGCCGACGACGTGCTGACCGTGGTGAAGAACGGCATCGGCGGCGAGCAGGTGACGACTTTGCTCGATGGCGTGAAGCGCTTCGACATCGCGGTGCGGCTGGACGATGCCGACAAGGCATCCCTGCCAGCGATCCAGCGCATCCCGATCCGCACCGCCAGCGGCGCGCTGGTGCAGTTGTCGCAGGTGGCCGAGGTCAGTGATGCGGAAGGCTATTCGTTCATCCGTCGCGAGCAGCTGCAGCGCTACGCCGTCATCCAGATGGACGTGCGCGGCCGCGACATCGACGGCTTCGTCAAGGACGCCAATGCCGCGATCGCGCAGCAGGTGAAGTTGCCGACGGGCTACTACAGCGAATGGGGTGGCGCGTTCGAGAACCAGCAGCGGGCATTGAAGCGGTTGTCGCTGATCGTGCCGGCAACGATCTTCTTCATCTTCGTCTTGCTCTACACCGCCTTCAACTCGGTGAAGTACGCCGCGCTGATCCTGGCCAACGTGCCGTTCGCCACCATCGGCGGCATCGTCGGGCTGGCGATCACCGGGCAATACCTGTCGGTACCCTCGGCGATCGGCTTCATCGCCGTGTTCGGCGTGGCGATGCTGAACGGCATCGTGCTGGTGAGCTTCCTGAATGAGCAACGTGAAAAGGGGCTGCCCGT
>JBIQMK010000365.1:0-2390 GCA_044463365.1 Rhodanobacter sp. | reverse complement strand
GCGCGCGGCCGCCGGCGATGCGCTGGTGCTGCGGCTGGGCTACCGGCCGCCGTACGCGTTCGACGAACTGCTGGCATTCCTGCGCACGCGCGCCATGCCCGGCGTGGAGCGCGTGGATGACGACAGCTACGCGCGCGTGTTCGGCCCCGCTGACGCGCCGGGCTGGTTGCGGCTCAGTGCCTGGCCGGGCGAGCATGCCCTGCGGCTGCAGTTGCATTGCCCGCAATCGAGCCAGTTGCTGGGCGTGGTCACCACGTTGCGGCGGATGTTCGATCTGGACGCGAACCCGCAGGCCATCGCCGACACGTTCCGCCACGACGCCACCCTGGGTCCGCTGCTGGCGCGTCGACCGGGCCTGCGCCTGCCCGGCGGCTGGGATGGTTTCGAGGTGGCGGTGCGCGCGATCCTGGGCCAGCAGATCAGCGTGGCGGCGGCGCGCACGCTGGCCACACGCATCGTGCAGCGTTGGGGCCAGCCCGTGGCCGACGCGCCGATGCCGGGACTGGAGCGATTGTTCCCCACACCGGAAGTGCTGGCGCAGGCGGAGTTGCGCGAGGTCGGCCTCACCACCGCGCGCGCCGCCACCGTGCGCGGCATGGCGCAGGCCTTGCTGGACGGACGTGTGGACTTTCGCGCGGACCAGTCGCTGGATGCCTTCGTGGCCCGTTGGGTCGCCCTGCCCGGCATTGGCGAATGGACCGCCCACTACATGGCCATGCGCGCGCTGAGCGAACCGGACGCATTCCCCGCCGCCGACCTGGTCCTGCGCCGCGCCGCCAGCACCGACCCGACCCCGCTGAGCACGAAAGCACTGAGCCAGCGCGCGGAAGCCTGGCGGCCCTGGCGCGCGTACGCCGTGATCCACCTGTGGCGCGGCACGGCGGATGCCCTGCCCGCGCCGCGCACACCACCCACACCACGAAAGACCCGCCCATGAACAAGCCTGCCGACACCATCCACTATTTCCATATGCCCAGCCCGGTCGGCACGCTGCGTCTCATCGCCGACAGCCAAGGCCTGCGCGAAATCTGGTTCGAACGCGAGAATCGTCCCGAAAACATACAGCCCGACTGGGTCCTTGCCGATGCCGCGCGGCTCCCCGCGCCGATCGCCGCGGCACGCGCGCAGCTGCAGGAATACTTCGCTGGAGAACGGCAACAGTTTTCGCTGCCCCTGCATCCCCATGGCACGCCGTTTCAGCTGGCGGTATGGCAACAACTGCGGCTCATCCCTTACGGCACCACGATCAGCTACGGCGAACTGGCGCGCCGCGTCGGCAGCCCGGCCGCCTCGCGCGCGGTGGGTGCCGCGAACGGCCGCAACCCGCTGTCGATCGTGGTGCCATGCCATCGCGTGATCGGCTCCAACGGCAGCCTTACCGGTTTCAGCGGCGGCCTGCCGATCAAGCAATTCCTGCTGGCGCTGGAGGATAGGGCCGCCCGCGGCGACCTTTTCGCGCAGGGGTCCGCGGGTAACTAAGCGATCGTATATCGCTGATCTCTTGGGCTTTTTCCCGATCCAGCACGCTTTTTGTTGGGGAAATTACCCTGACGGGGTGTCGTTCCGCCTATTGCCGTGCGAGTCTTGCCACGTATACGCTGTATACATGGCAAGACTGACCACCCACGAAAAGATCCTGCGTGCCGCGCACAAGCTGTTCGACAGCGAAGGCGCGGACGCCGTCACCATGCGGCGCGTGGCGGACAGCGTCGGCATCACGCCGATGGCGATCTACCGGCACTTCGCGAACCGCGAGGCCTTGCTCAAGCGACTGTCGGACGACAGTTTTGAAGGCGCTGCGCGCGACTGGCAGTCGCGCACGCAGGACCCCGACGTAAGCAAGCGGCTGACAGCGCTACTGGAGCCGTACCTCGATTACGCGCTGGCCCATCCACACCTGTTCGACCACGCGTTTTCGATCCGGCGCGACGATGCGCGCCGGTTTCCCGAGGATTTCCGCGCCCGCCGCTCGCCCACGCTCAACCTGTTTGCCGACGCGCTGGCCGAAGGCATGCGCGCTGGCGTGCTGCGCCAGGACGATCCGTGGGACGTCGCCATGACCCTCTGGGCGCAGGCGCACGGCCTGATCGTGCTCTACCGCGCCGGCCGCTTCAGCTACGACGAAACGCAGTTTCGCCAGTTCTATTCCGCATCGATCGGGAGGTTGCTCGATGGCATCAAGGCTTGATTTCCGCGCGCTGTCGACGTGGCTGGCGGCGACCGCGCTGTCCGCGCTGGGCTGGTGGTTCGGCAGCGGCCTGCAGCCGTTGTGGTGGGCCACCTGGCTGGCGCCGCTGCCGGTGCTGCTGCTGGCAACACGCACCCGCGCCCGCTGGGCGGCGCTGGCCGCGTTTGCGGCCTACGTATTGGGCGGGTTCAACGAATGGACC
>JBIQMK010000364.1:0-2394 GCA_044463365.1 Rhodanobacter sp. | reverse complement strand
GCGCACGATCAGCCCAGCGGCTTGCACTGTGCGGGATTCGGCGTCTTCGGCATTCACGCCGGTGTTGCCCACATGCGGATAGGTCAAGGTAACCATCTGCCGCGCATAGGAGGGATCGGTGAGAATCTCCTGGTAACCCGTCATTGCCGTGTTGAACACCACTTCGCCGACGGTTTCACCGTTGGCGCCGGCGGCATGACCATGGAACAGGCTGCCGTCTTCGAGGGCAAGCAGAGCGGGAATGGGCATACGGTATCCGCCTTTTAGATGCAGCAAAGTCCGCAAGCCGCGGGATGCTGGCTTGTGAACGGTGGAAAGAAAGGTCTCGGGGCGGCTGGAAATGATAGGTGGCCGCAGGGGGTTCTGTCCACCTTACGACGCATGAACAATCCACTTCGCGCGTCTTCGGCACGGACGTGATCGCAGGTACACTTGCCGCGTTTACATGGAGTTGGATGACGTATGTGCACCGCAGTCTTGCTTGATCCCGCGCGCCTCGATCGCCCGGATACCACGGTGCATCTGCAGCCTTTTCCCTTCCTTGTGGCGCATGGGCAGTTGCCCGACGAGGCGCGCGGGGAGCTGGCGCGCGATTTCCCGAACTATCCCAGCGCCGGCTTTTTCCCGTATGACCCCGGCGACTGCGGACCGTGCATCAACGCCCTGGTCGAACACATGACGGCGCCATCCTTTGCCAGCGCTGTCGGGCGCCGCCTCGGCATCGATGGCCTGGAGCGGTACCCGACCCTGGTGACGTTGTGCCGGCTGCTGAACAAGCGCCACGGCACCATTCATACCGACAGCCGGTCGAAGGTCGCCACCGCACTGCTGTACCTCAACCACAGCTGGCCCGACACCAGCAACGGCTGCCTGCGGTTTCTGCGCAAGATCGACGACATCGACGCCATGGTGGCGCCGGAGTTGCCACCGCTGTACGGCGAATTCGCCGCCTTCAAGCGCTGTGACAATTCATTTCACGGCCACCTGCCCTACGAGGGCGAGCGGCGGGTGATCCAGGTTTCCTGGCTCACCAGCGAGAAGGAAAAACAGCGCAAGACCCGGCGCGGAAAGTTCTCCCGCGTGTTCAAGAAAATCTTCGGGAAACTCGATACGCGCCTCGGCGCCGGACGCGATCGCAACGCCTCGCATCCGGACTGAGCCTGGCCTACGTCGCCGGCCTCACGCGCCGGCGAAATGCCACGCCACGTACGCGGCAAACACGCCATAAAGCAGGCCCACCGGCCACAGCCAGCGGGCATGGACCCCACCGCGGCGAAACAGCCACCACAGGTAGACGATCGCAACGGCAGTCAGCACGCCGGACACGATCAGCGGCGTATCGAACAGCCACGGCGTGGCGAATATCGCCAGCGCGCTGGGGATGGTTGCCTGGATCATCATCGCGCCGGAAATATTCGCCAGAGCCAGCCGCTCCTTGCCCTGGCGCACCCAGATCAGCGCATTGACGGTTTCCGGCAACTCGGTGGCGACCGGACTCAGGACCAGCGCCACAAGATGCGGCGGTAGACCGAACGCCTCGCCGATCGATTCCAACTGGCTGACAAAAACCCGCGACGCCACCGCAATCACCGCCAGTGCAGCCACCGTCTGCGCCACCACCCAGCGCAACGCCGGCTCGGCGTGACCCGGTCGGAACTTCAGCGGGTCCAGTGTTTCGTCATCCGGGGCGCTGTCGTCGCTGCGCATCTCGCGCCACACATACAGCGCATAAGCGGCCAGGAACAGAACGCCCAGGGCAGGTTTGAAGGCGAAGGCAACCAGCCCCAACCCCACCTTGACCACGAAAATCGCCAGGAACCACGATTGGTCGCGGGCCAGACGCCGATGATCGACGCGGACGATCCGATCGGCTCGCTGCAGCCGATGCCGATTGAACCACAGCGCCACGCCCACGACGGCGTACGCGACCGTGGCAAGCACCAGCGGCCCGCCCATGGCGGCGCCCACGCCGATATCGCGCGCCGACGGCGTCTTGCCGAAAACGACGGCGACGAAGGTCACCGCGCTTTCCGGCAGCGCGGTACCGAATGCGGCCAGTACGGTGCCGGTGGCGGTAGCGCCCAGATCGAGCTTGCGCCCGAACCATTCCACACCGTTGACGAAGTATTCGCAGGCCAGATAGATGGCCAGCGCCGAGCCGAAAAACAGCACACAGGTAAGCAGCATGGATACCAACGAAAAGCCGGGCGAGCGGAATACCGATGGCGCAAGGACACCGCTCGCCCGGCCGGGTGAGCATGTCGATGGCCAAAGGTCTCGCCGGGCAACACCGGCGTCTGACGACGTCGGTGGCTGTCCGCACCATGGCGCCGAAAAACATGGCGGCCAAGTCTGTTGATGCGAACGCCTCAGGGGGAACGAGGCTGGCTACTC
>JBIQMK010000363.1:0-2402 GCA_044463365.1 Rhodanobacter sp. | reverse complement strand
CATCGGCTGTCGCACCATGGTGTCGCGATCGAGCCGGCTGCGATGGACGAAGGGCTGGCGTGCGCCCACCACGTGCATGCGGGCAATCAGTCGGCCCAGCCATTGCCGTTGTTCGGCCGATTCCAGCGAGGGTGCCCGGCCGCCGCGCCGCGGCGTCAGTGCGTAGCGAAAGCCGTCGTGATGCAGCAGCGTCTTTCCGTCGAATGCCAGCGGCGCCACGACGGGCAGTTCGTCGTTCGCCAGTTCCTGCGCGAACGCGTGTTCCTCTTCGATCGCCGCATCGCTCCAGCGGCCGGGCCGGTAGAACTTGGCGATGACCGGCGCGGTGTCCTCCAGTCCGACCTGCCACACGCGGTTCTCGTAACTGTTCAGCGCCAGCAACCGCCCATCGGGCCAAAGGCCGCAGGCGCCGACGGCGTCCAGCACCAGGTCGGGGCTCAGTCGGGCGTAAGGTGCTTGCGCGGTCATGAGGTGACCCGCTCGTTGCCTTCGCCTCCTCTCCCTGTCGAGGAGAGGATCGAGGGGAGGGGCCGGTGCTTGCCCAAAGGCGCGTTCAACGCGTCCCCACAACGCGCGCGGGAATCACCGCCATGGTGATGCGCGAAATGCACACCAGCGCGCCGTTGTCGTCCTCGATGCGGATCTCCCACACCTGCGTGGTTCGGCCCAGGTGCAGCATGCGCGCGGTGCCGGTAACGGTGCCTTCGCGCACGCCGCGGACGTGGTTGGCGTTGATGTCCAGGCCTACCGCGACTTCCTTTTCAGGGTCCAGCGTCAGCATCGCCGCGGTGCTGCCCAGCGTCTCGGCCAGTACCACCGAAGCGCCGCCGTGCAGCAGACCGTAAGGCTGGTGCGTGCGGTGGTCGACGGGCATGGTGCCCTGCAGCCAGTAGTCGCCGATGTCGGTGATGCGGATGCCCAGGGTCTCCATCATGGTGCCCTCGCTCCAGCCGTTGATGCGGGCCAGATCGGTGGGCTGTTTCCAGACGCTCATCGTTGCTTCCTCTCGGTCGAAACCGTATTGTTGATCGCTGATATCGCTGCGGCAATGCGATACGTCACTGTGTCGTTGCATTTACGCTGCCGCGTGCAGCGGATCACTCGGGGCATGCCTTGTTTACCGTCACCCTGCAAGCGTCTGGCCGCCAGTTTCCCGTGGCCGTTGGTGAAACCGTGTTGGGGGCGGCGCAACAAGCGGGGGTGGCCTTGCCCTACTCGTGCCGCGCCGGCGTGTGCGGCAGCTGCAAGGCCATCATGCTGGAAGGCAGCTGCGAATATCCCAGCAATCCGCCGCAGGCGCTGAGCGCCGGCGAGCTGGCGCAGCACGCGATCCTGCCGTGCCAGGCGGTCCCCACCAGCGACCTGTTGCTGCGGGCGCGCGAGGTCACCTCGGTCGAAGACATCGCCCGTCGCCAGCTCAGCGTGATGGTGGTGGAGAAATGGACGCTGGCGTCCGGCGTGATCGGCTTGCGCCTGACGCCCGCCCCCGGCGAACGTCGCTTGCTGCGGTTGCCGGGACAGTACCTGGACGTGGTGCTGGACGATGGTCAGCACCGTCCGTTCTCGATCGCCAACGGCCCGCAGGACGACGGCATGATCGAGCTGCACGTGCGCCACGTGGCCGGCGGCGAATTCACCTCGTGGGTGGACGGCCAGCTGCAGGTCGGCGACCGGCTGCGCATCGAGGGGCCGCTGGGCACGTTCGTGCCGCGCGAGGATTCGGAGCGGCCGATGATCTTCATGGCCGGTGGCACCGGCTTTGCGCCGGTCAAGGCCATCGTCGAGCATTTCATCGGGCTGGGTTCGCGCCGTCCGATGGACGTGTATTGGGGTGCGCGCAGCGCGGCCGACCTGTACCTGCGCCCGCTGGCGGAACGCTGGGCGGCGACGACGCAAAACGTGCGTTTCCACGCGGTGATTTCCGGTGCCGACGTGGGCGCTGGCGAGCGGCGCGGCCTGGTGCACGAGGCGGTGCTGGCCGATTACCCCGACCTGTCCGGCCATGACCTGTACATGAGCGGCCCGCCGCCGATGATCGACGCCGGCCATCAGCTGTTTCTGGAGGCGGGGCTGCCCGAGGACCGGCTGTATTACGACTCGTTCGATTACGCGCCCGAGGTGCTGGCGCGCATCATCACCGGGCGCGCGGGCTTCACCGGTTTCTGATCGGCGCCTGATCGACGCTGGCGCGACTGGCGGCGTCCGCCGCCGCGGGGACGCTCACTTGTTGCCCTTGGCCACCGGCAACTGCGCCGCCTGCCACGCCAGCACGCCACCGCCGAGGATGTAGACCTTGCTGAAGCCGGCCTTCACCAGCCGCTGCGCGGCCTTCGGCGCGTTGCCGCGACCATCCTTGTCCATCACCACCACAGGCAGGTCGCGCGCGTTGGCAATGTCTTTTT
>JBIQMK010000362.1:0-2454 GCA_044463365.1 Rhodanobacter sp. | reverse complement strand
TGCTGCGGCTGCGTTAGCCGTCCGCTGAAAGTTGGCTCAACGGAGCGCCGTTGTCTCGGCGACACCACGGACCGTCACCACATTTCACACATCGTCACAAATGGATTGGGTACGCTTCCGCGCCAGCTGCCTTGGGCTGCGCATGCCTGGCCAAAGCCTGGGCAGAAGGGCGGCGTAACCCACGCCATGGCGTCTTCCGGAGCGGACTTTGACCCATCTTCCACCTCCCCCGGTTTCCACCGGAAATGCGGGCCTTGATGCGATCCTCGGCGGCGGATTGCCGGCGAGCCGGCTGTACCTGCTCGAAGGCGCGCCCGGCACCGGCAAAACCACGCTGGCGCTGCAGTTTCTGCTCGAGGGCGTGCGCCGCGGCGAGCGGGTGCTCTACATCACGCTGTCGGAAACCTACGACGAACTGGCCGTGGTGGCCGCATCGCACGGATGGGACATCGAGACGTTCGACGTGTTCGAGCTGGGGTCGGCCGCCGACGTGCTCGGTGGCGGCACCGAGCAGTCGATCCTGCATCCGTGGGAGATGGAACTGGGCGAGACCATCCAGCTGATCCAGCAGGAAGTCGAGCGTGTGAAGCCGTCGCGCATCGTTTTCGACAGCTTGTCGGAAATGCGCCTGCTGGCCCAGGACTCCCTGCGCTATCGCCGCCAGGTGCTGGCGCTGAAGCAGTTTTTCGGCGGACGCAACGCCACGGTCATCCTGGTCGACGACATGACCGGCGGCGAGAAAGGCGCGGACGCGCACCTGCACAGTCTCTGTCATGGCGTGATCACGCTGGAGCGGCTGACCCTGGATTTCGGCGCGGCGCGGCGGCGGCTGCAGGTGCAGAAGCTGCGTGGCGTCGATTTCGTCGCCGGCTTTCACGACCTGGCCATCCGCAGGGGCGGGCTGGAAATCTGGCCGCGCCTCATCGCCGCGTCCCATCACGCGGCGTTCAACGGCGCGCCCACGCCCAGCGGAGTGGAGGCGCTCGACCGCCTGCTGGGCGGTGGTCCGCTGCGCGGTACCTGCAGCCTGATCACCGGCCCGGCCGGAGCGGGCAAAACCACCATCGCGCTGCAGTACGTCGATACCGCCTGCCGCCGCGGCGAACGTTGCGTGGTGTACGAGTTCGACGAGCGCATCGGCACGCTGATGGCACGGGCCAAGGCGTTCAACCTGGATCTGCAAGGGCACGTCGAGAACGGGCTGTTGGCGATCGAGCAGATCGACCCGGCCGAACTGCCGCCCGGTGAATTCTCGTGGCGGGTGCGCCGGGAAGTGACCGAGCGCCACGCGCGAATGATCGTGATCGACAGCCTGAACGGCTACCTGGCGGCGATGCCGCAGGAGCAGCACCTGATCCTGCAGATGCACGAGTTGCTGTCCTACCTGAGCCAGCAGGGCGTGGTGACCTTCCTGCTCAATCCGCAGAGCGGCCTGCTCGGCAACATGGCGACCAACCTCAACATTTCGTACGTGGCCGATACCGTGCTGCTGTTGCGGTTTTTCGAGGCGGAGGGGCGTATCCGCAAGGCCATCTCGGTGCTGAAGAACCGCGGCGGCATGCACGAAGACTGCATACGCGAGTTCCGCATCGACTCCCAGGGACTGCGCGTGGGCGATCCACTGTCGCAATTCAAGGGCGTGCTCACCGGCACGCCCGAATACATCGGCGCAGCATCGCCCCTGCTGGAAAGCCGTGACGATGGCCACCGCGGCGCCTGACGTGAACGCCGGAACGGCCGCGACGCCCGAGGGGCGCTGCGTGCTGATCGCCGCCCCGTTCGGCCGCGATGCGCAAAGTGTGGCGAAGCTGCTGGAGGAAGCCGGCCACGAAGCCGTGATCTGCCCCGACCTGCGCGAGCTTGGCGCGCGGATCGACGGGCGAACGGGCGCCGTGCTGCTGACGCAGGAAGCGCTGGTGGGCGACATGGTCGCATTGAACGAAGCCCTCGATCGACAGCCGCCATGGTCCGACGTGCCGTTCGTCCTGCTGATCGCGGCTTCCGGCGGGCGCAGCCGCCGTGCGGAGGCGGCACGCCTGCAGTTTCTGAAGCTGGCCACCAATTGCGTGATCCTGGAGCGCCCGATCGGCAAGCGCTCGCTCATCAGTGCCGTGGCCTCGGCGCTGCGCCTGCGCCGCAAGCAATTCGAGATGCGCGACCGCCTGGTCGAGCTGCGCGAGAGCGATCGGCGCTTCAAGGCCATCACCAATTCCGTCGACCAGATGATCTGGACCACCCTGCCCGACGGCGTCGGCGATTATTACAACGACCGCTGGTACGAATTCACCGGCCTCGCGCCGGGCGCGACGAACGGCAATGACTGGAACGCCGTGCTGCATCCCGACGACCGGCAGCGCGCATGGCAGCGATGGCGCGCCTCGCTGGCGACCGGCGAACCGTACGAGATCGAATACCGCCTGCGCCACCATTCCGGCGCCTACCGGTGGGTGCTCG
>JBIQMK010000361.1:0-2478 GCA_044463365.1 Rhodanobacter sp. | reverse complement strand
GCTGGACGGGCTGATGATGGGCACGCGCTGCGGCGCGCTGGACCCCGGCGCGCTGATCTACCTGATGGAAATTGGCAAGCTCTCGCTCGAACGCGTGGCCCGCATGCTGTACCACGAGTCGGGCCTGCTCGGCGTTTCCGGCGTCTCCCCGGACCTGCGCGAGCTGCTGCCGCGCGAAAACGAGCAACCGGTACGCGAGGCCCTTGCGCTGTACGTGCGCAGCATCGTGCGCGAACTGGGTGCACTGACGGCGACGCTGGGTGGGCTGGACATGCTGGTCTTCACCGCAGGCATCGGCGAGCATCAACCGGTGATCCGCGAACGCGTCTGCGCGGGGCTGGGCTTTCTCGGCGTGGCGATCGACCCGGACGCGAACGCCGCCCACGCCGCGGTCATCTCCAGCGCCGCCAGCCGGGTGAAGGTGGTGGTGGAAGCCACCAACGAGGAATGGGTGGCCGCGACCGCCGCGGCCACGCTGATCCACTCCTAGCCGAGCATGCCCGCCTCCGGCGCGTCCCACATCCAGTGGCGGATCTCCGGCAGATCCTCGCCATGCTCGTCGATGTACTGCTTGTGCTCGACCAGCTTGTCCAGCAGCTTCTGCTTCAGGTAGACGCCGCGCTCACCCGCCTGCGGCACGCGGTTGATCACGTTGATGACCAGGTGGAAGCGGTCCAGCGCGTTCAGCACGGTCATGTCGAACGCGGTGGTGATGGTGCCCTCCTCCTTGTAGCCGTGCACATGCAGGTTGCCGTGGTTGCTGCGCCGATAGGTCAGCCGGTGGACCAGGCTCGGGTAGCCGTGGAAGGCGAAGATCACCGGCTTGTCGCGGGTGAACAGCTGGTCGAAATCATCGTCGTCCAGGCCGTGCGGATGTTCGCTGGGCGACTGCAGCTTCATCAGGTCGACCACGTTGACCACGCGCACTTTCAGCTCCGGCAGGTAACGGCGCAGGATCGACACCGCGGCCAGCGTCTCCAGCGTGGGCACGTCGCCCGCGCAAGCCATCACCACGTCGGGTTCGCCGTGCTGGTCGCTGCTGGCCCACGGCCAGACGCCGATACCCTGGCTGCAATGCCGCTGCGCGGCCTCCATCGCCAGCCATTGCGGCGCCGGATGCTTGCCGGCAACGACCACGTTGACGTAGTTCCGGGTGCGCAGGCAATGGTCGATCACCGACAGCAGGCAGTTCGCGTCCGGCGGCAGGTACACCCGCACGATGCTGGCTTTCTTGTTGACCACGTGGTCGATGAAGCCGGGGTCCTGATGGGTGAAACCGTTGTGGTCCTGTCGCCACACGTGCGAGGCCAGCAGGTAGTTCAGCGAGGCGAGCGGGCGCCGCCAAGGGATCGCCGCGGTCATCTTCAACCACTTGGCGTGCTGGTTGAACATCGAGTCGACGATATGGATGAACGCCTCGTAGCAGTTGAACAGGCCGTGCCGTCCGGTCAGCAGATAGCCTTCCAGCCAGCCTTCGCACTGGTGCTCGCTGAGCATCTCCACCACCCGGCCCTGCGGGGCGAGGAACTCGTCGTCCGGCTTCAGGGCGGCCTGCCATTGACGGCTGGTCGCCTCGAACACCGCGCCCAGGCCGTTCGAGATCGTCTCGTCCGGCCCGAACACGCGGAAGTTGCGCGAGGGCTCGTTCAGGCGGATCACGTCGCGCAGGAACGGTCCCAGCGCACGGGTGTCGCCGTTGCCGCGCACACCAGGCTGCGGCACCGCGACCGCATAGTCGCGAAAATCCGGCAGGAGCAGGTCGCGCAACAGCAGGCCGCCATTGCTGTGCGGGTTCGCGCTCATGCGGCGCGTGCCGCCTGGCGCCAGCGCGGCCCACTCCGGGCGAAAGCGACCGCGCTCGTCGAACAACTCTTCCGGCCGGTAGCTGCGCAGCCACGCCTCCAGCTGCTGCAGGTGCTCCGGCGGGCTGGTCGCCGATATCGACAGCGGCACCTGGTGCGCACGGAAGCTGCCTTCGTTTGGCCGTCCATCCACCATCGCCGGACCGGTCCAGCCCTTGGGCGAATCGAGCACGATCATCGGCCAGCGCGGCCGCGTGCGAACGCCGCCCTCGCGCGCATCGCGCTGGATCTGCCGGATCTGCGCAACCACCGCATCCAGCGCCGCGGCCATCGCCCGGTGCATGGGCTCCGGCTCGCTGCCGGACACGACATGGGGCATCCAGCCGTAGCCGCGCAACAACTGTTCCAGTTCTTCGCGGGGAATGCGGGCCAGCACCGTGGGGTTCGCGATCTTGTAGCCGTTCAGATGCAGGATCGGCAGCACCGCGCCGTCGCCGACCGGGTCCAGGAACTTGTTCGAATGCCAGGCCGTGGCCAGCGGACCGGTTTCCGCCTCGCCATCGCCGATGACGCAGGCGGCGATCAGTCCAGGGTCGTCGAACACGGCACCGAACGCATGGCTGAGCGAGTAGCCCAGTTCGCCGCCCTCGTGCAGCGAACCGGGACATTCCGGCGA
>JBIQMK010000360.1:0-2500 GCA_044463365.1 Rhodanobacter sp. | reverse complement strand
CCACGATCAGGCGTTCGAGTCTGGTATTGGCCTGGCGCACCTGCCACAGCGCGAACAGTTCGCGGCCCTTGTGGAACAGCGGCGTCTCGGGCGAGTTGAGGTACTTCGGCGGCGCCTGCCCCGAGGCGGGCGCGGCGGCCTGCACCACGCGGCCGCCGAATGCGATCACCCGGCCGCGGCGATCCAGGATCGGAAACATCAGCCGCTCGCGGAAGCGGTCGTATTTGCCGCGATCGCCACTGGCCAGCATGCCGGCCTGATCGAGCAGGTCGCGCCGACGGGTGCTGTTGCCCAGCGCCTTCATCACGCCGTCGTAGCCGGCAGGCGCCCAGCCGATGCGGAAACGCTTGATGGTGTCGGCATCCAGGCCGCGCTTTTTGCAATACGCCTGGGCGTCGGCGTGGCGCGGCAATTCGCGCTCGTACCAGCTGGCGGCGTCCTCCAGCAGGCTGTAGAGATCGGTCTTGTCCTCGCGCGGTGCGGCGTCGCGGCCGCCTTCGCGCGGCACTGTCATGCCGACCGTCTGCGCCAGTTCCTCCACCGCGTCGGGAAATTCCAGGCGGTCGAAGTCCATGATGAACTTGATCGCGCTGCCGCTGACGCCGCAGCCGAAGCAGTGGAAGAACTGCTTGGCCGGGCTGACGTAGAACGACGGCGTGCGCTCGTCGTGGAAGGGGCAGCAGGCGGTCCATTCGCGGCCGGCCTTCTTCAGCGGCACCCGCCGCTCGACCACGTCGACGATGTCGACGCGGGCAAGCAGTTCATCGATGAAGCTGTCGGGGATAAGGCCGCGCATGAGCGGCCTAGTTTAGTCGGTTGCCGCCGGTGTAGCGCGGCCGTGCCCGCCGGATGGCTGTGCGGCTCCTGCAACGAGGTGGGCAGGGCGCGGTCAGAGGATGTGGAATACGCCGATGACCGCCAGTATCGCCAGCAGGAACAGGATCACGAAACAGGCGAACAGGATCTTGGCGATCGTGGCGGTGGCGCCCGATACACCGCCAAAACCCAGCCAGCCGGTGATCAGCGACACGATGGCGAAAATGATGGCCCACTTCAGCATGCGTTTCTCCCGCCGTGATGGTCCTGCGCGGCCGTGTGCCGGCAGGTCGTGGGCCATGTTTTAGCGGGATCGGCGTGAATGCGACGCATCGGCGCGCCGCCACGGGCGTCACGACGCCAGGCGTGCCTTGATCTTGCCCGAAACCACGGCCATGTCGGCGCGGCCGGCGGCCTTGTCCTTCACCGCAGCCACCACCTTGCCCATGTCGCGCGGCGAGCCGGCGCCGGTATCGGCGATGGCCGCGTCGATCAGTGCGTCGATCTCGGCCTCGCTCAATTTGGCCGGCAGATAGGTCTCGATCACGGCCATTTCGGCGCGCTCGATGGCGGCAAGGTCGTCGCGCCCGGCGGCGTCGAACTGGCTGATCGAATCGCGGCGCTGCTTCAGCATCTTCTCCAGCGTGGCCAGCACCAGCGCGTCGGTCTGCTCCACGCGGTCGTCCACTTCGCGCTGCTTGATCGCGGCCAGCATCAGCCGGATCACGCCCAGCCGATGCTTGTCGCCGCCGCGCATGGCGGTTTTCATGTCGTCGGTGAGCTGCTGCTTGAGCGTCATGGCAATGCCTCGTGGGAAGGGCGGAAAACCGATTCTACGGAAACGACGAAACCGGCGTTGCCGAAGGGCAACACCGGCCAGGTCGAATCCGAGTGCTTTGCGGTGGCTGCGAGCGGCTCCGGTCAAGGAGCTGGCGCCGACCGCGCTTCCTGTGTGCCGGACCCACCGATGCGCGGCGGATCGACGTCAGGAATCAGTACAGGCGGACTTTGCGCGACACGTCGCGCGACAGGCGGCGCAGGTGACGCTTCACGGCGGCAGCGCGCTTGCGCTTGCGCTCCTGGGTGGGCTTTTCGTAGAACTCACGCTTGCGCGTTTCAGCCAGGACGCCGGCCTTTTCGCAGGTACGCTTGAAACGACGCAGTGCAATCTCGAACGGCTCGTTCTCGCGAACTTTTACGTTGGGCATGGAAACTCCGAGTGGTAATCTGTCCCGCTGTCGGGACTGTTGGATAGAGCGAGCCGCGAATTATACCGTGGATATCAGAGAATTTTCAAAGCCGGTCAACAACCGGCCCATCCTGGGCATCGAGAGCTCCTGTGACGAGACCGGCGTGGCCCTGCTGCGCTGGGAGCCGGACGCGCCGGGCCGCGGCTTGCTGGCCCACACGCTGTACAGCCAGATCAAGCTGCATGCCGATTACGGCGGCGTGGTGCCGGAGCTGGCCAGCCGCGACCACGTGCGCAAGCTGCTGCCGCTGATCCGCGAGGCATTGGCCCAGGCGGGCCTCACCGTGCAGGACCTGGGCGGGGTGGCGTATACCGCCGGCCCCGGCCTGGTCGGCGCGCTGCTGGTGGGCGCCTCCGCGGGCCGCGCGCTGGCCTGGGCGCTGGGCGTGCCGGCGATCGGCGTACACCACATGGAGGGCCACCTGCTGGCCCCGC
>JBIQMK010000359.1:0-2502 GCA_044463365.1 Rhodanobacter sp. | reverse complement strand
GCCGCGAAATCCTGCAGCACAACCGCCAGCTCGACCGCATCAAGGCCGCCTGCGTGAAACGCGTGCTCGACCTGATCGAGAAGCTGGCCCGCGACGAACCCGAAAAGTTCGCCACCTTCTACAAGGCCTTCGGCAACACGCTGAAGGAGGGCATCAGCGAGGACGCCAACAACCGCGAGCGCATCGCCAAGCTGCTGCGCTTCGCCAGCACCAAGGGCGAGGGCACCGCGCAGAACGTTTCGCTGGACGACTACATCGGCCGCATGGCGATCGGCCAGGACGCCATCTGGTACATCACCGCCGACAGCTACAAGGCCGCCGCCGGCAGTCCGCAGCTGGAAGCGTTCAAGGCCAAGGACATCGAAGTGCTGCTGATGTCCGACCGCATCGACGAATGGATGATCGGCAGCTTGAGCGAGTACGAGGGTAAGAAGCTCAAGAGCGTGGCCAAGGGCGACGTGCCACTGGATGAGGCCGACAAGAAGAAGCAGGAGGAGGCCGCCAAGGAAGCCGAGCCCCTGCTGAAGAAACTGAAGGAGCTGCTGGGCGACCGCGTGGGCGAGGTGAAAGTCTCCGCCCGCCTCACCGATTCGCCCTCGTGCCTCGCCTTGAGCGATTACGAAATGGCCCCGCACCTGGCCCGTCTGCTGCGCGAGGCCGGGCAGGAAATGCCGGAATCCAAGCCGACGCTGGAGATCAATCCGCAGCACGCGCTGGTCAAGCGGGTCGAGACGGAAAGCGACGAGGCCAAGGCCAAGGACCTGGCCACCCTGCTGCTGGAGCAGGCGGAGATTTCCGCCGGCGCGCAGTTGCCCGATCCGGCCGCCTTTGTGCAGCGGATGAACCGGGTGTTGCTGGGCTAGCACCGTCCTGCGTGGCCGATACGAAAAGCCCGCCTTTTCCGGCGGGCTTTTTTTCATCCTTTGCGAGCGCTGTTCAGGCCGCTTTATCGACCAGGGCGGGATGCCGCCGGTGGCGGCGAGGCGTTGCGGATCGGGGGCGGCAACTGGCGAACAGGAATGGGTTGGGGACGGAAACCGGCTCGATAATGGTTGAACTCGAAGAGCCTGCGATTCGCCCGATAGTCCCGGTTGGCCAACGCCAGGCGGTGCCCGTCGATATGCACCCAGTACCAGGAACCTATGGGCACGGGTTTGGTGGAGACGTAGGCGAAATTGGCATCGTAGTCGCCTTCGGCACGGGGCGAGGTCTGCAAGGCCACGTTGATGATGACCTGACTGGCGATCGGATGGCCGTGGCGATCGGTCGCCGGCTTGCTGACCATTTCGGCCAGGTTGCTCCGCAACAGGCGGTCGAGTTGCGGCGAGAGTTTCGTGGCGGGCGAGACATCGGTGACCCTGCCTTGCGCATCCACCTGCACCAGCACAGGCATGATCGCGGAAGGGAATTCGTTGAGCGATTGGGTAGAGGCCGTGGCGGCACCGCCGGTCGCCAACAGCGTGAAAAGCGCGAGCGGAAATAACGGTTTCATGGACCCTCCGGGGAGCCGGGTGTTGCCATACATGGGGACGAATGCATCCCGGCCGCCTGGTTACTTTCCTCCGGGACAGGCGCCCGGTCAATGGACGCGGCGGCCGCTACCGGTGCGTTCTGCCGGTTTCGAACAACGTCCCTGCTGACATGCCGCTGTCAGCAGGGCCGCGCCACGCTCCACACCACTTCCGCCACCGAGCATCGCCATGTCCGACTCCAGCATCACCCTGCACGTCACCCGCGCCGCCTTCGAGCTGCCTGACACCAGTCCGTTCGTGATCAAGACCGAAGTGCAGCTGAAAATGGCCGGGCTGGCCTACGAGCGGGTGCCGATGATTCCGCCGCAGGCGCCGCTGGGGAAGCTGCCGTTTATCGACGACCACGGCGAGACGGTGAGCGATTCCACCTTCATCCGCGCCCATATCGAGCGCAAGTACGGGGTCGATCTGGATGCGGCTTTGAATGCCCGGCAGCGGGCGCAGGCGTGGGCGATCGAGCGCCTGCTCGAGGATCATCTTTACTTCGCGATGGTCTGGTTTCGCTGGATCGACCCGGACAATTTCGCCAAGGGCCCGGCCCGGTTCGCCGACAGTGTGCCTGAACCGCAACGTGCGCAGCGACGGGAGCAAATGCAGGCCGGCAAACGCGCCGAACTGCACGCGCAAGGTATCGGCAGGCACAGTCCGCAGGGGATTGCCGAACTCGGCGTGCGTTCGATCGATGCCGTGGCGGCCTTGCTGGGCCAGCAGCCGTATGTCATGGGCGCCTCGCCCAGTGGTGTCGACGCCACCGCGCTGGGCATGCTGGCCTGTGTGCTCACGCCCTTCTTCGATACGCCATTGCAGCGCGCAGCCTCGGCCCATGCCAATCTGGTGGCATACGTCGCGCGCATGATGCAGCGCTATTATCCGGCGCACGTTTGGCCTTAAGGCAACGCTGATCAAGTATCACCACCGTCACCCACCCTCTCTGTTCGAAGGCCACAGGGCCGTCGACGAAGGCAGACTG
>JBIQMK010000358.1:0-2527 GCA_044463365.1 Rhodanobacter sp. | reverse complement strand
CAGCGCCTCGGAACCGCCGCGCAGGATCACCGCATTGCCGGCCTTCAGGCACAGCGCCGCGGCATCGGCGGTGACGTTGGGGCGCGCTTCGTAAATCATCGTGATCACGCCCAGCGGGATGCGCACGCGCTCGATCGCCAACCCGTTCGGCAGCTGGTCACGCCGGGTCACCTGCCCCACCGGATCAGGCAGCCCGGCCACCTCGCGCACCGCATTGGCGATCGCCGCCACGCGCCCGGCATCCAGCCGCAGCCGGTCCAGCATCGCGCCTTGCACGCCCTTGGCCGCCGCCTGCGCCATGTCTTGTTCGTTGGCCGCCAGGATGGCGTCGGTGCGATCGTCGATCGCCTGCGCCATGTCCTGCAGCAGGAGCCGTCGGGCGGCGTTGTCCAGCGTGGCGATGGCAGTGGCCGCGTCGCGGCAGGCGAGGGCTTGGTTGCGGATGTCGCTCATGCGTATTCTCCTGTCGGCAACCCGGTCTCGCGCAGCGTGGCCAGGTCGTCGCGGTGGACGACGTTTTCGCCATAGCTGTAACCGAGCCGGTCGCTTATGTCACGGGTGTGGGTTCGTGCGATGCGGTTGATCTCCGCAGCGCCATACTGGGTGATGCCGCGGGCGATGACGTGCAGCATGCCGTCGTCACCATCCCTGACGATCTCGACCATGTCGCCGCGCTGGAACACGCCCTGCGCATCGACGATGCCCTTGGGCAGCAGGGAGGCGCCCTCGTGGGTGATCGCGTGCGCGGCGCCCGCGTCCACGTGGATGTGGCCGGGCACCGCCGGCATGTGGCGCAACCAGTACTTGCGCGCGTGCAGGCGGGTGGCGCTGGTGCGCAGCAGCGTGCCGCGCAAGCGGTCGCGTGCCAGCAGGCTCACCACTTCGCTGTCGCGGCCGTTGAACAGCACGGTGGGAATGCCCGCCGTGGCGGCCTTTTCCGCCGCCTCCAGCTTGGTGCGCATGCCGCCGGTGCCTACCGACGAGCCGGCACAGCCGGCCATGGCCATAATGTCGGCAGTGAGCTCATGCACTTCGTTGACCGGTTCGGCGTCGAGGTGCGTGCGCGGATCGGCCGTGTACAGGCCATCGATGTCGGTGGCGATCAGCAGCATGTCGGCGTCGACCAGGGCAGCCACGATGGCCGCGAGATTGTCGTTGTCGCCCAGGGTGAGTTCGTCGATGGCCACGGTATCGTTCTCGTTCACCACCGGCATGATCTTGTAATTGAGCAGTTCGCTCAGCGTGGCGCGCGCGTTGAGGTAGCGGCGCCGGTCGCGCAGGTCGTCATGGGTCAGCAGCACCTGCGCCAGCGGATGGTCGAACAGGCGCTGCCACAACGCCACGGTCTGCGTCTGGCCCAGCGCCGCCATGGCCTGGCGGGCGGCGTTGCTGGTGTCTTCGTGGGAATGGTCGCGCAGCATCAGGCGGCCGGCGGCGACGGCGCCCGACGACACCAGCACGATCTCGCGACCGTTGGCGTGGCAGGCGGAAATGAACTGGGCCAGGCCCAGGGCGTAGCGCGTACTGAGTCCGCCGGTGTCGGCGGCGAGCAGGCTGCTGCCCACTTTCAATACGGCGCGCCGCCATGGCGGCAGGGTCTGTGGTGTGAATGGTCGTGTCTGGGTCATCGTCCTCTACAAGTGGCTACGGGAAATCGAACGGCGGCGCCCAAGGGCCGCGGAGTCTCACGGCTAACGCTGCGGCAGCGCATCGCTGGTGGCATCGGCCAAGGTCGCCATGTCGTCGCGATGCACTACCTCGTCGCCATAGCTGTAGCCGAGCACGCTCTCGATGTCGCGGCTGTGCCGGCCGGCCAGGCGTCGCACCTCGGCGGCCGAATACTGGCTCAACCCGCGCGCCACCGATCGGCCGGTGGCGTCGAGAATCTCGACCAGGTCGCCACGATGAAACTCGCCCTCGGCGCCGGTCATGCCGCCAGGCAGCAGCGAAGCGTGGCCGCCGGCCAGCGCGCGCGCCGCGCCTGCGTCGATACGGATGCTGCCGAGTGCGGCAGGCGCGTGACGCAACCAGTGCTTGCGCGCATGCATCCGCGTGCTTGCCGCCGCCACAAGGGTACCGTGCAACACGCCGCGCTGCAGCGCTTCGACCGTGGCGGCGTTTCGACCGCTGAACAATGCAGTGGGAATGCCGGCGGTCGCCGCGCGCGCCGCGGCCTGCAACTTGGTGCGCATGCCGCCGGTACCAACCTTGCTGCCGCTGCCGCCAGCCATCGCCATGATTTGCGGGGTCATGGCAGGTATCTGCGCGAAGGGTACGGCATCGGGATGCTGCCGGGGATCGGCGCTGTACAGCGCATCGACGTCGGACGCGATCAGCAGCAGGTCGGCATCGACCAGGGTGGCCACGATGGCGGCCAGGTTGTCGTTGTCGCCCAGCTTCAACTCATCCACCGACACGGTGTCGTTCTCGTTGATCACCGGCAACACGTCCAGCGCCAGCAGCTCGCGCAAGGTGGCACGCGCGTTGAGATAACGGCGGCGATTGCGCACATCGTCGTGGGTGAGCA
>JBIQMK010000357.1:0-2553 GCA_044463365.1 Rhodanobacter sp. | reverse complement strand
TGTAGCCGCGGCGGTATTCGAACTTGTCCACCGCCTTCATCAGGCCGATGTTGCCCTCCTGGATCAGGTCCAGGAACTGCAGGCCGCGGTTGGTGTACTTCTTGGCGATCGAGATCACCAGGCGCAGGTTCGCCTCGACCATTTCCTTCTTGGCGCGGCGCGCGCGCGCCTCACCGCTGGCCATGGCGCGGTTGATGTCCTTGATGTCGATCAGCGGCAGGAACAGCTTGCGCTCGATGGCGGCCAGCTTCTCCTGCTCGGCGTCGATCGCCTCGCGATGGACCTTCACGTTGGGCGACCACTTCTGGCGCTTGCGGCTCAGCTCGGCCGCCCATTCCATGTTGCCCTCGTTGCTGGGGAAGGTCTTGATGAACTCGGTCTTGGGCATCTTCACCTGCTTGACGAAGATGTCCATCAGCGCACGCTCGTGGTGGCGGATGTCGCCCACCACCTCGCGCAGCTTGCGCACGAAGCCGTCGATCAGCGCGCTGGGCAGCTTGAGCTTGAGGAACTCCTCGGCCATCTGGTCGCGCAGCTTCACGATCTTCTTGTCGGTGATGCTGTCGGCCTTGGGCGCGGCCTTCTGGAACTTGGCGTAGTACTCGCGCAGCAGTTCCATGCGGCGCTTCACCTCTTCCGGATCGGGACCGCTGGGGCCGGCCTCTTCCTCCTCGGCGGACTCGTCGTCACTGTCGTCGTCGCCGTCCGATTCCTCGTCCAGGCCCAGTTCCGCGGCCTCCGCGGCGGCGGCTTCCTTCTCCTTGCGGGCCAGGTCGGCGGCTTCCTCCAGGTCGAGGAAACCGGCCAGGATTTCGCTGAGGCGGCGCTTGCCGTCCAAGTGCTGGTCGTACTCCTCCAGCAGCAGCTCGATGGTCAGCGGGAAGCTGGCCAGCGCGGTCTGCACCTGGCCCAGGCCTTCCTCGATGCGCTTGGCGATGGCGATCTCGCCCTCGCGGGTGAGCAGCTCCACCGTGCCCATTTCGCGCATGTACATGCGCACCGGGTCGGTGGTGCGGCCCACTTCCGCGTCGACGGCGGAGAGCAGCGCCACGGCCTCTTCGGCGGCGGCTTCGTCGTCGCCGGAGGTATTGCCGGGGGCGGCGCCATCGGCAATGGTGTCGGTGTCGGGCGCGGCGTCGTGGACCTCGATGCCGACGCCCTTGAGCACCGCCATGATGTCTTCGATCTGCTCCGGGTCGACGACGTCGTCGGGCAGGTGGTCGTTGATCTCGGCGTACGTCAAATAGCCCTGCTCCAGACCCTTGGAGATGAGCGCTTTGATTTCCGACTGTTGCTCGTGGGGAGCTTTGCTATTCATTAACCGACCACCGCGGGGTTCAAGAACCGGACATTATAGCGATATGCTGCTTTTCTGACCAGTTTGCAAGTGAGAAATCGTCAGGACGGGCTACGCAAAAAGTGCGCCAGATCGGGGCCTTGCGTGGCTTTCCGGTGCACGGCGCCGGCCCGGCCTCAACCGGTATCGAGCCGGAACGTCACCGGGCCATCGTTGACCAGCCGGATCACCATATGGGCACCGAAGCGACCGGTTTCCACCCCCGGGTGCGCCGCGCGCGCCAGCTCCAGCAATCGGTCGAACCAGTGCCGGGCGTGTTCCGGTGACGCGGCGGACGTGAAGCTCGGGCGCATGCCGGAGCGGGTGTCGGCCGCCAGGGTGAACTGGCTGACCAGCAACAGGCCGCCGCCGGTATCGGTCAGCGAGCGATTCATGCGGCCGGCGTCGTCGGCGAAAACGCGGTAGCCGAGCAGGCGTTCCAGCATCCGCCGCGCCTGGGTCTCGCCGTCGTCCGGCTGCACCGCCACCAGCGCCAGCAGGCCCGGTCCGATGGCGCCAACGCATTCCTGCTCGACCTCGACCTGGGCGGACAGGACGCGCTGGATCAGGGCAATCATGGCGGCTCGACGTGTCGGGAAGCGCACAGCTTACGGCGCCAGCGGAGGCGACGGAAGACGCGCGGCAGGGCCGTCGCGCATCTGCGCCCGGTACCGCGGCAGGATTCTTCGGCGGCCTCACGTAAACTTCGTGGATGCGCCCGGACGTCTACCTTCTCTATCTCCTGCTGCGTTTGCTCGCCCTGCTGCCGTTGCGCCTGTTGCATGGCGCCGGAGCGCTGCTGGGCCGCCTGCTGTTGTGGCGGGGCGGCCGCACGGCGCACAACACCGCGGTGAACCTGCGCATCGCGCGGCCGCAACTCGATGACGCGGCGCAGGCGGCGCTGCTGCGCGACGTGATGATGGAGAGCGGCAAGTCGGTGACCGAGATCATCAAGATCTGGGGCAGCGGCGCGCAGCGGTCGCTGGGCCTGATCCGCGAGGTGCGCGGCGAGGCGCTGCTCGATGCCGCGCTGGCGGCCGGCAAGGGGGTGATCATCGCCGCGCCGCACCTGGGTTGCTGGGAGCTGCTCAATTACTGGCTGGGCAGCAAGATGCCGCTGGCCATTCTCTACCGTCCGCCGCGGATCGCGGCGATCGAGGCGCTGCTGCGCAAGGTGCGCGGGGCGCTGGCGCCCGAGCAGGTGCGCGCCGACGGCA
>JBIQMK010000356.1:0-2557 GCA_044463365.1 Rhodanobacter sp. | reverse complement strand
CCCGAGGGCAATGCGGTAGTGCTTGCCGCCACCAGCGACGCCGACGTGCGTGCGCTGTACTGGTTCGTCAATGACGCCTACATCGGCCGCACCACGCCCGCGCATGCATTGACCTGGCAGCCGGTGCAGGCGGGCACGTATCAATTGCGCGTGGTGGACGACCATGGCCGCAGCGACGCGCGCAGCCTGGAGGTTGGCGTGGTGCAGTAACTCACCGCCGCGCCAGGACGGCGCGGGACGCCGCCGCAAGGCCGAACGAGGCGACCACGCACCAGCCGGCCATCCACAGCATCTGCGTCGGCAGCGCCACGCCCAGATCGATGAAGGCGCCGCTGATGCCAGGCCCCAGCGCCGTGGACAGCACCATGGCCGACACGATGATCGCGCGGATGCCGCCGAGATTGGCGGCGCCGTAGACCTCCGGCCACAGCGCCCCCAGCAGCGTCTGGGTGAAGCCACTGCTGATGCCGAGCAGAAACATGAAAAGGTAGATGCCCCAGACCGGCGTCAGCAGGCCAACCGCTGCCGAAGCGACGGCTAGCGGGATCAGGAAGAACGGCAGCAACCGCAGCGCGCCGAGCCGATCGACGAGTTGACCGCATATCAGGCCGAACACTACGGTCGTCACCGCCATCACCGGGAAGGCCGCCGCGAAAACCAGCGGGTCGTAACCACGCAGCGCGATCAGGTAGCCCTGATGAAAGAAGATCGTGGTGCCGATGAAGGGCGGTGCCAGCACACCGCTCAGCAGCAGGTAGAAGATGGGGTCGCGGACCACTTCGGCGCGCGTCCAGTCGTGTGTCATTCGCGCGCCGTCCGCCTGGTATTCGGTCGAATGCGGTACACGCTCGGTGGCGAGCAGCCGGAGCACCGATGGATAGCCGACCAGCATCAACACGATGGCCGAGGCGATCCACGGCAGCCGCCAGCCACCCACGTCCCGCAGCAGCACCACCGCCACCGGCAGCAACGCCGAGCCCACCTGCACGCCGAGCACCACCAGCGCCATCGCGCGGCCCCGGTTGGCCACGAACCAGCGGCCAGTTTCGGTGTAGGCGATCTCGGTCATCATGCCCTGGCCGAACAGGCGCAGCAGATAGAGCGCCAGCGCCACCACGGCGAGATGCGGGGCCAGCGCCAGCAACACGCAGGCGCCCGCCAGACACGGGATGGTGAAACGCGCGACCTTCCATCCCGGCATCAGGTCCAGGGTGCGGCCGAGCCAGGGCAGGGTGATCGCGCTCATCAAGGTCGCGGCCATGTACAGGCCGCCGAACTCGCCACCGGAGAGATCGAACTGCTCGCGCAAGTCGTTGCCGGACAGCCCCACGAAGAATGTCTGGCCGAACGAGGAGAACAGGGTCAGCAGGAAGCAGCCACCGATCCAGCGGATGTTGCGGGCGGCGAAGCGCAGGTTGTCGGTGATCAGGGTGCGCATGGATCCACAGGGCAGGATGGGAGAAAGACGTCATCGACAGGCCGGGGGAGGCTGCATGGAACACGTCGTTCCATACGGACCGCCACCCGCCGTGGGTTGAAGCGCCGGCGCGCTATGAGCCACTCCCCTTGCAACGACCCACCGCCCAGGCGCTGGTGCCATCGAGCGCGGCGGCGAGGCTCGCCGATTCGATCCTGGGCTCATGGGCATGGCGGCGTACTTCATCCGCGATAATGGTGAAATCCTTTTCAGGTATTCGGAATGAAAGTGCTCGGCCACCTTGCCGGTGGCGCGGGCCAGTTCGACGCGCGATGCCGGGGTGTGGCGATGCTGCGGCGATTGTGAGCCGCATCGGCGTGCGGCGAACGACCAGGTCGCGCTCCTGTTCCGCGGATTGAACGTTTCATTCTATAGCCCGCTTCCGGCGGTGGGCACCGTGGGCATTACACGGACAGGATGTCGTGGATCTTTTGTCGCAGCACGTCCAGCGAGAACGGCTTGGTGAGCAGGTGCATTCCCGGTTCCAGGTGGCCATCGCCCACGACGGAGTGCTCGGCGTAGCCCGTCACGAACAGGACTTTCAGACCGGGGCGGACGATGCGGGCGGCGTCGGCCATCTGCCGGCCATTCATGAGGCCGGGAAGGCCCACGTCGGTGATCAGCAGGTCTATGCTCGCCTCCGACTGCAGGATGCGCAGCCCGGCGCTGCCGTCGGCGGCATGCAAGGTGCGGAAGCCCGACTCCCTCAGCAGCTCGCAGACCAGTTCGCGGATCGACGGCTCGTCCTCGACCACCAGGATCGTCTCGCGTTGCCGGGTGGCCTGCGGCAAGCGTGCGGGCCGCGTGGTCTCCACCTCCTGCGGCGCCTCGTGATGGCGTGGCAGGTAGATGGTGAACACCGAGCCCTTGTCGGGTTCGGAATGGATCCGCACCTGGCCGCCGGATTGCCTGGCGAAGCCGTAGATCATCGACAGGCCCAGACCGGTGCCCTGGCCGATCGGCTTGGTGGTGAAGAAGGGATCGAACGCGCGCGCGATCACGTCGGCGCTCATGCCGCTGCCGGTGTCGGCAACCGACAGCGAGACGTATCGCCCGGGCTGGAGATCGAACGCGGCTGCC
>JBIQMK010000355.1:0-2580 GCA_044463365.1 Rhodanobacter sp. | reverse complement strand
CGACGCGGCCCGCGTGGGCGGCGTCAACGAGAACCTGGCCATCCTGCTGCTGGCCGCGCACTACGGCGTGCGGGTGTTTCCGCATGCCGGCGGCGTGGGCCTGTGCGAACTGGTGCAGCATCTGGCGATGGCCGATTTCGTGGCCATCACCGGGCGCAAGGACGATCGCGCCATCGAATTCGTCGACCATCTGCACGAGCATTTCGTCGATCCGGTGACCATCCGCTACGGCCACTACATGCCGCCCACGCGACCGGGGTTCTCGGCAGAGATGCATGCCGATTCCATCGCCAGCCACAGCTTTCCCGGCGGCATGGTCTGGCGCGACCTCGCCCTCGCCATCGCCTGATGGCCGAACCCGTCACCAACATCGCGGACCTGCGCGCCCTGGCGAAACGCCGCGTGCCGCGCGCGTTTTTCGAATACGCCGATCGCGGCTCGTACGACGAATCCACCCTGCACGAAAACCGTGCCGCGCTCGATCGCCTGCGCTTTCGCCCGCGGGTGATGATCGACGTCGACCAGCGCTCGCTGGCCACCGAGATCGTGGGCCAGCGCGTCAGCATGCCGCTGGCGATCGCACCCACCGGGCTCACCGGCCTGCAGCACGGCAGCGGCGAAATCCACGGCGCCCGCGCCGCGGCGCGCGCTGGCATCCCGTTCTGCCTCAGCACCATGTCGATCTGCTCGATCGAGCAGGTGAAGGCGGCCAGCGAGGCGCCGTTCTGGTTCCAGGTCTACGTGATGCGCGACCGCGGTTTCACCCGCGAACTGATCATGCGGGCGCGCGAGGCGGCATGCTCCGCACTGATGCTCACCGCCGACCTCACCATCCAGGGCCAACGCCACCGCGAGATCAAGAACGGTCTGTCGGTGCCGCCAAAAATCACCCTGCGCAACCTGTTCGACATCGCCAGCAAACCGCGCTGGGCCTGGAACGTGCTGCGCGCACCGAGCCGCTCGTTCGGCAACCTGGACGGCCGCATCGGCGGCGCCGACAGCCTCACCACGCTGGCGCAATGGATCGCCAGCCAGTTCGATCCCACCCTCACCTGGCGCGATCTGGCATGGATCCGCGAGCTGTGGCCCGGCAAGCTGATCGTGAAAGGCATCATGGACCGCGAAGACGCCCGCCTCGCCGCCGACCACGGCGTAGACGCCATCGTCGTCTCCAACCACGGCGGCCGCCAGCTCGACGGCGCCCCGGCCACCATCGACGTGCTGCCGTCGATCGTGGATGCGGTCGGTAACCGACTGGAAGTGCTGTTCGACAGCGGCATCACCAGCGGCCAGGACCTGCTGAAAGCACTGGCCCTGGGTGCCCGCGCCGGGCTGATCGGCAAGGCGTTTCTCTACGGGCTGGGCGCCGGCGGCGAAGCCGGCGTAACGCAAGCCATCGAGATCATCCGCCGCGAACTGAGCGTATCGATGGCCCTGACCGGCCAATGCGATGCACGGCACATCGCACCAGACGTTCTGCTCCCGCCCCCGTAGGCGCGCACCCTGTGCGCGATGCTTCTGGCTGTTTGTAGGAGCGACTTCAGTCGCGACGCTTTTGGTTTCGTGGGGGTCTTGGAGCAAGAACTTTTTTTGTTCTAGCTCTGCCAAAAAGCGTCGCGACTGAAGTCGCTCCTACAACACGCACGAGCGCTATGCACGCCAGTGTCGGCAGGCGAACAGCAACACCACCACGAAACACACCAGCGGCACCAGCATTGCCGTGGCGATGCCGCCCACATCCGACAGCGCGCCCGTCGCGGCGGTGACCACTGCACCGCCAATGATCGACATCACCAGCACCGACGAGCCGAATTTGCGTTCGCCGTCGTCGCGTCCCTCAACCCCCAACGCGAAGATGGTCGGGTACATCACCGACATGAAGAAACTGCAGGCCACCAGCGCGTAGACGCCGACCGGGCCGGACGCCAGTACCGCCACCAGTGCCAGGGCGGCGTCGATGGCGGCGAACACGGCCAGCATGCGCGCGGGTTTGAAGTACCTCATCAATGCCGCGCCCACGAAACGGCCAGCCATGAAACACACCAGTGCGGCGGTAAGGAAATTGGCCGCTTCCCTGGCCGGTGTGCCCGGCATGGTCGATTGCACATAACGGATCAGGTAGCTCCACACGCTGACCTGCGCGCCCACGTAGAAGAACTGCGCCAGCACCGCCGCCATGAAGCGGCCATCGCGCAAAAGATGCGCGAGCACACCGTGGCGGGGATGCGCATCGTGCCGCGTCACGCGGATGTCGGGAAAGCGGGTCAGCGCCACCAGTACGGCCCAGCCGAGCACCACCAGGGCGATCACCAGGTACGGCATCTGCACTGCCGTGGCTTCCCTGGCGAAATACGCCTGCCGCGCGGCCTCACCCATGGCCGAACGCTGCGCGGCCGTGTGCTCGATGCCGGAGAAAATGAAGTGCTGGCCGATCAGGATGCCAGTGATCGAGCCCAGCGGATTGAATGCCTGCGCCCAGTTCAGCCGCGCCGCGGCCGTTTCCGGCGGCCCCAGCAAGGTCACCAGCGGGTTGGCCGAGGTTTCCAGGAAGGCCAGACCGCCGGCGATCACGAACAGCGC
>JBIQMK010000354.1:0-2594 GCA_044463365.1 Rhodanobacter sp. | reverse complement strand
AGGAAGCCGAGCGCGACGTGGACGAGCGCTTCAAGTGCGCCTGGATGGCCAAGCACGTGGGCGAGGAATTCGACGGCGTGGTCACCGGCGTCACCTCGTTCGGGCTGTTCGTGGAACTGGACGCATCGAAAGTCTCCGGCCTGGTCCACATCAGCCAGCTGGCCAACGACTACTACCACTTCGACGCTACCCGCAAACTGCTGAAGGGCGAGCGCACCGGCGCGCAGTTCCGCCTGGGCGACCACGTGCGCATCCAGGTGCTGCGTGCCAGCCTGGAGGATCGCAAGATCGATTTCCGGCTGGTGGCGCCGCGCGCCACGGCGGCGCCCGTCGCCAGCGGCAAGGCCTACGACTATGCCGCCAGCGGCGAGCGTTACTCGTTGCCGAAGGCCGCTGCGGCCAAGTCGCCGGGCATGTTCGGTCGCGCCGCCAAGGCGATCGGTCGTGCGTTCGGTCGCAAGGAAGTCGTGGCGCCGCCCGCGGCGGCAACGCCCCCGGTCGCCGCTGAGCCGGCGCGGCGGACGCGCCAGCCGTCCGACGTCAGCCAGCGTCCCGCTCCTGCGAAAAAGACCGGCAACGCTTCGGCCCGCCGTCCGCGCAAGCAGGGTGGGGAAGCCTCGGCCAAGCGGGAAACTGCCGCGGCGAAAACCGGGACGCCGAAAAAGAGCGGCGGGCGCCGTTCGAAAACGAAACCCAAGGGCCAGCCATGAGCGAAAGCTGGATCGTGGGCATCAACCCGGTCGAAGGTGCACTGAGCAATGATGCCGAGCGCGTGCGCGAGGTGCTGGTGGAAAACGGCCAGCGCAACGCGCGCGTGCTGGAGCTGGCCGAGCGTGCGAAAAAGCTGAAGATCCCGGTGCAACATCGCCCGCGCGACGAGCTGGACAGGCTGTCCGGCGAAGCGCGCCACCAGGGTGTGGTCGCGCGTTACGAAGCGGCACCGGCAGCGCATGAGAGTGACCTCGCCGGCCTGCTGGAGCGCGATGGCCACCAGGCCTTGGTGCTGGTGCTGGACGGGGTCACCGATCCGCACAACCTGGGCGCCTGCCTGCGCAGTGCGGCAGCGGCCAAAGTCACCGCGGTGATCGTGCCCAAGGATCGCGCGGTCGGCCTGACCCCGGTGGTGCGCCGTGCCTCGGCCGGCGGTGCCGACCGGGTGCCGCTGATCGCCGTCACCAACCTGGCCCGCACGCTGCGCGAATTGAAGGACGCCGGCGTGTGGATCACCGGCCTGGCCGGCGACACCGACACCTCGATCTACGGGGTCGACTTCAATGGCCCGGTGGCCATCGTGCTGGGCAGCGAAGGCGAAGGCATCCGCCGGCTCACCCGCGAGCTGTGCGATTTCGTGGCGAAGATTCCCATGCCCGGCACCATGGAAAGCCTCAACGTTTCCGTCGCCACCGGCGTGGCGCTGTTCGAGGCCTTGCGCCAACGGACGTCCAAACGATGACGACACTTTACTGGCACGACTGGTCCGGCTACATCGGCGTGGTGCTGGTGCTGTTGGCGTTCTTGCTGTTGCAGGCGCACCGGCTGCACGGCAACGGCCTGACGTATCAGCTGCTGAATGCGTTCGGTGCGCTGGGCGTGCTGCTGTCGCTCGTGTTCGGCAGCTTCAACACCTCGGCCTTCGTGATGGAGGCCGCGTGGTTGCTGATCAGCATCTACGGCATCGTGCGCGGCACGCGTCTGCGTCGCGAGAAACGCGACATTTCCTGATCGCTGTGGGTAGCGACTTCAGCCGCGATGCTTTGTTCCTGGCCTCAGCGCAAGAGCATTGCGGCTGATGCGCTCCCGCAACCCAGGCTAGGGATGGTCTGAACAAGTCGTCATCCCAGCGAAAGCTGGGATCCAGCGCCTCGGTAACTTCTTGAAGACACTGGTTTCCAGCTTGACCGGCACCTCGGCCGTTGAAAAGCGCCTCGCTGGAATGACGAGCAAAGGCTAGGTCGGACTTTCCCTAGACGCCCTTGAACACGGCCTTGCGCTTCTCCAGGAAGGCCGCCGTGCCCTCGCGCATGTCCTCGGTGGAAAAGCTCAGCGCGAACGCCTGCGTTTCGAATGCCAGACCCTGGTCGATCGCGTTCTCGCCGCCTTCCAGCACGGCGTCGAGAATGCGCCGGGCCGCCAGCGGCGCGGCGGCGGCCAACTGATCGGCCAGCGCGTCCACGGTTTCGTCCAGCGCTTCGGGTGCCACCACGCGTGTCACGACGCCAAGTTCGTAAGCGCGCTGGGCGGTGATCGGTGCGCCAGTGAGGCACAGCTCCAGGGTGGCGCTGCGGCCGGCCAGCCGCAGCAATCGCTGGGTGCCGCCGAAACCGGGGATCAGGCCCAGGTTGATTTCCGGCTGGCCGAACTTCGCCTTCTCGCTGGCGATGCGGAAATGGCAGGCCATCGCCAGCTCCATGCCGCCGCCCAGCGCAAATCCCTGCACGCGGGCGATCACCGGTTTGCCCAGCCGCTCGATCGACGTCATCAACTGCTGGCCGGCGCGCGAAAACGCCTGCGCCTGCGTTGCCGTGTAGCCGTGCATTTCCGCGATGTCGGCGCCGGCCACGAAGGCTTTATCGCCGGCACCCGCCAGCACCACC
>JBIQMK010000353.1:0-2602 GCA_044463365.1 Rhodanobacter sp. | reverse complement strand
GAAACGTTGAGATGCAAGCGAGCGCCGTTATTGCAGCTGCGCCGAAAAGCTCGAACGCAAACGCAGATGCCGCAGCCGTCGTGATCGAAGGTGTGGACAAGCATTTTGGCGACGTGCGGGCCTTGCGGAATTTGAGTGCGTGCATCCACTACGGGCGATTGACGGGTCTGGTTGGCCCGGACGGCGCTGGCAAGACGACGCTGATGCGGATTCTGACCGGCCTCCTGGTACCCAACGCCGGCCACGTCACCTTGGCCGGGTACGACGTGGTGCGGGACAACGACGCCATTCACGTCGCCAGTGGTTACATGCCGCAGCGCTTCGGTTTGTATGAAGACCTGTCAGTGATCGAGAACATGCGCCTGTATGCACAGTTGCGCGGCATGGACGCGGACCGCAACGCCGATCTGTTTGCTGAGTTGCTCGACTTCACGCGGCTTGGCCCCTTTACCAAGCGTCTGGCTGGAAAGCTCTCCGGTGGCATGAAACAGAAGCTGGGCTTGGCCTGTGCGCTCATGGCGCGGCCCAAGGTCCTGCTGCTGGACGAGCCCGGAGTGGGTGTCGATCCGGTCAGCCGCCAGGATTTGTGGCGCATGGTCCAGGCGCTCACCGACGAGGGCATGGCGGTGGTCTGGTCCACCGCCTATCTCGACGAGGCCGAGCGCTGCGAGAGCGTGCTGTTGCTGAACCAGGGTCAACTCTTGTTCGATGGCCCGCCGCAAGAACTGACTGCGCACCTCGACGATCGTAGTTTTCGTCTGGAAGACGTCGGCGCCGAGCGCCGGGCAGTCCTGACCGAAGCACTCGATCTCGACAGCGTGAGCGATGGTGTGATCCAGGGGGCTGGCGTGCGCGTGGTGCTGCGCGAAGGTGCGCAAGTGGAGCAGATCCAGGCGCTGGCCGATCAGGCGCAAGTGCGGCTGGCGCCGGTACCCGCGCGCTTCGAGGACGCCTTTATCGATCTGCTTGGCGGCGGCCCCGGTGGCACCTCAGCCCTGGCCGAGCGCCTGCCGCCGGTCGAACTCGGTTCCGACATTGCCGTGTCTTGCCGGAATCTCACCAAGCGCTTTGGTGAATTCACCGCCACCGACAACGTCAGCTTCGAGGTGCAAAAGGGCGAGATCTTCGGCCTGCTCGGGCCCAACGGTGCGGGCAAGTCCACCACCTTCAAAATGCTGTGCGGCCTGCTCAAGCCTACCGCAGGCGAGGCGCATGTGGTGGGGCACGATCTGCGCCGCGCAACCGGCGCAGCTAAGAGCCGGCTTGGCTACATGGCGCAGAAGTTTTCGCTCTACGGCCTGCTCTCGGTGCGGCAAAATCTGGAGTTCTCGGCCGGGGTGTATCAATTGGACGGGGATACGCGACGCGAACGCATCGAGGAGATGATAGCAACCTTCGATCTGGGCGACTGGTTGTCCGCCACGCCCGATTCCCTGCCGCTGGGGCACAAGCAGCGTCTTGCACTGGCATGCTCGCTCATGCATCGGCCTCCCGTGCTGTTCCTCGACGAACCCACTTCGGGCGTGGATCCCATCACCCGGCGTGAATTTTGGACCCACATCAACGGCCTGGCGCGCAAGGGCGTAACCATCATGGTTACCACCCACTTTATGGACGAGGCCGAATACTGCGACCGGGTGGCCATGCTCTCGCGTGCCCGACTCATTGCGCTGGATACCCCCGATGCGCTCAAGCGCGTCACCGCCAATGCTGAGCAGCCGGATCCGACCATGGAGGATGCCTTCATCCATCTGGTGGAGTCTGCCGACCGTGAAATGGAGGCGACCGCATGAACGCCGCCCCACGATCCAAGGACGGAGATAGTGCGAGGCGAGCCAGCCTGCGCCACTTCGACCTGCAGCGCCTCACGGCACTGGTTTACAAGGAAAGCCTGCAGGCGCTGCGCGACCCGTCGACGCTGCTGATCGCGTTCGTGTTGCCGGTAGTCTTGCTGCTGCTGTTCGCCTATGCGGTGTCGCTGGATGCCAAGGATGTCCGCGTCGGCGTAGTATTGGAATCCCCCGGCGCCGCCGCGCAAGAGTTGGCTGCCGCTTTTTCGGGTACCCGCTTTCTGGATGCGCACTTTGCCCACGACCGGCGCGAAGTGGCCGACAAGCTCGTCTCCGGCGAGTTGCGTGGCTACGTGGTGATCCCACAGGACTTCGAGCGGCATCTGGCCCAGCGGGGCAGCGAACCGCTGGTGCAGATCATTACCGATGGCTCCTATCCCAATACCGCCAACTATGTCGAAAACTACGCCCGGGGTGTGGTCCAAAGCTGGCGCGCCGGGCTTGATGTTGCAGCGCCCGCCCAGGCCGTGGTGCTGGAGCCGCGCTACTGGTTCAACCCCGAGCTGGAGAGCCGCCGCGCGCTGATCCCCGGCGCCATCGCCATTGTCATGACCATTATCGGCACCATGCTGACCGCGCTGGTGGTGGCGCGCGAATGGGAACGCGGCACCATGGAGGCCGTGTTGTCCACGCCCGCCTCGGTGGCGGAAATCCTGATCGGCAAGCTACTGCCGTACTTCGTGCTCGGTATGCTATCCACGTTGGGCGCAGCGGCGCTGGCCGTGTTTGTGTTCGGTGTGCCGTTGCGCGGC
>JBIQMK010000352.1:0-2608 GCA_044463365.1 Rhodanobacter sp. | reverse complement strand
TGACGAAGACGCGGCCGTTCAGCGCGTTGCGGTGGCGCAGGCCACCGGTCGCCAATGCTCCGACATCGCCGAGGGCGACGACGGCACGCTGTGGTTCGCCTGCAACGACGGCGTGCTGCGCCACGCCGAGGGGCAATGGAGTCGCATGCAAACCGGCGGCAAAGCCCCGGTGTCCGGCTTCAGCGCGGTGGCGGTGGATGCCGATGGCGGCCTGTGGCTGGGCGCCAACGAGCCTGGCGTCTGGTACGGGTCGGTGCATGGTGGGCAACTGGATCTTGCCCCGGTGGTGGATGCGTGGCTGGACAACACGCTGGCGTACTTCATCCGGCGCGATCACCGCGGCTGGATCTGGGTGGGCGGTGGCGGTGGCGTGGATATCTTCGACGGCCGTCGCTGGACCCACTTGTCGCGCGACGACGGCCTGCTGTGGGACGAGACCGACCAGAACGCGTTTTTCGAGGACACCGACGGGTCGGTATGGATCGGTTCGCCCGTCGGCGTGAGCCACATCCTGCATCCGCAGGATATGGTTGCGCGCGATCCGCACACGGTAGCCGTGACTTCGGTGACGCATGGCGCCGAATCGGTGGCCGCCGGCGGCGTGGTGAACATGGAGGACAATGCCGCGCCGCTGACCGTGCGCTACGCCGTGCTGGGTGGATCGGCCGGCAGCAACCCGCGCTTCCGCTACCGTCTGAGCGGGTCGGACTGGGTGGAAACGCGCTCGCACGTCATCAACTTCACCGGTCTGCCTTCCGGCAACTACCGGCTGGAAATCCAGGCAGTGGACGACGACCACCGCACGGTTTCGCCCTCGACCCATGTCGATTTCCGGATTCCGCGGCCGTGGTGGGAAATGTGGTGGGTTTACCTGGTCGAAGCGCTGCTGCTGGCGCTGCTGCTGGCCATCATCTGGCGCTGGTATTCGCGCCGCCTGCTGCGCCAGAACCGTCAGCTCGAAGCCCTGGTGAGCGGGCGCACGGCCGAGCTCACCGAGGAGAAGCGCGAGCTCGAACGCACGCGTGCCGAGCTCTACCAGCAGGCCACCCACGACAGCCTCACCGGGCTGCACAATCGCCGCGCCATTCTGGAACGCCTCGCCGCCCGGCTGGAGTCGCCAGGGCGGCATGCCGCCGGGCTGGCGGTGGGTCTTGTCGACGTCGATCACTTCAAGCGCATCAACGATACGTTCGGCCACCAGGCTGGCGATGCCGCCTTGCTGACGATCGCCCAGCGCCTGCAGTCGCAATTGCGCGATGGCGACCGCGTGGGCCGTTATGGCGGCGAAGAGTTGCTGGTGGTGTTGCCGAACATCAGCCGGAAAGCGGCGATCGAGCGCATGGCCACCATCCAGTCGGCGGTGAGTGCCCAACCGCATCGCTGGGGCACGCGACACTTCACCGTGACGCTGAGCATCGGCATGGTATGGATCGGCGACGAACCGGCATCCGTCGAGGACGTGATCCGTCGCGCGGATACCGCGTTGTACCAGGCCAAGCACCGCGGCCGGGATCGCGTGTCGGAGTTCATGTCCGGTTGATGCGCCGCTACGGTTCGGCCGCTCAATCCACCATGCCGTGATGCTCGGTGGTGGCCATCAGCTCCGGTTGCCTGGTGGCGCGTTGACGCCGATGCAGCAACGGATGCACGAACACCGCGGCAAGGATCACCACCACGCCCGCATAGAACCCATGGTCAAGCTCGCGCTGCTCGCCCAGCAACACGATCGCCAGCACGATCGCGTAGACCGGTTCCAGGTTCGTCACCATCTGCGTGCCGAACGCGCTCATGTGCCGCAACGCCACCAGCGCCAGCGCGAACGGCAGCAGGGTGCAGCCGAACGACAGCGCCAGCAGCAACAGCGAATCATGCAGGCCGGGCAGCACGAACGCGGGCCCCGCATGCGGCAGCAACGGCGCCAGCGCGGTGAGAAACACCGTGCCCGTGCCCAGCTCGATGCAGGTCACCGTGAGCGGGTCGCCATGATCCACCAGCCGCTTGTTGAGTGAGCCGAACAAGGCCACGAACAGGGCCGACAGCACGCCGACCACCAGGCCAATGCGCATCTCGTGCGGCACGCCACCGACCACCAGCGCCACGCCGGGCACCACCGCCACGCCGATCAGCAATTCGCGCGGGTCGAACCGGCGCCGTGCCAGCCACGGTTCGATGAACGCCAGAAACACCGGCCCCAGCGCAATGCAGGTGGCGCCCACCGAGGCGTTGGACAGCTTGATCGCGGCGTAGAACGTGAGCCAGTGCAGCGACACCAGCACGCCGATGCCGGCGTAGGCCCAGCGCAGCCGCGCCGGCATCGCGCGCAAGCCGCGCCACACCCGCGGCATCGCCAGCAACGCCGCCGTCACCAGCAACATGCGCCACCACACCAGCGGCAGCGCGCTCAGCGTGATCAGCTTGCCAAGGATGGCGGTGAATCCCCACAGCACCACGCAGAAATGGATCTGCAACTGCGCCCGGCTGACGGCTTGCATGAGGATATCGCCCAAGAAGGTGGCGGCATTCTAGCGCCTGATCCATCGGGTCGGCCGCCTTTGTAGACACTCTGTTCCAAGTCAAGCGCCGGCGTATAGCTTCTGGGATTCGTAAG
>JBIQMK010000351.1:0-2624 GCA_044463365.1 Rhodanobacter sp. | reverse complement strand
CTGCAGGCCCTGGCCTTCGAGATCCTCGCCGAGGACACCACCCGCCAGACCAGCCCGGAAACCGGCATGACCATGCTGCGTACATTGGGCCGCGCCTGCGGTGCCGAAGGCATGGCGGGCGGCCAGGCGCTGGATCTTGCCGCCGTGGGCCAGCCGCTGACGCTGGCTCAGCTCGAACACATGCATGCCTGCAAGACCGGCGCGCTGATCCGCGCCTCGGTGCAGCTGGGCGCGCTGGCCGCGGGCGGCGACGCGGACGTGCTGCTGGCGCTGGACGATTACGCCAGCGCCGTGGGCCTGGCCTTCCAGGTGCGCGACGACATCCTGGACGTGGAAGGCGAATCCACCGTGATCGGCAAAACCGCCGGCAAGGATGCGGCCGCGGGCAAGCCTACCTTCCCCTCGATCATCGGCCTCGATGCCTCGCGTGCACGGCTGGCGGGGCTGACCGACATGGCGCGGGCCGCCATCGCGCCGCTGGGTGCACGCGGCGCCTTGCTGGAAGAACTGGCGCGCTACGCGGCCGATCGCGCCAACTGAGCACCTGGCCAACGCGCGCGTGGCGCAAGAAAAAGGCAGCCATCGCGGCTGCCTTTTTCGGTCACTGACGGTGGATCGCTATTTCACCAGCCGCAGCGTGAACGGATAACGGTAGCGCACGCCTTCGTTGGCCTTGATCGCCGCGATGATGGTGAACACCAGCCAGGCGATGCCGACGACGATGCCGACCGGAATGGCAATGACCAGGCCGATGCCCAGGGTCATCACGGTCAACAGCACCAGCACCACCGCCACGATGGCCACGGTGATGTTGAAGTTCAGCGCCTCCTTGGCCTGATCGTCGACGAACGGCATGGTGTCCTTCTTCACCAGCCAGATGATCAGCGGGCCGATGAAGCAACCCCAGCCACCGCCCCATGCGCCGGTGAGGATGGCGCCAGCCAGAGCGGAAAGATGCGCGAACATCGCCCACTGGCGCTGTTCGGCGGAGGGCTCGCCGACCATCGGCGGTTCGCTCGGCGGCGGCGGAATGACAGATTCGGGTGGAACGCTCATTACGCATCTCCTTGACGTGAGAACTTGCGTTGGCAATCGCCGGCCGATGCCGGTCGGGTCGATGCTAGCAAGGCTGGCGCCGGTTTGCGCGACAATCGCCGCATGCCCGCGGCAGCGGCCGCAGCCGCGCGTCCCTCGCCTCGGATTATTCCCCCGCCACCGTCATCCGGTCGACCAGGATCGAGCCGGTGAGGATGTGCGAGCGCGGGTCCACATCCGTGCCCACCGCCACGATGCCGGCGAACATGTCGCGCAGGTTCGCCGCGATGGTGATTTCCTCCACCGGGTAGGCAATCACCCCGTTTTCGACCCAGAAGCCGGCCGCGCCGCGCGAATAGTCGCCGGTGATCGTGGACACGCCCTGGCCCATCACCTCGGTCACCAGCAAGCCGGTGCCCAGGCGCTGCAGCATGCCGGCGAAATCGTGGCGAGCGTTGTCGATGCTGCCCGGTTCCACCACCAGGTTGTGGATACCGCCGGCATTGCCGGTCGAGGCCAGCCCCAGCTTGCGCGCCGAATAGCTGCCCAGCACGTAACGCGCCAGCACGCCGCCTTCGACCAGCGCGCTGTCGCGCGTGGCCACGCCCTCGGCGTCGAAATTGGCCGAACCCTGGCCACGCGGCAGCCGCGGCCGCTCGTTGATATCGAGCCAGGCCGGCATCACCGGTTTGCCCACGTGATCGAGCAGGAAGCTGGCCTGGCGATACAACGCACCGCCGCTCACCGCGCTCAGCAGATGGCCGATCAGCCCGCGCGCCAGCTCCGGCGCGAACAGCACCGGGCACTGCCGCGTCGACAGGCTGCGCGCACCCAGCCGCGCCAACGTGCGTTGGGCGGCCTTGTCGCCCAGGGCCCTGGCGCTGATGAAATCGCCGGCCGCGCGCACGCTGTCGTACCAGTAATCGCGCTGCATGCCATCGTCGTCGCCGGCAATCAGCGACAGCGACAGCGAATGCCGGGTGCCGCGCTCGCGGCCCACGAAACCATGCGAGTTGGCGTACACCGACAGCCCCTGCCCGGCCTGCACGCCGGCACCGTCGGAGTTGGTGATGCCGGCGTGGGCGCGACCGGCTTCCTCGATCGCGATGCCCAGCTCGATCGCCTGCGCGGTGTCGATGCCCCACGGGTGCCACGTGTCCAGGTCGGGAAACGCGTCGGCCATGCGCGCGGGATCGGCCAGGCCGGCGGCGGGGTCTTCTTCGGTGTAACGGGCGATGGCGCAGGCCTGGTCCAGCGTGGCCTGCAGCGAATCGGGATGCAGGTCGGCGGTGCTGGCCGATCCCTTGCGCTGGCCGAAATACACGGTGAGCCCGAAGCCGCGGTCGCGCGTGTGCTCCACCGTTTCCACCTCGCCCAGGCGCACGTTCACGCTCAGGCCGGTATCGATGCTGGCGGCCACCTCGGCCTGGCTGGCGCCGGCGGCGCGGGCGCGGCGGATCACGTCCTCGGCCAGTTCCGCAAGGCGGTCCAGATCCTGCTGGCTGCTGTCGCGGGTGCTGCGATCCTGGCTGGTCACTTCGCTCACATCGGTTTCCTGCAATTTGAAGAGGGTAGAATGCACGGTTCGC
>JBIQMK010000350.1:0-2640 GCA_044463365.1 Rhodanobacter sp. | reverse complement strand
CCTTCTTCGCCCCCGATGCACGCTACGCGCAGGAGGCGCCGCTCGATGCCTTCCGCACCACGGTTGCGCGACTGCACGATGCCGGCATCGAGGTGCTGCTCGATGTCGTCTACAACCACACTGCCGAAGGCAACCACATGGGGCCGACGTTGTCGTTCCGTGGCATCGACAACGCCTCCTATTACTGGCTCAAGCCCGACAACCCGCGCTACTACGACGATTTCACCGGCACCGGCAATGCGCTCAACTTAAGCCACCCGCGCGTGTTGCAGATGGTGATGGACTCGCTGCGCTACTTCGTCGAGGTGTGCCACGTCGATGGCTTCCGCTTCGACCTCGCCACCACGCTCGCACGCGGCCCCAACGGCTATGAACGCAACGCGCCATTCTTCACCGCCGTGCGGCAGGACCCGGTGCTCGCCTCCGTCAAGATGATCGCCGAGCCGTGGGATCTCGGGCTTGGCGGCTATCAGGTCGGCGCCTTTCCCTCGCAGTGGTCGGAGTGGAACGACCGCTACCGCGCCACGCTACGGCGGTTCTGGGCCGGCGAAGGCAATCTGATCGGTGATGTTTCGACCCGCATGACCGCTTCCGCCGACCTGTTCAACCACGATGGCCGGCGCCCCCGCGCTTCCATCAACCACATCACCGTCCATGACGGTTTCACACTGATGGATCTCGTGAGCTATGAGGCCAAGCACAACGAGGCCAATGGCGAGGACAATCGCGACGGCGCCGACGACAACCTCAGCGTCAATTGTGGCCACGAGGGACCGAGCGACGATCCCGCCGTCATGGGCTTACGCCACCAGTTGCGCCGCAACCAGCTTGCCTGCCTCATGCTGGCGCAAGGGGTGCCGCTGATCCTGGCTGGCGACGAGGTCGGCAACACGCAATACGGCAACAACAACGCCTATTGCCAGGACAACGAGATCGGCTGGGTGAAATGGGACGGCCTTGGCCGCAACGGTGACGACCTGACCGGCCTGATCGGGCGGCTGACGGCGCTACGCCGCGACTTCGCGCAACTTCGCAGCCCGCGCTGGATTGATGGCCGCCGCGCCGACGGCTCCTACGGCGCGCTCTGGCTGAAGCCGGACGCCACCGAAATGGCCGAGCACGACTGGAATTTCCCCGAGGGGCGCTTTCTCGCCTTCGTGCTGGGGCCGCTGGAGCCGGGCGATGCCCCGATCTTCATCGTGCTGAACGCGGCACCGGACGCAATTCCGTTCACACTGCCGAAAATGCAGGACTACAGGCGCTGGACCCAGGTGCTGAGCACGGTGGAAACGGCAGAGGTGGCGGTGGAGCAGGACTCCGGCGCGGTGATGGATGCACCGGCCCGCAGCGTCATGGCCTTCGCAGGCCAAACGTGAGGCCGCGACCAGGGCCAATCCGCGGCCAGGATGGCAAGGGCCGCCCGGGATCGACCGGCCGGACGGCCCTGCGGACGTCGTGCCGACTCGAAAGAATCGGTTCCCTTCCCCCGCGAAACGCGACTATTGCGACAAATCCGGCTCGCGCAACCAACCCGCCGCAACGGCTTGTGGACATGCGGCCGGGCGAGCGGCCGCAACGCCGTGGCTGACGCAGAATCGTGACGGACAATTTTCGGAACCCGACGCTGCATCCGAGGTAGAGATACTGTAGCATCCGCCCGTCACGCACGCGGCCCGCTCAACTAAGGCGCGGGATGTGACGCACAAGGGCAGCCCGGATAAGCGACCGCCCCAAAAACCCACCCCGATCGAGCTTCAAGGCATCATGAACCCTGTCAAAGCACTGCAAACCCACGACCAGGCCGTCTGGCTCGACTTCCTTGCACGCGGCTTCACGGCAACAGGCGGCCTCAAGCGGCTGATCGATGAGGACGGGGTGCGCGGCGTCACCTCCAACCCGGCCATCTTCGAGAAGGCGATCGGCGGCTCCGACGAATACGACACCGCCATCGCGCAGCTTCTCGACGGTGGCGACCGCACCGTCACGGACCTTTATGAATCGCTTGCCGTGGCCGACATCCAGGCGGCAGCCGACGTGCTGCGCCCGGTCTACGACCAGCTTGACGGCGCGGACGGCTTCGTCAGCCTCGAAGTCTCGCCCTATCTCGCCCATGACACCAAGGCGACGATCGCCGAGGCCGAACGGCTGTGGCACGATGTCGATCGCAAGAACCTGATGATCAAGGTGCCGGCGACACCCGAGGGCCTGCCCGCCATCGAGCAGCTCACCGCCAAGGGCATCAGCGTCAATATCACGCTGTTGTTCTCGCAAAGCGTCTACCGGCAAGTAGCGGAAGCCTATCTTGCCGGTCTGGAAACCTTCGTCGGCAACGGTGGCGACCCGTCGCATGTCGCCAGCGTCGCGAGTTTTTTCGTCAGCCGTATCGACTCCGTGGTCGATGCCGAACTGGACGCCCTGATTGCCAAGGCGAGCGGCGGCGAACGCGAACGGTTGCAGGCGCTCAAGGGCAAGGTGGCAATCGCCAACGCCAAACTCGCCTATCAGGATTTCAAGACGCTGTTCTCTAGTGAACGCTGGCAGGCGCTCGCCGCCAAGGGCGCCAAGCCGCAGCGGCTGTTGTGGGCCAGCACCGGCACCAAAAACAAAGCCTATAGCGACGTGCTCTATGTCGAGGAACTG
>JBIQMK010000349.1:0-2644 GCA_044463365.1 Rhodanobacter sp. | reverse complement strand
GGTGGCCGACAGCGAGCGCGCCGGCATCGCCATCATCCATCAGGAATTGATGCTGGTGCCGGAGCTCAGCGTCACCGAGAACATTTTTCTCGGCCGCGAGATCCGTCGCTTCGGCGGCCTGATGGACTACCCGGCCATGCATCAGCGCGCCGAGGCGCTGTTGCGCGAACTGGGCATCGAAGGCATCAACGTGGCGCAGCAGGTGCTGCACTACGGCAGCGGCCATCAGCAGCTGATCGAGATCGCCAAGGCGCTCAGCAAAGAGGCGCGGCTGATCATCTTCGATGAGCCCTCGTCCTCGCTCACCGCCACCGAAACGCGCACGCTGCTGTCGATCGTGGCCGACCTCAAGCGCCGCGGCGTGGCCTGCGTGTACATCTCGCACAAGCTCGACGAAGTGGCCGAGGTGTGCGACCGCATCACCGTGATCCGCGACGGCAAACATATCGGCACGCGGCCGATGGCCGAGCTGGACACGGCGCAGATCGTCACCATGATGGTGGGCCGCGAGCTGGGCCAGATGTTCGAGCGCAAGCCGCATACCATCGGCGAGGTGGTGCTGGAAGCGGAACACGTCACCTGCCTCGATGTGACGAACCCGCAGCGCAAGCGCGTCGACGACGTGTCGCTCAAGGTGCGCCGCGGCGAGATCCTGGGCATCGCGGGGCTGATCGGCGCCGGCCGCACCGAACTGGTGTCGGCGATCTACGGCGCCTATCCGGGCACCTGGAGCGCCGAGCTTCGCATCGAAGGCAAGCCGGTGCACATCCGCAGCCCGCAGGCGGCGGTGGCCGCCGGCCTGTGCATGGTGCCGGAGGATCGCAAGCGCGACGGCATCGTGCCGCTGATGGGCGTGGGCCCGAACATCACGTTGAGCGTGCTCGGCCATTACGCGCGCGGCGGTGTTGTCGACGGCAACCGCGAGGCGCACGCGTTCCATCACGAAATGAAACGGCTCAACGTGCGCGCCGCCAACCCGATGCTGCCGATCGCCAGCCTCTCCGGCGGCAACCAGCAGAAGGCAGTGCTGACCCGCATGCTGCTGCCCGACCCCAAGGTGCTGATCCTCGACGAGCCCACCCGCGGCGTCGACGTGGGCGCCAAGCAGGAAATCTACCGGCTGATCTTCGATCTGGCATCGCGCGGCATGGCGGTCATCGTGGTCAGCTCCGAAATGCCCGAGGTGCTCGGTCTCAGCGACCGCGTGCTGGTGATGGCCGATGGCCGCATACGTGGCGACTTCATCAACGACGGGCTGAGCCAGGAAGACCTGCTGGCCGCCGCGCTGGAATTGCCGCACAGGATAGATAACGCATGAACGCTTCCGTGAACGTTTCCCCCGCACCCGGCAACAAGAGCCGGATGCCCGGATCCACCCGCATCCGGCAGTTCTTTTCGCAATACAAGATCGTGGCGCTGCTGGTGGCCGTCGCGCTGATCTGGGCGTATTTCTCGTACGCCACCAACGGCGCCTTCCTCACCTCGCGCAACATCTCCAACCTGTTCCGGCAGATGGCGATCACCGGCATGCTGGCGCTGGGCATGGTGTTCATCATCATCGCCGGCGAAATCGACCTTTCGGTCGGTTCGCTGCTGGGCCTGCTGGGCGGCGTGGCCGCCATCCTGGACATCAGCCAGCACCTGCCGCTGCCGGTCACGATCCTGCTGGTGCTGCTGCTGGGCGCGCTGGTCGGCACGTTCAACGGGCTGTGGGTGACGTGGCTGAGAGTGCCCTCATTCATCGTGGGCCTGGGCGGCATGCTGGCGTATCGCGGCGCGCTGCTGGGCGCCACCGGCGGCTCCACCATCGCGCCCTCGTCCGACGCGTTCGTGGTGATCGGTCAGGGCTATGTGTCGCCGGCCACCGGCAACGTGCTGGCGGTGCTGATCCTGGCCTTGCTGGCGTATGTCACCTGGAGTCGGCGTAACGCGCGCCAACGGCTGGAGCTGAAGGTCAATCCGGTCTGGATGGATGCGGCCAAGCTGGTTGCCGCCGCGGTGGCGCTGTTCGTGTTCGTGCACGTGCTCAACGACTACGGCGGCATCCCGGTGCCGGTGCTGTTGCTGCTGGGCTTGCTGGCGGTGTTCTCCTTCATTGCCACGCAGACGGTGTTCGGCCGTCACATCTACGCCATCGGCAGCAACATCGAGGCGACGCGCCTGTCCGGCATCAACGTCGATCGTGTGCGCCTGGCGGTGTTTGCCCTGATGGGCGTGATGTGCGCCTTCGCCGGCCTGGTCAACACCGCCCGCCTGGCCGCAGGCTCGCCCTCGGCCGGCATCAACGGCGAACTCGACGCCATCGCCGCCTGCTTCATCGGCGGCGCCTCGATGCGCGGCGGCGTGGGCACGGTGCACGGCGCGCTGGTAGGCGTGCTGGTGATGGCCAGCCTGGACAACGGCATGTCGATGATCGACGTGGACGCGTACTGGCAGATGATCGTGAAGGGCCTGATCCTGGTGCTGGCCGTCTGGGCCGACGTGGTCTCCAGCGGCGCCCGCCGCTGACCTCGTAATGTGTCGGGGTGTGGATTTCCACCCCGGCACACCCCTGCAGGAGCACACCCTGTGCGCGATGCTCTTGCCGTTTGTAGACACTCTGTTCCAAGTCAAGCGCCGGCGTATAGCTTCAGGGATTCGTAAG
>JBIQMK010000348.1:0-2700 GCA_044463365.1 Rhodanobacter sp. | reverse complement strand
ACCACGCGCGGCGGCGCATTGGGCAGGTGCCGGGGGATGGCGTCCATGTGCAACGCCTTGACCGTCCAGTCCGATCCATGCCGGCCGTCGCCGCGGCTGATCGCCTGGCGCAGCTCGCCATTGCGATACACCAGCGTCACCGCCACCCCGTCCGCCTTGGGCTGCACCCAGAGATCGCCACCGTGCGACTGCATCCACGTGGCCACGGCGGCGGCATCGGGCAGTTTCGCCAGCCCCGTCTGCGCCACCGGCGCGGTGACCGCCCCGCTCGCATCGGCGAGATGCGCGAGGGGTGCGGGTGCCTGCGCGGGAAAACAGGCGCGCCAGTGATCGAACCGCTGCAAGGCCTGGTCGTACACCGCGTCATCGACCGGCGACTGGCCGGTCACGCGGTAGGCATGGTTCCAGCCATCCAGCCGGTCGTGCAGCGCGCCGAGTTCCTGCCGGGCCTGCGCATCAGTCCAGGACGGACAGGTCGCCCACGCCATCGTCGCCACCAGGAAACCGGGCACTCCCAGCCACCGCCATCGCTTGCGCATGTGCGTTCCGCGTCGTGATCGTCGCCACAGCGTGACGGCGTGCTCAGGTTGCGCGGAAGCGGTCCATGACCCGGCTCGCCGTAGTCGACGGCCGTGGCGTGGTGCCGGTCAGGCGCCGCCGATGGGTAGCGACGATTGGCCGTCCATACGGCCATTCGGTCCATAGCGGCGCTCGACGATCACGCCGCTGCCATGGCGGTCGATCGCCACCACCGTGCTGGCGCGCGTGCCGTAGTGCTCGCCACGGATGAAGGCGGCCGAAAGCAGCCGCTCACGTTCGAGTCCCACGCCGGTCTGCGGCAGTTCGGCATCGGGCGCCGGCTGCTCGTCGGCCAACGCTTCGAACAGCGGCTCGAACCCATCGTCGCCGCCGTCATCGATCCATCGCTGCACCCTTTCCATCAGCTTGCGCGTCTTCGGCCACGGCGTATTGAAATCGGCGTTGGACAAGCCGTGCACGCCCGGCGTGATCGGCTGCGCCCGCGGTTGCGGCCGGTTGCCCAGGTAGAAGCCGTCACGCCCGTCGAAGGTGAGCAGGTTGAATGGCCGGAACCTGGCCGCCGATGCCAGCAATTGCGTGGCATGGGTGGCGGCATCGGCGGCGCCGGCCAGATAGTCGGTGGCCAGCATGCCGCGCGACACGCCCAGCTGCGGATCGCTGGGATCGCGCACGTTGGTGACCACGCAGCAGCGCCCGGTATCGGTGACGCCAAGCCAGGTGCCGCCGGCCTGCAGGTCGCGCCCGCCGACGATCGGCAGATCGTCCCAGCGCGCCAGCGCGGCGCTGGGGCGTGCGTGCATTTCGTCGCGATTGCCTGCCAGCAGCAGGCGCCAGCGCGGATGGGCATCCCAGGCGAAAGCGATCAGGCACATGGCGGAACAATGATGGTCGACATGCCGACCATTGTGGGCGATGCGCCACGGCTCGGCCAGCCGTGGCCGGCCTCAGGGCGACGGCGCGACGGCATCCGTGGTGGAGAACGCATACACGATGTGGTTGCGGTAGGTCTGGCCGGGCATCAGGCGCGCCGAACCGAACGCCGGCTGGTTCGGCGTGTCGGGAAACAGCTCCGGCTCCAGCGCGAACCCGGCGTTGTGCTGGTAGTGCGTCCCGCTGGTGCCGATCGAGGTGCCGTTCAGATGATTGGCGGAATAGAACTGCAGGCCCGGCTGGTTGGAATGCAGGGTCAGCACGCGGCCGGAAGCGGGATCCTCCGCCCGCGCCATCAGCCGCATTTTGTTGTCGGGATGGCGGCTGATCACCCAGTTGTGGTCGTAGCCATGGGCAATCAGCAACTGCGGCTGGCCGTTGCGATGGATGTCCTGGCCGATCGGCTTGCCCTGGCGGAAATCGAAAGCGGTGCTGGTGACGTCGGCGAACTTGCCGGTGGGGATCGCGCCCGCATCGACCGGCAGGTACGTATCCGCGGGGATCGTCAGGCGCTGGTCCAGCACGTTGCCCGACGCCTCGCCCGCCAGGTTCCAGTAGATGTGGTTGGTGATGTTGACGATCGTGGGCTTGTCGGTGGTGGCGGTGTAGTCGATCGTCAGCCGGTTGTCCGCGCCCAGCGTGTAGACGGCGGTGGCGGTCAGCTTGCCCGGAAAACCCATGTCGCCATCGGGGCTGACATAGCGCAGGGTGACGCTGGCGCCGTTGGCGTCGTGCGTGGTGTCGACCACCGTCCACAGCACCTTGTCGAAACCGATCGGGCCACTGTGCAGCGAATTGACGCCGTCAGTGAGCGGCAACTGATACATGTGGCCGTCCAGCGTGAAACGCCCCTTGGCGATGCGGTTGGCATAGCGCCCCACCGTGGCGCCGAAGCACTGCGGCCTGGCCAGGTACTCCGCCAGGTCGATGGAGCCCAGCACGATATTGGCCGGCTTGCCGTCGCGATCGGGCGCGCTCAGCGAGCGCACCGCGGCGCCCAGCGTGATCACCTGCGCCACCAGGCCGTGGCCGTTGTCCAGCGTGACCTCGCCCACCTTGCGGCCATCCGGCATGGTGCCGAAATCGCTACGGGTGACGCTGGTGGCCGTGCTGGCCACTGCGGTCAATGGCAGCGCGACCACTGCCCAACCCAACCACCGCCTGATCCGATTCGCTCGCTTCATGTCCGGCCTCGTTGAAGGGCACAGCGCCATGCGCGGCCGGCCCGTG
>JBIQMK010000347.1:0-2702 GCA_044463365.1 Rhodanobacter sp. | reverse complement strand
CCGAGGAGTACCGCCAGCGCATTCTCGCCAGCCTGCCGTCTGGCTCGCGCTTCCAGCCGTTGATGACGCTGTACCTCACGGAAACCACCACGGCCGACGAGATCGCCCGCGCCGCCGCCAGCGAGCACGTCTTCGCGGTGAAGTACTACCCGGCCGGCGCAACCACCAACTCGCAATCGGGCGTGCGCGAGCTGGCCCGCGTCTATCCCGTGCTGGAGGCGATGGAAAAGCATCAGTTGCCGTTGCTGATGCACGGCGAAGTCACCGATCCGGCGGTCGACATCTTCGATCGCGAGCGGGTCTTCATCGAGCGCCACCTGCTGCCGCTGCGCGAAAAATTTCCGGCCCTGCGCATGGTGCTGGAGCACATCACCACCCGCGATGCCGCCGATTTCATCAGCACCGCGCCGGCCAACGTGGCCGCCACGATCACCGCGCATCACCTGCTGCTCAATCGCAATGCGCTGTTCGAAGGCGGCATCCGGCCGCACAACTACTGCGCGCCGGTGCTGAAGCGCGAAACCCATCGCCTCGCGCTGCTGCAGGCGGCCACCAGCGGCAACCCGCATTTCTTCCTCGGCACCGACAGCGCGCCGCACATCCGCGAGGCGAAGGAAGCGGCCTGCGGCTGCGCCGGCGTCTACACCGCCCACGCCGCGATCGAACTGTACGCCGAGGCGTTCGAGCAGGCCGGCAAGCTGGACCAGCTCGAAGCCTTTGCCAGCTTCCACGGCCCGGATTTCTACCGCCTGCCGCGCAACCAGGATCGCCTCACACTCGAGCGCACGCCCTGGCAGGTGCCCGACGAATTCCCGATGGCCGGCGCCACCTGTCGGCCGATGCGTGCGGGCGAAACGATCGCGTGGTCGATCGCCGACAACGCGACCTGAGAGCGCGGGGCTTTTGCTCCTCCCTGCAAGCAGGGGGAGACTGGGGGTAGTCCGGGCTGGCGGGAAAGATCAAGAGCGAACCCCTCCCCAACCCTCCCCTGCGAGCAGGGGAGGGAGCGGGGCGCTTGGCTCCTCCCCCTGCAAGCAGGGGGAGGTTGGGAGGGTGGCCTGGGCTGGCGGGAAAGATAAGCGCCCCCTCCCCAAAGCCCCGGCACCCCCTCGACAGCGTATGGCAACATGGCCGCTTTCCCGCCAGGGCTGTTTCCATGAGCAACACCTCGAATCCCGTGCGTTGCGCCTGGGCCGGAACCGATCCGCTGATGCGCGACTACCACGACACCGAATGGGGCGTGCCGCTGCACGACGACCGCGCGCTGTTCGAGTTCCTCTGCCTGGAAGGCGCCCAGGCCGGCTTGTCCTGGCGCACCGTGCTGACCAAGCGCGACAACTACCGCAAGGCGTTCCATCAGTTCGACATCGCCCGCGTGGCGGCAATGAAAGACCGCGAGCTGGAAAAAGTTCTGCTCGACCCCGGCATCATCCGCAACCGCCTGAAGGTGTCGTCCACCCGCGGCAACGCGATCGCCGCGCTGGAGGTGATCGACGAGTTTGGCAGCCTCGACGCGTACCTGTGGTCCTTCGTCGACGGCAAGCCGCTGATCAACCGCTGGCGCGAACCGTCCGAGGTGCCTGCCAGCACCGCGCTTTCCGACCGCATGAGCAAGGCGCTGAAGAAGCGTGGCTTCCGCTTCGTGGGCAGCACCATCTGCTACTCGCTGCTGCAGGCGACGGGCATGATCAACGACCATCTGGTCGGTTGTTTCCGGCATCCGGGGTCCCGGCCGCACCAGCCGTAGCGAGCGCCGGTCAATTCCGGCTGGCGGCTTTCGCGGCGTTGGCCTCGTTGGCCGGGTCTTCGCGCAGCAGGCGGCGGGTGACGCCGTTGGTCCAGCCGAAGCCGTCCTGCAGCGGGTATTCGCCGCCGCCACCGCCGACGGCGCCGTCGTCCTGTTTCATCACCACGTATTTTTCCACCAGCTTGCTTTCGCGCTGGTACAGGCTGCCGACCGTGTGCAGCCAACGTTTGGCGATCTCGTCGGCCAGCGGGTCGTCGTAATGGCGCAGGCCGCCGATGGCCAGCCATTGCAGCGGTGCCCAGCCGTTGGGCTGGTCCCATTGCTGGCCGCTGACGCTTTCGCTGGTGCCGATGCCGCCGTCCTGCAGCAAGCGCGCGCGCAGCGCTTCACCGACGCGCCGGGCCTGCTCACGCGTGGCGATGCTGATGAACAGCGGCGTGGCGGTGGCCGCGTTCAATGCGGTGCGTGGTGCCTGCCGCTGCCAGTCGTAATCGAGGTAGGCGCCCGCCTTTTCGTTCCACAGCATCTTGTCGATCGCCGCGCGTCGGTCACGCGCCTTCTTCTGGAAGGCTTCGGCTTGCGCGCTCTGGCCGTTGGCGCGGCTGAGCAGGCCGATCTGGCGTTCGAGCTTGTACAGCAGCGCGTTGAGATCGACCGGCAGGATCGCCGTGGTGCGGATGCTGGCGAGGCTGCCGGGATCGTCACACCAGCGTGCGCTGAAATCCCAGCCGGAGGCGGCGCCGGCGCGCAGTTCGCGGTAGACCTCGTGCACCGGCCGCGAGGATTGTTTGGCCGTGGTCACGTCTTCCAGGTAGGACTCCTCGCGCGGCGTGTCGCGGTCGTCCCAATAGCGGTTGAGCAGGCTGCCGTCTTCCAGCCGCACGCAATGGCGGTGGGCGTCGCCGGGGCGCAGGTCATCGGCGCCATCCATCCAGTAGGTATATTCCTTGCGCAG
>JBIQMK010000346.1:0-2707 GCA_044463365.1 Rhodanobacter sp. | reverse complement strand
CGGCGATCCTTGCCAGCGCCGCCCGTCTGGTCAAGCGCGGCGGGCGGCTGGTCTACGCCACCTGCAGCCTGCTGGAGGAAGAGGACGAGGCCGTCGCGCGCACCTTCACCGAGGCGAACGCCGCGGATTTCAAGGCGGTTCCCGCCGCCCAGGCGCTGGGCGCGGCGCGTGTGGCGCAGGCCGATTCGCTCGTGCGCGGCGATTTCCTGCGGCTGTGGCCCCACCGGCACGGCACGGACGCCTTCTTCGCCGCCGTCTGGGAACGAAATTGACTGGGTCGACTCCATAGCGGCTACCGCAAAGCGCAGCGGGGAAACCGTGGACTTTGCCCGGGCTTTCGCGAAGTGCTCACCTACAATCGGAGACGCGCCAATTCAGGCGTTCAAGGGCAATAGATGGAAATTTTGATGTCGATCCGGGATGCGTTGGTCAACTGGCTGGCCAACGGTCTGATCGAGACCACGTGGTGGCAGGTCGTGTTGTATGCGTTGGTCGTCACGCACATCACGATTGCCGCGGTGACGATCTTCCTGCACCGCTCCCAGGCGCACCGCGCGCTGGATCTCGGGCCGGTGCCGTCGCATTTCTTCCGCTTCTGGCTGTGGCTGACCACCGGCATGGTGACCAAGGAATGGGTTGCCATCCATCGCAAGCATCACGCCAAGTGCGAGACCGAGGACGACCCGCACAGCCCGCAGACCCGCGGCATCAAGACGGTGTTGCTCAAAGGCGCCGAGTTGTACCGGGCCGAAGCCAAGGTCGACGAAACCTCGGCCAAGTACGGCCACGGCACGCCCAACGATTGGCTCGAGCGCAACCTGTACACCCGCTACAGCTGGCAGGGCGTGGGTCTGATGCTCATCATCGACCTGATGCTGTTCGGCGCCATCGGCCTCACGGTCTGGGCGGTGCAGATGGCGTGGATTCCCATCTGGGCGGCCGGCGTCGTCAACGGCCTGGGCCACTGGTGGGGCTACCGCAACTTCGAGGCGGCCGATGCCTCGACCAACCTCACGCCGTGGACGCTGATCATCGGCGGCGAGGAACTGCACAACAACCACCACACCTACCCGACCTCCGCCAAGTTCTCGGTCAAGAAGTACGAGTTCGACATCGGCTGGATGTACATCCGCATGCTCGAATCCGTGGGCTGGGCGAAGGTGCGCAAGACGCCGCCGCAGCTCAAGCTGGGTGCCGTCAAGGCGGTGGCCGATTCCAAGACGCTCGAAGCCATCATCGCCAACCGCTACGAGGTGATGGCCAGCTACGCCAAGCACCTGCGCAGCGCCTGCGGCTCCGAACTGAGCCGTCTGAAGGCCGAAGGCGCGAAGAACACCGCCCGGTGGACCGACCTGCGCATCGCCAGGCGCTGGCTGCACCGCGACGAAGACCGGATCCCGCAGCGGGCCAAGGCGCATGTCGCCAATGTCTGCGCGCAGAACACCGCGCTCGCCACGCTGGTGGCCATGCGCGAGGAACTGCGCCAGCTCTGGACCCGTACCAACGTGTCGGCCGAGCAACTGGTGATCGACCTGCAGGCCTGGTGCAAGAAGGCCGAGGAAAGCGGTATCGCGGCGCTCCAGGAGTTCGCACTGAAGCTGCGGGCGGCGCACGCCTGACCCGCGAGCTCGCTGCCATGCGAAAGAGCCCGCCTCGTGCGGGCTTTTTTCTGCCCGGTTCATCGATGCATGGACATGAAAAAACCCGCCGGGCATTGAGCCAGGCGGGTTCTTCGGAAGCCGAAGCGCTTACTTGAGCTTCGTTTCCTTGTACATCACGTGCTTGCGAGCCTTGGGATCGAACTTCATGATCTCGATCTTCTCGGGCGTGGTCTTCTTGTTCTTGTCGGTCGTGTAGAAGTGGCCGGTGCCCGCCGAGGACTCCAGCTTGATCTTTTCGCGTCCACCTTTGGATGCCATGGTCAGCTCCTTGTCAGATTTCGCCGCGGGCGCGCAGGTCGGCCACGACCTGCTCGATGCCCACCTTGTCGATCAGGCGCAGCGCGGCGTTGGAGATGCGCAGGCGCACCCAGCGGTTCTCGTTCTCGAGCCAGAAGCGGCGGTACTGCAGGTTGGGCAGAAAGCGACGCTTGGTTTTGTTGTTGGCGTGGGACACGTTGTTCCCGACCATCGGGCCCTTGCCCGTAACTTGACAGACGCGTGCCATGACGCTTCTCCGTTCGATCTGATTTCAGGAGTGGCGAGCAGAGCAGGGCCGGATTCCGTACGTGATCCGATGCCTTGGTATTCACCCTTGGTAGGCCTGTCGCGCTGCGCCGCGAGCGGCGAAAGTGCGGGGCCAGCCGATTTCGGCAAAGACGAAGATTATAGCCACAAGCCGGCCGGAAACCCCGCCGACGGCTCGGATCACTGCTCCAGGAAGCGCTGCGCGTCGAGTGCTGCCATGCAGCCGGTGCCGGCGCTGGTGATCGCCTGCCGGTAGACGTGATCCTGCACGTCGCCGGCGGCGAAGACGCCCGGCACGCTCGTCATCGTGGCCAGTCCGTTCAGGCCGCTGCGGGTGACGATGTAGCCGTCCTTCATCTCCACCTGACCCTTGAAGATGTCGGTGTTGGGCTGATGGCCGATGGCGATGAAGCAGCCCTTGACAGCCAGTTCCTTCGTCGCGCCGCCCTCGACGTGGCGCAGGCGCACGCCGGTCACGCCGCTCTGGTCGCCCAGCACCTCGTCGAGCGTGTGCCACAGGT
>JBIQMK010000345.1:0-2708 GCA_044463365.1 Rhodanobacter sp. | reverse complement strand
GGATGAGGGCGCTCTTCACCTCTCACCCAACAGCCCTCCGGGCAGCTTTCCCCGCTGCACGCGGAGGAAGCAAAAAAATCACGGGTACACGGGGAGCGGGTTCTCGGGCCGGAGATTCGGCACCACCAGAAAACATTCATCCAGGAGTGAGTCATGCGCAACATCGAACATTTCATCAACGGCCAGTCGGTGGCCGGCACCACCGGCCGCTACAGCGACGTCTTCGATCCCAATACCGGCAAGGTGCAGGCGAAGGTATCGCGGGCCAATGCCGCGGAGCTGGATCGCGCGGTATGCAACGCGGCCACGGCGCAGCCGGCCTGGGCCGCCGTGAACCCGCAGCGTCGCGCGCGGGTGCTGATGGAATTCGTGCGCCTGCTCAACCTGCACAAGAACGAATTGGCCGAGCTGCTGGCCAGCGAACACGGCAAGGTGGTATCCGACGCGCATGGCGACGTGTTGCGCGGGCTGGAGGTGATCGAGTTCGCCTGCGGCATCCCGCACCTGCAAAAGGGTGATTACACCCAGGGCGCCGGTCCGCGGATAGACGTCTATTCAGCGCACCAGCCGCTGGGCGTGGTGGCCGGCGTCACCCCGTTCAACTTCCCGGCGATGATCCCGATGTGGATGTTCGGCCCGGCCATCGCCACCGGCAACGCGTTCATCCTGAAGCCCTCCGAGCGCGACCCGTCGGTGCCGGTGCGGCTGGCCGAACTGATGATCGAGGCCGGCCTGCCGCCGGGCATCCTCAACGTGGTGCACGGCGACAAGGAGGTGGTGGACGCCATCGTGGCGCATCCGCTGATCAAGGCGGTCAGCTTCGTCGGTTCCTCCGACGTGGCGCAGTCGGTGTATGCGGCTGGCGCGGCGCAGGGCAAGCGCGTGCAGTGCATGGGTGGCGCCAAGAACCATGGCATCGTGTTGCCGGATGCCGATCTCGACCAGGTCGTTGCCGACCTGATGGGCGCGGCCTACGGCTCGGCCGGCGAGCGCTGCATGGCGCTGCCGGTGGTGGTGCCGGTGGGCGAGGCCACCGCCGAGGCCCTGCGCGCGAAACTGCTGCCGGCGATCGCCGCGTTGCAGGTGGGTGTGTCCAGCAATCCGGACGCGCATTACGGCCCGGTGGTATCGGCCGCGCACAAGGCGCGCATCGAAAACTATATCCAGCTCGGCGTGGACGAGGGTGCGGAGCTGGTGGTCGATGGCCGTGGCCTGAAAGTGCCCGGACACGAAGACGGCTTCTTCCTGGCGCCCACCTTGTTCGACCACGTCACCGCCGACATGAAAACCTATCAGGACGAGATCTTCGGCCCGGTGCTGCAGATCGTGCGCGCGAACACGTTCGAGGAAGCCCTGGCGCTGCCGTCCCAGCATCAATACGGCAACGGCGTCAGCATCTTCACCCGCAGCGGCGACGCCGCGCGCGAATTCGCCGACCGTGTCGAGGTGGGCATGGTGGGCATCAACGTACCCATCCCGGTGCCGGTGGCGTACCACAGCTTCGGCGGCTGGAAGCGCTCGGGCTTCGCCGATCTCAACCAGTACGGCATGGACGGCGTGCGCTTCTACACCCGCACCAAGACCGTGACCCAACGCTGGCCCAAGGGCGGCGAGGCGATCGAGCAGAGCTTTGTCATCCCGACGTTGTGATGCTGCGCACGCGGCGCAGCGCGCCACTGGGGGAGCTGGCATTACCTGCATGGACAGGAAGGCGAAGCCGCAGCTCTGAATTTCCCTTCCCCCGTTTACGGGGGAAGGGGCCGAAGGCGGATGGGGGTGGCTCTTGATCTTGCCCCGCAAAAGCGCCCCCTTCAGCTTTCGGGCAGTTTCCCTCGCGGCCGGAGAGAGCAAGCTTCGCGGGGCCCCATCAGCCTTTCGGACAGCATCCCCGCACAGCGGTGAAAGCACGCTGCCGGCATCTATGGAATAATTCTTCCAATTATGGACAAAATGAAATAGTCTGATTGCAACAAGGCCGGGGTACCTGCACGCCGGCTGTTGAAGGGGGAGTCCTATGGCGGGTGGATGGCTGGCATTTTTCGCAACAGGCGCCGACCAGCCCGAGATGGCCGACAGGGGCGTGATCGACCGGCAGTACCGCAAGCACCGCTTGCGCGTGATGGTGGCGATCACGTTGGGCTACGGCCTGATCTACACCTGTCGGCTGGCCCTGGGCGTGGTGAAGAAGCCGATCATCGATGCCGGCATCTTCACCCCCACCGAGCTGGGCCTGATCGGCTCGGCACTGTTCTATACCTACGCCATCGGCAAGCTCACCAACGGTTTCCTGGCCGATCACGCCAATATCAAGCGGTTTCTGGCGTTCGCCTTCCTGGCCACGGCGTTGTGCAACCTGGCGATGGGTTTCGTCACCGTGGTGTGGGTGGCGGTGATCCTGTGGGGTGTCAACGGCTGGTTCCAGAGTTTCGGTGCACCCGGTGGCGTGGTGGCGATGACATCGTGGTTTTCCAACCGTGAACGCGGCCGCGCGTACGGCATCTGGAGCACCGCGCATTCCATCGGCGAGGGGCTGACCTTCCTCGTGGTGGGTGCCACGGTGGCCGCCTTCGGCTGGCGTTTCGGTTTCTGGGGTCCGGGCATGATCGGCGTGGCCACCGCGATCGGCGCGTACCTGTTGTTGCAGGATCGTCCGCAGACGCTGGGCCTGCCGGCGGTCAACGACTGGCAGGACGACAACTTCGGCGAGA
>JBIQMK010000344.1:0-2712 GCA_044463365.1 Rhodanobacter sp. | reverse complement strand
CTATCGCGCCATCCACGCGCCGTGGCTGCAGCAGTCGGCCTACCTGCTGATCATCGCCTTCGAAGTGGTGGCGGCCGTGCTTTGCGGCATCGGCAGTTGGCGCTTGTGGCGCGCGCGGGCATCTTCCGCGGCGGCGTTTCACCGGGCCAAGCGCGTGGCCGTGCTGGGCCTCAGCCTGGGCGTGCTGCTGTGGCTGGGCGGGTTCATGGCGATCGGTGGCGAATGGTTCGGCATGTGGATGTCCAGCCAGTGGAACGGGCTGCAGAGCGCGTTCCGCTTTGTCGTCGTGCTGCTGCTGGCCCTGGTTTACCTCGGCCAGCGCGATGACGAACTGGATCGCTGAATCCCCGGTGCCGACATGAGCAATCATCGCGCGCGCCGTTTCCGCAACAACCTGCGCATCGAGCGCGACAACGCGGCGCTGTACGGGCGGCTGGCCGACTTGGCCGCCGACGCGCGGCTGGCTCAGGCCTACCGCCGCATCGCCGCCGGCGAAACCAGCAATGCGGCGTTCTGGGAGGCGCGCCTGCGCGAACTGGGCGAGCACGTGCCGCCGCCGCGTATCGGCCTGCGCGTGCGTGCGCTGAGCGCGTTTGCGCAACACTTCGGCACCGGCTTCGTGATGCCCACGGTGGTGCGCCTGGAACATGCCGACCACGGCACCACGCCGGTGGATCGCAACGGCCATCGCGACCATTTCAGCTTGCCGGGCGGACACGGTGCGCACAGCCGCCGCGACCGGCCGCAAAGCGGCAACACCTTGCGCGCCGCCGTGCTGGGCGCCAACGACGGGCTGGTGTCCAACGTCAGCCTGGTGATGGGCATGGCCGGCGCGGCAGCCGGCGATCGGGCCGTGCTGCTGGCTGGCCTGGCCGGGCTGGTGGCCGGCGCCTGTTCGATGGCGCTGGGCGAATGGTTGTCGGTCAACAGCTCGCGCGAGTTCTACCAGGCGCAGATCACCGAACGCGCCGAGCGGCTGGCGGTATCGCCGGAGGACGGCCAGCGGCACATCGCGGGCCTCTACCGCGAGAAGGGGCTGGACCCCGCCGCTGCCGAGCACCTGGCCGGCCACGTCACCGAAACCCCGCGCGCGGCCCTGGACATGCTGGTGCGCGAGGATCTGGGCATCGATCCGGGCGAGCTGGGCGGCTCCGCCTGGGGCGCGGCCATTTCCTCGTTCTGCCTGTTCGCCTGCGGCGCACTGTTTCCGGTGGCGCCGTACTTCTTCCTGGGCGATCGGGCCGCGTTGCTGGCCAGCGTGGGCTCCACCGCCGCCGGCCTGGCCCTGATCGGCATCGGCACGTCGCTGTTCACCGGGCGCAGCATGCTGTTCTCGATTGCCCGCCAGTTCGCGATCACCGCCGCCGCGGCGGCGGTCACCTTTGCGGTGGGCCATGTGCTTGGCGTGGTGGTGGCTGGCTGAGGCAAGTCGCGTCGCACGCTTGATATGCTGCGCGTTCCCTCCTTCCGTCGCCTTTGCGAGAGCGCATGTCCGCCGTCTTCGATCTCACCTGCGATTTGATCCGCCGCCGCTCGGTCACCCCCGACGACGCCGGCTGCCTGCCGTTGATTGCCGAGCGCCTGGAGCGCGTGGGCTTTCGCATCGAGCACCTGCGTTACGGCGAGGTCGACAACCTGTGGGCCACCCACGGCGGTACCGGTCCCACGCTGGCCTTCCTGGGCCACACCGACGTGGTGCCGAGCGGGCCGGAGGCTTCCTGGCAGAGCCCGCCGTTCGAACCGTCCATTCGAAATGGCCGTCTATACGGCCGCGGTGCCGCCGACATGAAGGGCTCGGTGGCGGCGATGGTGGTGGCGCTGGAGCAGTTCGTGGCGGCCCATCCGCGGCATCGCGGCCGGGTGGGGCTGCTGCTGACCAGCGACGAGGAAGGCGTGGCGATCGACGGCGTGCGCAAGGTCGCCGACCGGTTCCGCGAGATCGATGAAAAGATCGACTGGTGCGTGGTGGGCGAGCCTTCGGCCAGGGAAAAGCTGGGCGACCTGATCCGGGTCGGTCGCCGCGGCTCGCTGTCGGCCACGCTCACCGTGCGCGGTGTACAAGGGCATGTGGCCTATCCGGAGAAGGCGCTGAATCCGATCCACGCATTTGCGCCCGCGTTGGCCGAACTGGCGGCCGAACGCTGGGACGAGGGCAACGCGGATTTCCCGCCCACCTCGATGCAGGTGTCCAACCTCAACGCCGGCACCGGCGCCAACAACGTCATCCCCGGCACGCTCACGGCGCTGTTCAACTTCCGCTACAGCACCGCCAGCCGTGCCGATGACTTGCGCGCGCGCAGCGAGGCGCTCCTGCGCCGGCACGGCGTGGATTTCCACATCGACTGGCACCTCTCCGGCGAGCCGTTCCTTACCCCGCCGGGCGGCCTGCTGCGCGAAACCGTCGTGGCGGTGTGCCGCGAGCTGTGCGGTATCGATCCCGAGCAGAGCACTGGCGGCGGCACCTCGGATGGGCGCTTCATCGCGCCGCTGGGCGCCGAGGTGGTGGAACTTGGCCCCGTCAACGCCACCATCCACAAGACCGATGAATGCGTGGCGCTGGATGAGCTGGAGCAGTTGCCGGCGCTCTACCAGTCGATCTGCGAACGTCTGCTGCGCAGCGTGTAGAGCCGCTCCACAGATACCAAAGCAACAGCAAAAGCGTCGCGACTGAAGTCGCTCCTTGTACGTTGGCGTTGTATCCCCGAATTGGGT
>JBIQMK010000343.1:0-2744 GCA_044463365.1 Rhodanobacter sp. | reverse complement strand
GGCGACCACGGTTGCGAGTACATGACCGGCGGCACCGTGGTGGTGCTGGGCGATACCGGCCGCAACTTCGCCGCCGGCATGTCCGGGGGCGTGGCCTACGTCTACGACCCCGACGGCCTCTTCGAACGCAAATGCAACCTGGCGATGGTCGGCCTCGAGCCGCTGCTGTCGGGCGTGGAGCAGGAGGTGCGCATTCCGCGCGAGCTGTGGCACGCCAGCGCGCGCGGCGCGACGGCCGAGACCGACGAGGCGATCGTGCGGCGGCTGGTGGAGGCGCATTTCCGCTACACCGGCAGCTTCCGCGCCAAGGAAATCCTGCACGACTGGCCGACCGCGCGGGCACGTTTCCTCAAGGTGATGCCCAGCGAATACCGGCGTGCACTCTCCGAACTGCACCAGCGCGCCGTGTTGGCATCCACCGAGAAGGCCACGGCCTGAGCCGCGAAGGAATAAATCATGGGCAAGATCACCGGCTTTCTCGAATACCCCCGCCAGGCGGAAACCGCCGAGGCACCCGCGCAGCGGAAAAGCACTACCGCGAGTTCACCCAGCACCTGTCCGATGAACAGGCGAAAATCCAGGGCGCGCGCTGCATGGATTGCGGCATCCCGTTCTGTCACAACGGCTGCCCGGTCAACAACATCATTCCGGACTTCAACGACCTGGTGTACCGGCAGGACTGGAAGCACGCGATCGAGGTGCTGCACTCCACCAACAACTTCCCCGAGTTCACCGGCCGCATCTGTCCGGCGCCTTGCGAGGCGGCCTGCACGCTGAACATCAACAGCGACGCCGTGGGCATCAAGTCGATCGAGCACAAGATCATCGACAAGGCGTGGGAGGAAGGCTGGGTGACGCCGCAGCCGGCCGCCGTCAAGACCGGTTGGAAAGTCGCCGTGGTGGGTTCCGGTCCGGCCGGCCTGGCTGCCGCGCAGCAGCTGGCGCGGGTGGGCCACGCGGTGACGGTGTTCGAAAAGAACGACCGTGTGGGCGGGCTGCTGCGCTACGGCATCCCCGATTTCAAGCTGGAGAAGAGCCATATCGATCGGCGCGTGGAACAGATGCGTGCCGAGGGCGTGCAGTTCCGCAGCGGTGTTTTCGTGGGCGCCGCCGCGGATGCGGCGCGCTATGGCAAGGTCGAGTCGGTCACGCCCGAACAACTGCAGGCCGAGTTCGATGCGGTGGTGATCGCCGGCGGCGCCGAAACGCCGCGCGACCTGCCGGTGCCGGGGCGCGAGCTGAAGGGTGTCCATTTCGCGATGGATTTCCTGCCGCAGCAGAACAAGGTGGTGGCCGGCGACCGGCTGAAGCACCAGACGCTGGCCACGGCCAGGAAGGTGGTGGTGATCGGCGGCGGCGATACCGGCTCCGACTGCGTGGGCACCTCCAACCGCCAGGGTGCCGCCTCGGTGACCCAGTTCGAACTGCTGCCGCAGCCGCCGGCCCAGGAGAACAAGCCGCTGGTGTGGCCGTACTGGCCGCTGCGCCTGCGCACCTCGACCTCGCACGAGGAAGGCTGCCAGCGCGACTGGTCCGTGGCCACCAAGCGCTTCAACGATGACGGCAAGGGGCATGTGAAGAGTCTCACCGGCGTGCGGCTGGAGTGGAAGGACGGCAAGATGACCGAGGTCGCCGGCAGCGAATTCGAGATTGCCGCCGACCTGGTGCTGCTGGCGATGGGCTTCGTGTCCCCGGTACAGACGGTGCTGGACGCGTTCGGCGTGGACAAGGACGCCCGCGGCAATGCCAAGGCCAGCACCGATGGCGCCGGTTGCTACCGCACCAGTGTCGACAAGGTGTTCGCCGCCGGCGACATGCGTCGCGGCCAATCGCTGGTGGTCTGGGCGATCCGCGAGGGGCGCCAGTGCGCCCGCGCCGTGGACGAATTCCTGATGGGTGTTTCCACCCTGCCGCGTTGAACCGGGCCGTCAGTACGGCGTGCGCCACCTGGCGCGCGCCGGGTGACGACGCGGGGTTCCAGGCCGTCAGTCGTGGCCGCCCTGCGGCCGCAGCGGTGAGGCCAGCAGGGCGCGCAAGGCCGCCGGCTTGACCGGCTTGGGCAGCAACGGATAGCCCAGCGTCCGCGCCCGCTGTTTCAATTCGATGCTGCCATCGGCGGTGATGATGGCCGCGGGCGGCAACGGCGCAAAGTCGGCACGCAATTGTTCCAGCGCCTGCAATCCATCGGTGTCGTCGGCCAGGTGGTAATCGGCGAGGATCAGGTCGACTGGCCCGCGCTGCAACTCCGCGCGCGCCTGGTCCACGTCCACCGCAGTGCGGCAATCCACACCCCAGCGGCTGAGCAACGCGCGCATGCCATCGAGGATGGATTCGTCGTTGTCCAGGCACAGCACGGTCAGCGGCAGGCGGGCGTCCGGCCCGCTGTGCAGGATCTTGTGCCGGCGCGCGGCCACCGGTTCGTTGCGCGGCACGGTGACCGCGAAGCAGCTGCCACGGCCCGGCTGCGAATGCAGGTCGAGGCGATGGCCGAGTATGCCGGCCAGGCGATCGCAGATCGACAGACCCAGGCCCAGCCCCTTCTCGCCCCACGGCGAGGGCTGATCCAGCCGCTGGAATTCGTCGAAGATGCGGGCGCGCTGCTCCGGCGCGATGCCGGGGCCCGAATCCCACACCTCGATCCTCACCTCGTCGCCCATGCGTCGGGCGCCCAGCAGCACCCCACCCTGGCGCGTGTAGCGCAGCGCGTTGGAGAGAAAGTTCTGCAGGATGCGCCGCAGCAGTTG
>JBIQMK010000342.1:0-2748 GCA_044463365.1 Rhodanobacter sp. | reverse complement strand
GCTACTCCCCAATGACAACGCGCGAATGCTAGCGGTAGCGGACGCAGGCCACAAGCCATTGCGCTTGGCAGCGCGCTTATTCGCGATGGGCAGATGCCTTGCGCGGCGCGGCGATCACGTCGTCGATCCGCCAATGGCCCGCCGGACGGCTGCTCAGCCAATGCGCGGCCTGCAACGCTCCGCGCGCAAAAATCGAGCGGTCCGTGGCGCGATGACCCAGCTCCACCCGCTCGCCCTGGCCGATCAGCAATGCCGTGTGTTCACCCACGATGTCGCCGCCGCGCACCACCGCGAAACCGATGCTGCCTTCGGTGCGCGGACCGGTCTGGCCTTCGCGGCTGTAGACGGCGGCCTGATCGAGCGTGGTCTGGCGCGCTTCAGCGGCGGCGTGGCCAAGCGCCAGCGCGGTGCCCGAGGGCGCGTCCTGCTTGCGATTGTGATGGGCTTCCACAATCTCCAGGTCCCAGCCCGGCAGCGCCGCGGCGGCATCGCGCAACAAGCGCGTCAACACCGCCACGCCCAGGCTGAAATTGGCGGCGCGCAACAGCGCGATGCGCTGGCCGGCCTGGTCCAGCCGCGCCTCCATGGCCGCGTCGAGACCGGTGGTGCCACTGACCAGGGCGATGCCATGAGCCAGGCAATGGGTGAGCGCGCCGTCGAGCGCGGCCGGACCACTGAAGTCGATCACCACGTCCAGCGCCGGTGCGCCGGACCAGTCGTGCGCAAAGCGCAATGCGGCGCCGTGACGGACCGGCTGCCCATCGTCCACCGAGCCAGGTGCCACCACCGCATGCACCAGTTCGAACCGCGGGTCGTCGCCAAGCAGCGCGAGCAGCGCGCTGCCCATGCGGCCGGAAGCGCCGTTGAGGGCGAGGCGGATCGGTGGCTTCGTCATGGCGGACGTCCTTGACATGAATGGGATGGGATGAGGCGCATCAGGGCCCCGTTACGGTGAACGCGACTACGAGGTTACCCGCGACCAGAACTGGCGCACGCCATCGACCCAGGTCTTGGCGCGTGGCATGTGCTTCTCGCCGTCGCCGTCATCGAAGCTGGCCTCCAGCTGCTCCAGCAGCTCACGCTGCTGGCGCGTCAATCGTATCGGGGTCTCGACGACGACCTTGCAGATGAGATCGCCATGGCGGCCACTGCGCACGGATTTGACGCCGCGGCCACGCAGGCGGAATTCCTGCCCGGTTTGTGTTTCGGGCGGAATGCTGATCGAAACCTCGCCTTCCAGTGTCGGCACGGGCAGCTCGGCGCCCAGCGCCGCGTGCGAGAACCGGATCGGCAATTCGCAATACAGGTCGTTGCCATCGCGCTGGAAAATGGCGTGCTCGCGCACGTGCACTTCCACGTACAGGTCGCCGGGGGCGGCGCCAGCGGGGCCGGCTTCGCCCTGCCCGGTCAGCCGGATGCGATCGCCATTGTCGACGCCGGCGGGGATTTGCACCGACAACGTGCGGGTCTCCTCCAGGCGGCCCTCGCCATGGCAGCGCTTGCACGGCTTTTCGATCGCCTGGCCCGTGCCGCCGCAATGCGGGCACGCCTGCTGGATCGAGAAAATGCCGTTCTGCATGCGTACCCGGCCGTGGCCGCGACAGGTCTTGCACTGGCTGACCTTGCCGTCTTCCGACCCCGTGCCATTGCAATGATGGCAGTTGACCTGGGTGGGCACCTCGATCTTGCGGCTCACGCCGAAGACGGCTTCCTCCAGGTCGAGCTCGATGATGTAGCGCAGATCCGAGCCGCGCCGCGGGCGGCCACGGCCGCCCCCGCCAAAGATGTCGCCGAAAATGTCCCCGAAAATGTCGCCCACGTCGCCGAAACCGGCGCCACCGCGGCCCCCCATGCCCCCCTCGAAAGCCGCATGGCCGTGCTGGTCGTACATCGCGCGCTTCTGGCCGTCCGAAAGAACCTCGTAGGCCTCCTTGGCCTCCTTGAATTTTTCCTGCGCGGTCGGGTCGTCGGGACAACGATCCGGATGGTATTTCATCGCCAGCCGGCGAAAGGACTTCTTCAGCTCGACCTCGGTGACCGTGCGCTCGACGCCCAGCACCTCGTAGTAATCACGCTTGCTCATTCATCTATCCGCAACCTGTTTTGACCTTGCCACGCTCCGCACACGGCGGACCATGCCCCGCTCAGCAAACAGCCCGCACCGCGGGAAAACCTGCGGCGCGGGCTGCATCAATCGGCGGCGCCGACTGCAGGACGATTACTTTTTCTCGTCGTCCTTGACCTCGGTGAACTCCGCGTCCACCACGTCGTCGGGCTGGGCGGAACCGCCGCCAGGGGCAGCCTGCGCGCCGGCGTCGGCCGCGGCTCCGCCCTGCGCCGCAGCCTGCAACGCCTGCGACACCTGCTCCAGTTTCTCGATCTTGGACTCGATCGCGGCCTTGTCGTCACCGTCCTTGGCCTTCTCCAGGTCGGACAGCGCACCCTCGATCGTGCTGAGCTGATCCGGCGGCACCTTGCCGCCATGCTCCTTCAGCGCGCTGCGGGTGGCGTGCACCAGCTGGTCGGCCTTGTTGCGCGTGGCGACCAGCTCGTGGAACTTCCGGTCCTCTTCCTTGTTGGCCTCGGCGTCGGCAACCATCCGCGCGATTTCCTCGTCGGACAGGCCCGAGCCGGCCTTGATCTCGATCTTCTGTTCCTTGCCGGTCTTCTTGTCCTTGGCCGACACGTGCAGGATGCCGTTGGCGTCGATGTCGAAGGTGACCTCGATCTGCGGCATGCCGCGCGGCG
>JBIQMK010000341.1:0-2809 GCA_044463365.1 Rhodanobacter sp. | reverse complement strand
GTGGACTTGAGCGCCATCAGGCGCGTCTGGCCAGCTCGGCGGCCTTGCCGATGTAGGCGGCCGGCGTCATCGCCAGCAGCCGGTCGCGCTCGGCCGGCGGGATGTCCAGCGAGCGGACCAGCGCGTGCAGGTCCTCCGGGCGCACCTGCTTGCCGCGCGTGGCTTCCTTGAGCTTCTCGTAGGCGCCATGCACGCCGTAGCGTCGCATGACGGTCTGGATCGGCTCGGCCAGCACTTCCCAGGCCTCGTCGAGGTCGGCAGCCAGCGCGGGCTCGTTCAGTTCCAGCTTGGCCAGGCCGATGCCCAGCGAGTGGTAGGCCAGCGTCGCGTAGCCCAGCGCCACGCCCATGTTGCGCAGCACCGTTGAATCGGTCAGGTCGCGCTGCCAGCGCGAGACCGGCAGCTTCTCCGACAGGTGGCGCAGCAGCGCGTTCGACAGCCCCAGGTTGCCTTCGGCGTTCTCGAAGTCGATCGGGTTGACCTTGTGCGGCATGGTCGACGAGCCGACTTCGCCGGCCTTCAGCGTCTGCCTGAAATAGCCCAGCGAGATGTAGCCCCAGATGTCGCGGGCCAGGTCGATCAGGATGATGTTGGCGCGGCGCACGGCGTCGCAGTATTCGGCCACGTTGTCGTGCGGCTCGATCTGGGTGGTGTAGGCGTTGTAGTCCAGGCCCAGGCTTTCCACGAACTGCTGCGAGAAGCACTGCCAGTCCACGTCGGGATAGGTGATGGCGTGGGCGTTGTAGTTGCCCACCGCGCCGTTGATCTTGCCCGACACATCCACCGCGGCCAGTTGCCGGCGTTGGCGCTCGATGCGTGCCACCACGTTGGCGAGCTCCTTGCCCAGCGTGCTGGGCGAGGCGGTCTGGCCGTGGGTGCGCGAGAGCAGCGGCAGCGCGGCGTTCTCGTGGGCCAGCTTGCGCAACGTCGCGGTGACGGCGTCCAGCTGCGGCAGCAAGACCCGGGTGCGCGCGTCGCGCAGCATCAGCGCGTAGGAAAGATTGTTGATGTCCTCGCTGGTGCAGCCGAAATGCACGAACTCCCTGGCTTGCGCCAGGCTGGTGTCGGCACCGATCTTTTCCTTGATGAAGTATTCGACCGCTTTCACGTCGTGGTTGGTGGTGGCCTCGATCGCCTTGATGCGCTCGCCGTCGGCCACGCTGAAATCGTCCGCGATGGCTTTCAGGGTGGCGACCTGGGCGGTGTCGAACGGTGGCAGTTCGGCGATCTTCGGTTCGGCGGCCAGCGCCAGCAACCATTCGATTTCCACCTGCACGCGCCGATGCATCAGGCCGAACTCGCTGAAGATCGGACGCAGCGCTTCGACCTTGCCGGCGTAGCGGCCGTCCAGCGGGGACAGGGCGGTGAGGGTGTGAGTGGACATCGGCAACTTCCGGCGAAGGGAAAACCGCCATTTTACATTGACGGCGACCCGATGCCTTGCGACCTATAGTGGCAAGCCATGAAACGGCTTCTTGCCCGTCATTCCTGCGCAGGCAGGAATCCAGTGCCTTCGGTCTCCACGGGCACAGTCACTCGGCCCCAGCTTGCGCTGGGGCGACGGGAGTTTTCCAGGATTGGCTTTCCCCATCCATCAAAGGAACAAACCATGAGCGGCTTCCGCATCGAACACGACAGCATGGGCGAGCTGCAGGTACCCGCCGACGCCCTGTACGGCGCGCAAACCCAGCGCGCGATCGACAATTTCCCGATTTCCGGCCTGCACCTGCCGCGGCCGTTCATCCGCGCGCTGGGCCTGATCAAGGCCGCCGCGGCCGAGGTCAACCTGACGCTGGGCCATCTGAAAAAGAGCCAGGCGGCCGCGATCCGCAAGGCGGCGCTGGCGGTGGCGGACGGCCAGTACGACGCGCAGTTCCCGATCGACATCTTCCAGACCGGTTCGGGCACCAGCACCAACATGAACGCGAACGAGGTGATCGCGCACCTGGCGGTCGTCGCGGGCGCGAAGGTGCACCCGAACGACCACGTCAACTACGGGCAGAGTTCGAACGACGTGATTCCCACGGCGATCCACGTCAGCGCCACGCTCACCGCCAGCGAACAGCTGCTGCCCGCGCTGAAGCACCTGAAGAAAGCGATCGAAAAGCGCGCGCGCGAGCTGAAAAACACGCCCAAGACCGGCCGCACCCACCTGATGGACGCGATGCCGATCACCTTCGGGCAGGAATTGTCGGGTTGGGCAGCGCAGATCGGCGCGGCGATCGAGCGGATCGAGGATGCGCTCAAACGCATGCGCCGGCTGCCGCAGGGCGGCACGGCGGTGGGCACCGGCATCAACGCCGATCCGAAGTTCGGCCCGGCGATGGCGGCGCAGCTGAAGAAGCTGACCGGCGTGAGGTTCGAATCGGCGGAAAACTACTTCGAGGGCATGGCCGCGCAGGATGCGGCGGTGGAGCTCTCCGGCGCCTTGAAGACGCTGGCGGTGGGCTTGATGAAGATCGCCAACGACCTGCGCTGGATGAACTCCGGCCCCCTGGCGGGCCTCGGCGAGATCGAGCTGCCGGCCTTGCAGCCCGGTTCCTCGATCATGCCGGGCAAGGTCAATCCGGTGATCCCGGAAGCGGTCGCGATGGTCTGCGCGCAGGTGATCGGCAACGACGCCACCATCACCGTGGCGGGGCAGAGCGGCAATTTCCAGCTCAACGTGATGCTGCCGGTGATCGCGCTCAACCTGCTGCAGTCGATCGAGATCCTGGCCAATGCCTCGCGCCTGCTGGCGGACAAGTCGATTGCCGGCTTCAAGGTGCGCCGCGACACCATCAGCGAGGCGCTGGGGCGGGATCCGTTC
>JBIQMK010000340.1:0-2815 GCA_044463365.1 Rhodanobacter sp. | reverse complement strand
CCTGCTGCTGTGGTGGCGCGGGCGCCTGTTCGACATCCGCTGGTACCTGCGTTGCTGGATGGCGATGATGCCGGCCGGTTTCATCGCCCTGCTTACCGGCTGGTACACCGCGGAGATAGGGCGCCAGCCCTGGGTCGTCTACGGCGTGCTGCGCACGGTCGACGCGGCCAGCCCGGTGCATGCGTCCAGCGTGCTGACTTCGCTGATCGTCTACTTCGTGACCTACATGATCCTGTTCGGCTTCGGCAGCTGGTACCTGTTCAAGGTATTGCGCACCGGCCCGGAAGCCGCGCCGCCGCGGTTCGGCTTCGAGGCCACCGCGTCGCGGCCGCTGGCCGTGGTCGACGACCGCAGGGAGGATTGAACATGGACCTTGCCACGACATTGCCGATGGTCTGGTTCCTCATCATCGGCTTCGCCATCATGATGTACGTGCTGCTGGACGGCTTCGTGCTCGGCATCGGCATCCTCACGCCGTTTGCCGACGACGAGGCGCAGCAGGAGCTGATGATGAACACCGCCGCGCCGATCTGGGACGGCAACGAAACCTGGCTGGTGATGGGTGGCGCCGGCTTGATGGCCGCGTTTCCGCGCGCCTATGCGGTCATCCTGTCCAGCCTGTACCTGCCGGTGCTGGCGATGCTGATCGCGCTGATCTTCCGCGGCGTGGCGTTCGAATTCCGCTTTCGCGCGCATCGTTCGCGGCGCATCTGGGGCGTGGGCTTCCACCTGGGTTCGGTGGTCGCCGCGTTCGCGCAGGGCCTGATGCTGGGGGCTATCGTCGAGGGCATGCCGCTGGAAGGCGGCAAGTACCTGCACGGCGCGTTCGCCTGGTTCAGCCCGTTCTCGGTGCTCACCGGCATGGCGCTGGTGTTCGGCTACGGCCTGCTCGGCGCGACCTGGCTGGTGCTGAAGACCGAGGGCCGCCCGCAGCGCATTGCGCGCGACCTGACCCGGCCGCTGATGCTGGCGGTGATCGCGTTCATGGCCATGGTCAGCGCGTGGTTGCCGTTCCTGGACTCACGGCTGATGGATCGCTGGTTCACCTGGCCCAACTTCCTGTACCTGTCGCCGCTGCCGATCCTCACCGTGGTGGTGGCCGCATGGCTGTGGCGCGCGGTGCTGGCCAATCGCGAGGTGGCGCCGTTCGTGCTGGCGCTGAGCTTCTTCGCGCTGGGCTTTCTGGGCCTGGTGGTCGGCATGTGGCCGAACCTCGTGCCGCCCACGATGAGCATCTGGGACGCCGCCTCGCCGCCCTCCAGCCAGGGTTTCGTGCTGGTCGGCGCGGCGATCATGATCCCGGTGGTGCAGTTCTATACCGCGTACTCGTACCGCGTGTTCCGCGGCAAGGTGCGTGCGGGAGAGGGGTATCACTGATTGGTGCGGGGAATCGGGAATCGGGAATGGCAAAAGCGCCTTCCGGCTTGCATGAGGCGCTTTGGATTCCCCGATTCCCCATTCCCGATTCCCTATTCCCGTCCCCAAGCCTCACGCGTGAGGTTTTCCGGCGCGTCATCAGTGCACACCACGTCATCCTCGATGCGGATGCCGCCGTAGGGTTTGAAGGCCTCCACCTTGTTCCAGTCGATGTCCTTTGCCACCGGCTTGTCGCGCAGTTCCGCCAGCAGCATGTCGATGAAGTACAGGCCCGGTTCGATCGTCACCACCATGCCCGGTTCCAGTGTGCGGGTCATGCGCAGGTAGGGATGGCCGGCGGGACGAGGAATGGTGCCGCCGCGTTCGCCTTGCTGGAAGCCTGCCACGTCGTGCACCTGCAGGCCGATCGAATGGCCTAGGCCGTGCGGGAAAAACGCGCTGCTGACGCCGGACTCCACCGCGCTTTCCGCGCTCATGCGGATGATGCCGTGCTCGCGCAGCACGCCGGCCAGCACGTGGTGGGCGTGGATGTGCAGGTCGGGGTAGCTCTGGCCGGCGCGCACCATCGACACGAAGCCCTGCTGGGCTGCGTCGACGCTGTCGATCAGGGCCTGGAATTCGCCGGCGTCCGCCGCGGCGTAGGTGCGCGTGATGTCGCTGGCGTAGCCCGCCGCGCTGGCGCCGGCATCGATCAGCAGCGAGCGGCTGGACGGTGGTGGCGTGCGGTCGAACTTGCTGTAGTGCAAAACGGCGCCATGTTCATTGAGGCCCACGATGCTGGCGTAGGGCAGCTCCGCGTCGATCTGGCGCGCGGCGTCGAGATACGCCATGTGGATGTCGAACTCGCTGGCGCCCGCGCGGAACGCGTCGGCGGCGGCGCGATGGGCGCGCGTGCCGATGCGGCTGGCTTCGCGCATCAGCGCCAGTTCGTACGGTGTCTTGTAGCTGCGATGCCAGTGCAGGTAATCGAGCACCGCCGCGGGGTTGTTCACCTCGACGCCATCGACCGGGGCCGGCGCGATCACCGCGCGGTTGCCGGCGGGCAGCGCAGCCAGCGCGTCGGTTGCGTTGCGCACGATCACGATGTCGAAATGCTCGACCCAGTAGCCCTGCGGCGCTTGCGGCACCACGTGCCAGTAGTCGCGCGGCTGCAGGAACACCACCTTCGGCTTGCGGCCGGGCGAGTGGATGATCCAGCTGCCGGATGCGTCGGTCAGCGGCAACCAGTGCTTGAAGTGCGGGTTGACGGCAAACGGGAAGTCCTGGTCGTCCAGGAATTTCTCCGTGGGCATGCCGGCGGCGATCAGCAGGTGGTCGAAACCACCCAGCGTCAGGGCCTTGTCGGCGCGATCGCGCAAGACGGCCAAGTGTCGGGGATAAAGGTGGGCGAGCTGATCGTGCATGATTTCTCCCTTCGTCGGGCGGCCGCCGGGGCGGC
>JBIQMK010000339.1:0-2838 GCA_044463365.1 Rhodanobacter sp. | reverse complement strand
CCGTGGGCATGTGCCGCTCGATGAATTGGGCCTGGCCGCCTTCGCGCCACGGCGCCAGGTGGCTGCGCAGCACATTGGCGTCGAAACCTACCCCGTCGCCCACGTGGCCCGCATGCCGTCGGCCGTGGCCCAAGTGCACGGTGACGCTGCGCGCGGCCTGGCCCGGCATGATCCACACCGGCGCGCGCAGGTGGCGTTCGCCCACGCGCAGTTCCACCACATCGCCATTGGTGAGCTTGCGCTCGGCGGCCAGCGCGGGGCTGATCAAGGCTGCATTGCCCCAGGTCAGCTGGCTCAGCGGCTTGGGCAACTCCTGCAGCCAGGCGTTGTTGCCGTAGCGGCCGTCCCACAGCGTGGGATCGGGACGGAACAGCAGTTCGAGTTCGCCCGATGGTGGCGTGGACGTGGCGGGCAAATCGGTGCTGCTCAGGGATGGTGTGGCGGGCCTCGTGGCGCTGTCGGCGATCACGCCTTCGCGCAGGCTGCGGTTCCAGCCCTCGTCATCGCCGGCGTGCCAGCGCGACTGCAGCAAGGCGCGGATGTCCGTCAGTTGGCCGAGCAGCGCCGCCAGCACCTGGTGTGCCGAGCGGCCGGCATGCAGCGGCTCGATCAGCGGCTGCACGATGCTGGCCGTCCCGTCCCATGCGCGCAGATCCGACCAGCTCTCCAGCGCATGCGCCATCGGCAGGTGCCAGTCACACAACCGCGCTGTCTCGTCGCGGTAAAGGCCCAGGTGGATGCGCTGCGGCACCTTGGACAAGGCCTGCGCGAATGGCAGATCGGCGGGCGCGTCGTAGACCGGATTGGCATCCAGTACCAGCAAGGTCTGGACGTCGCCCGCGTCCATCGCCGTACACAGGGAAGCCAGCGAATCGTCAGGCACGGCGGTTTGCATCGGCGCGATGTACTCGACCGTGTGCCCGATATTTCCCAGCGACTGGTTCAACAGGTGAGCCAGCGCGTGCACCGGCGGCGGTTGGGTTTCGCCGGCCAGGACCAGCGACTTGCCCTTGTGGGCAAGCAGATCGTCGGCCACCACGCGTACCCGTTTGTCATCGACGTCCCCGACACCACCAACGCCGAGCACGACGGCAAGCTGGCGCGCGAAGGCACCCACGCCGCCGTGCGACAACGGCCAGCAATGGTCGGCCATCGCGCCGGTCAGCGAGGGCGTGGGCTCCACCGCGTACAGCCGATTCATCTGCGGTGGTTTGCGTTGCTGCGCGAAGGCACGGGCATAGGCGAGCCGGCCTGGCATGCTGCCCAGGAAATCGGCGTCCAGCGCCAGGATGCGTTGGGCACTGTCGAAGTGATAGATCGGTTGCAGCGGCGTACCGAACGCCAGCGCGGTACCGGCCAACGTCTGGCCCTGCCCTGCCGCTTCGTACTGATGCCAGCGGGCACCGGGAAACTTCTGCAGCAGGGCATCGCGCTGGGCCGCCAGCGTGGGCGAGACGATGGCGCCGCTGAGTACGCGCAGGCCGCGGCCATCACCGCGCGACAGCCTGGCCAGTTCGGCAAAAAAATCGTCCCACGTTGCCGGCACGCCACGATGCAGCGGCGTCTGCGAACGGTCGGGGTCCCACAGTTCCAGCACCGCCGCCTGCAGCGCCGGCGCACTGCCGCCCAGGCTGGCCGGGTGCGCGGGGTTGCCCTCGATCTTGGTGGGGCGGCCCATATGGGTTTCCACCAGCACACCGCTCACATCGCCCGCGCAGGCCAGGGTGCTGGCGTAGAAGCGCGCACTGTCGGCGGCCATGCCTTCGGGCTGGCGTAGCCACGGCACCATCTGCTCCTGCGGCGGCGAGCTGCAGGCGGCGAGGCCGGCCAGCGCCAATGACGCGCCCAGCAACTTAAGGAAGCGGCGCCGATCCATCGGCGCCAGCGCGGCCAGCTGCGGCATGGCGACCTGCAGGGTTTCGCGCCAGTGCGCATCGTCGGCCAGTTCCTCCAGTGCGCGCCAGAAGCGCGGTCCCTGCGCGCCCGCCATGCGTTGGCGCAACGCCTGCATCGCGACATCGGCCTCGGGCATGGTGGCGCTCATCGGTGGCATACCGAACAGTCGGACAGGCGGCGCGTATCGATGTGGTAGCGCCGCACCAGCGCCATGCCCAGCGCGGCCTGGTCTTTCGCCTGCCAGGTCATGTCGAACACCTTGTTGCGCGGACGCAGGTATTTTTGCGGTGCGCGATGGCAATCAAGACACCACTGCATCGACAACGGCCTGGCGCGCCAGGTCAGCGGCATGCGGTCCACCCGGCCATGACAGGTGACGCAACCCACGCCCTTGGCCACGTGGATGCTGTGGTTGAAATACACGAAATCCGGCAACTGGTGCACCCGCTGCCAATGCAGCGCCACGCCATGGCGCCAGCTGTCGACCACGGGCTTCAGCGCGGCGGTGTCGGTGTAGAGCTGGGAATGACAGGTCATGCAGGTGGACAGCGGCGGGATGCCGGCGAAGGCGTGGGTTTCCACCGAGCTGTGGCAATAGCGGCAGTCGATGCCGTCGTCGCCCACGTGATGCTTGTGGCTGAAAGGCACGGGTTGCTCCACCGCCTCACCGACGCCGTGCGGTTCGGCGGTACTCGCGCGCCAGACCAGGGCGCCGCAAACCAGCGACACGAGAACGGCGAGCAGCACGAGTTGCACGTACAACCCGAAGCGCGGATGAAAAACCTGACCCATGGATGTTCCATTGCAACACCGCGCGAGCGCGCGGCAACCATCCGCGCCGCGATGCGCGGACGCCCTTGCTCACGTCATCGAGGTGGGCTTGTCGAACGGCAACGGCGTGGCGGACGTGCCCACCAGCGCGGCATCGGCGCGTGCCAGCAT
>JBIQMK010000338.1:0-2854 GCA_044463365.1 Rhodanobacter sp. | reverse complement strand
GAGCAGAAGCGTCGCGACTGAAATCGCTCCTACAGTGATCGGTCAATGCCGGCCGAAGCGGGCCACCACGCGGTCGCCGATCATCTGCAGCAGCTGCACCAGCACGATCAGCAGCACCACGGTCACCAGCATGTAATCCGATTTGTAGCTGAGGTAGCCGTAGCGGTAAGCCAGGTCGCCCAGGCCGCCGGAGCCGATCGCGCCGCCCATTGCCGTGTAGCCCACCAGCGCAATGGCGGTGACGGTCATGCCGGCGAAGATGCCGCCGCGCGCCTCGGGCAGCAGCACGTGGCGCACGATCTGCCACAGGCTGGCGCCCATCGCCTGGCTGGCCTCGATCACGCCTTGCTGCACTTCGCGCAGGGCGGTTTCCACCAGCCGCGCGAAGAATGGCGCGGCACCGATCACCAGCGGCGGGATGGCGCCGCGAATGCCCAGCTTGGTGCCGACCAGCACGTAGGTCACCGGCATCAGCACGATCATCAGGATGATGAACGGTACCGAGCGCAGGATGTTCACCAGCAGCGAGGTGATGGCGTACAGCTTCGGCATCTGCCGCAACTGGTTCGGGGCGGTGAGGTACAGCAGCACGCCCAGCGGCAAGCCGATCGCCACCGTAAGCGCCATCGAGCCACCCAGCATCAGCAAGGTGTCGATGCAGGCGCGGCCGATCTCGGCCCAGTCGTCGATGTTGGGAAACAGGCGTTGCAGCAGGTTCATCGGGGCAGCTCCTCGATCTCGATACCGGCCTGGCGCAGCGCGGCCAGCGCGGCGTCCACCCGATCGCCCTGCATCGCCAGGGTGAGCTGGCCGTAGGGCAGGTCCTTGATGCGGTCGATGCGGCCGGCCAGGATGTTGAAGTCGATGCCGGTTTCACGCGCCACACGGCCCAGTGCGGGCGTCATCGTGGCGTCGCCGCGGAAACTCAGCCGCAGCAGGCGCCCGGGTACCTGCGCATACGGCACGTGCGCGCTGGCGGATTCCTCCGGCAGGGCCTCGTTGACGAACCGTTTGGTGGTGGCATGTTGCGGGTGCAGGAACACGTCGGCCACGCTGCCGCGCTCCACGATCGCGCCGCCATCGAGCACGGCCACGCGGTCGCACACCCGGCGCACCACGTCCATTTCGTGGGTGATCAGCACGATGGTGAGCTTCAATTCACGATTGATCTGGGCCAGCAAGGCCAGCACCGACGCCGTGGTTTGCGGATCGAGCGCGCTGGTGGCCTCGTCGCATAGCAGGATGGACGGCCGATTGGCCAGTGCACGCGCAATGCCTACGCGCTGCTTCTGGCCACCGGAAAGCTGCGAGGGATACTTGTCGGCGTGATCGGCCAGCCCCACCCGCGCCAGCAGTTCCTCGACGCGTTGGCGCACCACGGCGGCGCGGCGCTCGCCGGCCAGTCGTATCGGAAAAGCCACGTTGTCGGCCACCGTTTGCGAGGCCAGCAAATTGAAGTGCTGGAAGATCATGCCGATCCTGCGCCGCTGGGCGCGCAACGCCGGCTCCGCCAGCGCGGTCATTTCGACGTCGTCGACGAACACCTGCCCGCCACTGGGCCGTTCCAGCAGGTTGATCAGCCGGATCAGCGTGGATTTGCCCGCGCCCGACAGGCCGATGATGCCGAACACCTCGCCGTCGGCAATGTCGAGGCTGAACCGCTGCAATGCGGGGATGTCGCGACCGCCGGCGCGGTACGACTTGTGGACATCGACGAAGCGGATCACGTGAAAATTCCGGGCGGTGCGAGAGGAGCGCCATTGTAGGCCGCGGGCCGTCAACGGCGATGGCGTAGACTCCCAGGGCAACGCTGACCAAGTATCACCGCCGTCACCCACCCTCTCTGTTCGAAGGCCACAGGGCCGTCGACGAAGGCAGACTGGCCGTCTGTCGAGGCGGCGGACCGAAGGCCTGCGGACAGAGAGGGTGGGCCTCAAGCTATTGAATGTGAAATGATGAGGTGATGACTGGAAGGCCCGCAGCCGATGCCGCGCGGCTTGACAAGACGGCCAGTCTTGCCGGCGCCACGCACCACCACCTGCGGGCCTTCCAGTCATCATGACGGCGGCGATACTTGATCAGCGTTGCCCTAGGTTCACCCAACGGAGCATGGCATGACCAGTGTCTACGATTTCAGCGTCCGCGATATCGATGGCAACCCGCGCTCGCTGGCCGAGTGGCGCGGCAAGACCCTGTTGATCGTCAACGTGGCCTCCAAGTGCGGTTTCACGCCGCAGTACACGGGGCTGGAAACGTTGTGGCAGGACCAGCGCGACAAGGGACTGGTGGTGCTGGGTTTTCCCTGCGACCAGTTCGGCCACCAGGAGCCGGGCAGCGAGGCGGAGATCAAGACCTTCTGCAGCACGAATTACGACGTTACGTTTCCCATGTTCGCCAAGATCGAGGTGAACGGCGAGCATGCCGACCCGCTGTACAAGTGGCTGAAGAGCGAAGGCAAGGGCGTGCTGGGCAGCGAGGCGATCAAGTGGAACTTCACCAAGTTCCTGGTCGATGCCGAAGGACAGGTGGTGAAGCGCTATGCCTCGACGGATACGCCCGAAAAGATCGGCAAGGACACGCTGCAACGACTGGGCGGCTGATCCTCAGCCACCAGCAGCGAGGTTGGCCAGCATCACCGCGATGGCGTCGACCTCGGCGCTGGGGCGCGGCGCGCCGGGTGCCGGCACGTAGTTGTTGAGCATGCTGGCGAACGCCAGCCGCTCGCCAGCAGCGGTGGTGACGTAGCCGGCCAGGCATTGCACGTAGGCCATCGAACCGGTCTTCGCATGTACGTTGCCTTGCGCCGCGGTACCGCGCATGCGCCAGACGAGCGAACCGTCGACCCCCGCGATCG
>JBIQMK010000337.1:0-2866 GCA_044463365.1 Rhodanobacter sp. | reverse complement strand
GTTGCTGTCGTTGGCCAGCCAGGCTCCCGCCGTGGCTGCCGAGGCAACGGGTTACACGCTGGTGCTGCAGGACCACCGCTATCAGCCCACGGAGCTGCACATTCCGGCCAACACGCGGGTGAAACTGGAAGTGATCAACAAGGATCCCTCGCCGGAGGAATTCGAGAGCAATGATTTTCCCGCCGAGAAAATCATCATGCCGAAAAGCAGCGCCACGCTTTTCGTGGGCCCGTTGAAAGCCGGCCGCTACCATTTTTATGGCGATTTCCATCAGCCCACCGCGCAGGGCACGTTGATCGTGGAGTAGGGCGCATGTGGGCTATCGCTTTGCTGGTTTTTCGCGAGGTGCTGGAAGCGGCGCTGATCGTCAGCGTGGTGGCCGCGGCTACCCGCGGCGTGCGTCGGCGCGGCTGGTTCATCAGCGGCGGTATCGGATTTGGCGTGCTCGGCGCGCTGCTGGTGGCGGCGTTCGCCGGGGCCATCGCGCAATCGCTCAGCGGTGTGGGCCAGGAGCTGTTCAATGCCGCCGTGCTGCTGGCGGCGGTGGTGATGATCGGCTGGCATGTGATCTGGATGTCCAGCCACGGTCGCGAGCTCACGCAGCACATGAAGAACGTAGGCAGCTCCGTGCGCACCGGCGCCAGTTCGCTGACCGTGCTGCTGGCGGTGGTGGCGCTGGCGGTGCTGCGTGAGGGCTCGGAGATCGTGCTGTTCCTCACCGGCATGCTGGCGGGTGGCGCCGACGGCCTTTATCGGGGCTTGGCGCTGGGCCTGCTGGGCGGCTCGCTGGTGGGCTTTGCGCTGTACTTCGGCTTGCTGCGCATTCCCATCCGGCATTTCTTCACCGCCACCAACGGGATGCTGGTGCTGCTGGCCGCGGGGCTGGCCTCCTCGGCGGCACGCTACCTGGTACAGGCGGACTTGTTGCCGGCATGGGGCAACCAGGTCTGGGACAGCTCGTGGCTGCTCTCCAACGGATCGCTGGCCGGCAGCATCCTGCACATCCTGGTGGGCTACGAGGCCCGTCCGGCCGGCATCCAGCTGGTGTTCTACGCCACGGCGGTGCTCGTGCTGACGTTGGGCATGCGCTTGTTCGGCCATGGCGACAAGCCGTTGCCCCGGCACGCGGAGCCCGCTGCCAAGGCGCTGGCGCGGTCGGCATCCTGAGGCAACGGTTGCTGCGCGAGGGCATCGACAGCCTGGGGGCCGTGCCAATCCGTGAGGCCTGGATTCGATGCTGATGTCGCGCGCCGTCATGCGCTGGCTCGTCCCCTCGCCGATGCCTCGGCCATGTGCAGATAGGCAGTGAAGCCATCCGGCGCCGGCGGCCTGGCGTTGAGCAGCATCAGCGCGCTGACCTGGCCGCGGTGCCCGACGCCGTGGGTGATCACGTGCAGCAGCATCTCCTCGCGCGACATGCAACCCGCCGCGCCGTCGGTGAAGACGAAGGCGATGCGCTCGGCCAACTGCGCGCGGTCGAGCGTGGGCACGTAGTCGAGATAGTCGCGATCGCAGGCGCGGATGTCGGCCGACAAGGCTTCCAGCGAGGGCAGCGGTTCGGGGTTGGTCGAGGTGTACGGGTGCGGCCGCCCTTGCAGGTGTGCGGCGAAGATCCTGTCCACCACATGGCTGTGGTGCATCGCCCTGATGGCCAGGTCGGTGATCGACGGGGCATCGCCCAGGCGGGCCAGGGCGGTCAGCAGTTCGTCGTTCGCCCAGGCTTTGTAGCGGAACAGGCGTGGCAGGGTGTCGTGCATGGCGCTCTCCTTGGTGGATGGCGGCGTGCGGCGATTGCCTTCCGCGGCCATGCTCATCAAAATATGAGCGATCGCTCGTTTTTCATACTCGCATCGCAGGAGGGCGCCATGCCGCCGCGTCCGCCCACTAAACCGCGCAAGCGCGCCAGTCAGGAGCGTTCGCGTGTCACCGTCAATGCGCTGGTCGAGGCAACCGCTCGCATTCTGGTCGGCGAGGGTTTCGACAAGGCCAGCACCAATCGCATCGCGGCGGTGGCCGGGGTCAGCATCGGCTCGCTGTATCAATATTTCCCCGGCAAGGAGGCACTGGTGGTGGCGGTGGCGCAGCGCCATCGTGGCGAGCTGTTGTCGGTCGTGCGTGCGAGGTTGGCGGAGGTTGCCGGCGAACCGCTGGCGCAAGGGATTGGTGCGCTGGTCGCCGCGGCGGTGGCGGCGCATCGCGTCGACCCCGCCCTGCATCGTGTGCTGGCCGAGGAAATCCCCCGCGTGGCCGGCCTGGCCGACGTGGCCGGCTTCAACCGCGACAGCCTCGCGTTGTTCCGCGATTACCTGCAGGACCACCGCCACGAAATCCGTGTGGCCGACCTGGAGGTGGCTACCTTCGTCTGCATGACCACCATCGAAGCGCTCACCCACAATGCCGTGCTGCATCACGCCGACGTGCTGGCGGACGAACGGATGGATGTGCTGGTGAACGAGACCACGCGGCTCATCGTGGGCTATCTGGCCGGTTGAGGAAGGTCTGATCAACCGGTTTCCTGCTCGTCATTCCTGCGCAAGCAGTAATCCAGTGTCTTTGCGGTCAACAGCTTCGAGGCGCTGGATCACGGCTTGACCGGCCCTTCGACCGTTGAAGAGCGCTTCGCCGGGATGACGATCAAAATCAGAGTTTCCTTGGTGCCGCAATGGGCATGGGCTCCCTTCATGCCGTGGTGGGTGGCGCAACGCATGGCCCGATCCGCTACATGCGGAACACGCCGTAGCGCTGCGGTTCGATCGGTGCGTTGAGTGAGGCCGAGATGGCCAGGCCCAGCACACGGCGGGTATCGGCTGGATCGATCACGCCGTCATCCCACAGGCGGGCGCTGGCGTAGTACGGATGCGCCTCG
>JBIQMK010000336.1:0-2874 GCA_044463365.1 Rhodanobacter sp. | reverse complement strand
GCCACCGATTGCGACGCCAGCGATTGCCACAGCGCGATCATCGGCGCCTGCCCCAGCGCCGCCAGCGCCTGCCGCGCCGCGATATCCGGACCCGCGCCCGACTTCGCCCGCAACATCGCCCGCCCGGCCGCCACCGCACCCGACGACACCAGCACCACCTGGCGGCCCGCGCGATGGCTGGCCGCCATGAAATCCGCCAGCGCGGCGGCGTACTGCGGCGTAAGCCCGCCGCCATCGGCCGCCAGCAGATTGCTGCCGACTTTCAGCACGGCCCGCTTCCAGGCCGGCAACGGCTGGGCGGGCAGGACATGGGTTGCCGGGTTCATCGACCGCCTCCCGACGCGACGATCGGACCGAGGCCGACGAACACACGATCGACTGGATGGACGTATGGACGTCCAAAAATCCGCACGCCCATGCGATGTGGCGTCTGTGTCGACTTGACTGTGGACATCTCCCCTTCCCTCTCGTGTTCAGTCGCGTAGGGCGTCGAGGCGCTGCTGCACCTGATCGAGCTTCAGGTCATGGCCTGCACCTGGCGAGACGCGCGCCTCCAGGCTGGACTCGGGCGTGCGCCCGGCACCGGCCGCGCTGGCGGCTTCGGCGGCGGCGCGATACGCATCGCGAAATGGCACGCCGGCCGCGGCCTGCTCGATCGCCACGTCGGTGGCATACATCGACGGCTCGATCGCCGCACGCATGGCCGGCTCGTTCCACTGGAAACGCGCCAGCAGGTCGGGCACCAGCTCCAGCGCCGACAAGCCGTGCGTCACGCCATGGAACAGCGAGCCCTTGGAAAACTGCAAGTCGCGCTGGTAGCCCGAGGGCAGCGACAGCAACTGCTCGATCTCGCAGCGCGCCGCCGCCACGCTGGCATAGCTGGCGCGCAGCAGTTCGATCACGTCCGGATTGCGCTTGTTCGGCATGATCGAGCTGCCGGTGGTGTACTCGGCCGGCAGTTTCACGAAATTGAATTCGGCGGTGGTGAACAGCGACAGATCCCACGCCATGCGGCGCAGGTCCAGCAGCGCGCTGGCAATGGCTTCCAGCACCGCCATCTCGAATTTTCCGCGCGACAGCTGCGCGTAGACCGGAGACACCTGCATGCGGGCGAAGCCCAGCGCCTGCGTCGTGTGCGCGCGGTCCAGCGGAAGGTTGACGCCATAGCCGGCGGCAGTGCCCAGCGGGTTGGCGTCGATCCACACGGCGGTCTGCTGCGCGCGCAGCGCATTGTCGGTGAAACCCTCGGCAAAGCCGGCGAACCACATCGCGGTGGATGACACCACCGCGCGCTGCAGGTGCGTGTAGCCCGGCAACGGCAACGCCGGCTCCGCCGCACGATCCAGGCAGACCTGGGCGATGTCGTGGCACAGGGTCTGCAGCGTGGCCAGCTTTTCCTTCAGCCAAAGCCGGGTGGCCACCAGGATCTGGTCGTTGCGGCTGCGTCCGGTATGCACGCGGCGGCCGGCGTCACCGAGGCGCTCGGTGAGCCGCGCCTCGATGGCGGAATGGCCGTCTTCATGACGCTCGTCCAGCACGAACGCGCCGCTGCGAAAATCCTCGGCCAATGCGTCCAGCTCGCGCTTCAGCGCCGCCGCCTCGTCCGCGCCGACCACGCCGATGTTCGCCAGGCCTTCCACATGTGCCTTGCTGGCGGTGATGTCATGCAGGAAAAACTCGCGGTCCAGCAACACGTCGTTGCCGGCCAGGAACTGCATGATCTTCGCATCGATCTTGATGCCGTCTTTTTGCCAGAGGGGCTGGGTCATGGGGTTTCCTGTTGGATGGTGTTGCCTTCTGCAGGAGCGGCTTCAGCCGCGATGCTCTGATAGCCAACCAGGAGCAAAAAGCGTCGCGGCTGAAGCCGCTCCTGCAGAGAGGTGTCACATGGGAATGGCGGTGTACTCATCCACGCCCAGGGCGCGGTTGATGTTCTGCATGGCCTGGGTGGCGGCGCCTTTCAGCAGGTTGTCCAAGGTGGCCACCACCACCACGCGCTTGCCATCGGCCGATACCGCGAAGCCGCCGACTTCCGCACGATGGCTGTGGGCGATGCGGCTCACCCACGGCGCCTCGTCGGTGACATCCACCAGCCTCTCGCCGTCGTAGGCTGCATGGAAGCGCGCCACTACCTCTTCACGTTTCAACGAGCGCGACAGGTACAGATTGGTGGTGACGGTGAGACCGCGGAAATGCGGCGCCACATGCGGCATGAATTCCACCGGCAGGCCGAGATGGCGACTGGCCTCCTTCTCGTGCATGTGGCCAGTCAATGCATACGGCATCAGGTTGTCGCGCAGCTTTTCCGGATCGTTCTTGTCCGATGGCGTGGTGCCGGCACCGGAGTAACCCGATACGCCAAAGCACACCGGCGGCGCGGCCAGCAGATCCTTCAGTGGCGCCACCGAAAGCTCGATCGCGGTGGCATAGCAACCGGGGTTGCTGATGCGCTTCTCGCCGCGCCAGCGGCCGCGGGTCAGTTCGGGCAGCCCGTAATACCAATGGTCGTCGAAGCGATAGTCCGCCGACAGGTCGAGCACCAGCGTGTCGGGGCGGCTGGCCTCGATCGCGGCCACGTACGGCGCCGCCTTGCCATTGGGCAAGGCCAGGATCACCACGTCGGCCTTCTGCGCCGCCACGGCATCGGCGTCGAGGCTGGCGTAACGCAGCTCGCCGGCGAAGCCTTCGACGTGATCGGCCACACGCTCGCCGTCGAGTTCGCGCGAGGAGACAAAGGACAGTTCCAGCGCCGGGTGCGCCGCGATCAGGCGGATCAGTTCCACGCCGGTATGACCGCGCGCGCCCACGATGCCGATGCTCTTTTTTCCTTGATCATGATTCCCGATCCAGCAGTGTCGGCTGCCGCGTGGCGCA
>JBIQMK010000335.1:0-2915 GCA_044463365.1 Rhodanobacter sp. | reverse complement strand
GGATATCGACAAGTCCGTGCGCGGCGCCAGCAAGGGCCAGCAGCCGCTCTGCCTGTGGTTCACCGGCTTGTCCGGTGCCGGCAAATCCACCATCGCCAACCTGGTGGAGCGGCGCCTGCACGTGTTGGGCTATCACACCTACCTGCTGGATGGCGACAACGTGCGCCACGGCATCAACAAGGATCTGGGTTTCACTCCCGAAGCGCGCGTCGAGAACATCCGCCGCGTGGCCGAGGTGGCCCACCTGATGGTGGACGCGGGGCTGATCGTGCTGGTCAGCGTGATCTCGCCATACCAGAGCGAGCGCCGCTCGGCGCGCGAACTGTTCGACGCCGGCGAGTTCCTGGAAGTGTTTGTGGACACCACGCTGGCCGAGTGCGAGGCGCGCGATCCCAAGGGCCTGTACCAGAAGGCGCGTGCGGGCGAGATCCGCAACTTCACCGGTATCGACTCGCCGTACGAAAAGCCCGAGGCGCCGGACATCCACCTGGTCACGGCCGGCCAACGTGCCGAGGAGCTGGCCGAGCAGGTCACCCGGCAACTGCTGGCGCGGCTGAACGCTCCCGTCCTCGACTGATCCGCCATCCTTTTGTAGGAGCGACTTCAGTCGCGACGCTTCTGCTCTGAGCTCCAGAGAAAGAGCGTCGCGACTGAAGTCGCTCCTACAGTTGAAGCGTCGCGCGTCGGATAATCACGCCATGACGATGACCGGATGGCAGCGGGTGGATCTGGAGGCAGGCGCCGACGTGGCATTGCTGCCGCAGTGGTTGCCGGCCGAAGAAGCCGAAGCGACTTTCACCGCATTGTACGCGGCCATCCCGTGGGAGACCCATCGCCTGCGTCTGTTCGGCCGTGAGGTGGATGCACCGCGGTTGAGCTGCTGGATCGGCGATCCGCACACCAGCTACGTCTATTCCGGCACCCGCTTCGAACCGCACCCATGGCCGCCACTGCTGGCCGACCTGCGCGAACGCCTGCAGCGCATCTGCGGCGCCCGCTTCAACAGCGTGCTGGCCAACCTCTACCGCGATGGTTGCGATTCGATGGGCTGGCACAGCGACGACGAGCCCGAACTTGGTGACCAGCCGCTGATCGCCTCGTTGAGCCTGGGTGCCGAACGGCGCTTTCGATTGCGCCGGCGCTTGCCGCGCACGGTCAAATCCTCGCCGGCCGATACGGTGAACCTGCTGCTGCCGCCGGGCAGCGTGCTGCGCATGGCCGGCGCCACCCAGCGGTTGTACCGGCACGATCTGCCAAAGACATGCAGGGCGGTGGCTCCCCGCATCAATCTCACGTTCCGCTGGATCGGACCGCCCTGATACCGCGCGCATGGCGCGCCATGTGGCGGAAGTCCAGTGCCAGAGGCGCGCTTGGATTGCATGGCGGCGCTGGGGATAATGCAGCCACTTCCTTTCAAGCCGTTTCCCCCATGACCGAAAAGACCGTACTCAACGCCACGCATCGCGCACTTGGCGCGCGCATGGTCGACTTCGGTGGCTGGGACATGCCGATCAGCTACGGCTCGCAGATCGACGAACACCATGCCGTACGCCGCGATGCCGGCATGTTCGATGTCTCGCACATGACCGTGATCGATCTGCACGGCCCGCGTACGCGCGAGTTCCTGCGCCATCTGCTGGCCAACAACGTCGACAAGCTGAAATCGCAGGGCAAGGCGTTGTACTCGTGCATGCTCAACGAGCGCGGCGGCGTGATCGACGACCTGATCGTTTACTTCTTCGATGAGGCGCACTTCCGTCTGGTGGTGAACGCCGGCACCCGCGCCAAGGATCTGGCATGGATCACGCAACACGCCCAGGCCTTCGCGGTGGAGGTCAGGGAACGTTCCGACTTCGCGATGATCGCGGTGCAGGGGCCCAACGCGCGCGGCAAGGTGCTCGACCTGCTCAATGTCATCGATCGCCCGCGCATCGAAGCGCTGGGCAAGTTCACCGCGGCGGCGGCCCAGGGGCCGCACGGCATGCCGCTGTTCATCGCACGCACCGGCTACACCGGCGAGGACGGCTTCGAGATCATGTTGCCGAACGAACATGCCGTTGCGCTGTGGCAGGCATTGAGCGGGGTAGGCGTCGCTCCGGCCGGGCTTGGCGCGCGCGACACGTTGCGGCTCGAGGCCGGCATGAACCTCTACGGCCAGGATATGGACGACGACGTTTCGCCGTGGGAGGCCAACCTCGGCTGGACGATCGCCATGGACGAAGGCCGGGAGTTCATCGGTCGCGGACCGCTGGAAGCGATGAAGGCGGCAGGCATACCTCGCGTGATGGTTGGCCTGGTGCTGGACGAGAAGGGCGTGTTGCGCCATGGCCAGCGCGTGTCAACCGCCAACGGCAGCGGGGAGATCCTTTCCGGCAGCTTCGCTCCCACCTTGAACAAGGCCGTGGCCTTCGCGCGCATCCCCGCAGGCGATCCGGGCGAGATGCGCGTGGATATCCGTGGCCGCGAGCTGCCGGTGCGGCGGGTCAAGTATCCCTTTGTCCGCGATGGCCAGCCGTGCCCCGGCATCTGAACCTTTTCGCCGCGCCCATGGCACGGTTCGTACACAACGGTTGCGTCTAGAATTGCCGCCGTTACCCTGCCCAACCTTTACTGACTGGATCCGACCATGAGCGAAATACCCGGTGATCTGAAGTTTCTCAAGTCCCATGAATGGGCGCGCGTCGAAGACGATGGCCTGGTCCGCGTGGGTATCTCCGAGCATGCGCAGGAGCAGCTTGGCGATCTGGTCTACGTGGAACTGCCCGAGGTCGGCGCCAGCGTCGTGGCGGGTAACGGCACGGCCGTGGTCGAGTCGGTCAAGGCGGCCTCGGACATCTATTCGCCCGTCTCTGGCGAGGTGGTCCAGGTCAATGAGCTGCTGGGCGACAAGCCGGAGACGATCAACGAGGACGCCT
>JBIQMK010000334.1:0-2916 GCA_044463365.1 Rhodanobacter sp. | reverse complement strand
CAATCGTCGGTCACCATCTACGGTATCGTCGACGCCAACCTCGGCAAGGACATCGGCAGCAAGGACAAGCGCATGTTCCAAGGCGCGGGTTCGCGTCTGGGCTTCCGCGGCACCGAAGACCTCGGTGGCGGTCTGAGCGCCTACTTCCTGATCGAGCACCGCTTCATCACGGCCAACGGCAACACCAACCCGTCGTTCCCCAGCTTCACGAACGCCAACCCGCAAATCTGGACCGGCTCGTCGCTGGTCGGCCTGCGCGGCGGCTTCGGTAGCGTGGCTCTGGGTCGCCAGTACACCACCGCGTTCCTGTCCAGCCAACTGCGCGCTGACCCGTGGGGCTGGGACACCGTCGCGGCCAACGGCCCGGCGACCGGCGGCGGCATCGCGACCGTTCGCAACAACAACGCCATCACCTACAACTTCGCGGCCAGCGGCTTCTCCTTCGGCGCGCAGATCGCCGAAGGCGCTCCCAACGGCGGCACGAAGAAGCCGTTCAACCTGGGTGCTGGCTACGCTGGCGGCCCGCTGACCGTTGGCTTCGGCTACGAGCGTCGCGCGGTTGCCGACACGAACTGGCTGACCTTGAACGGCGCCTATGACCTGGGCATGGTGAAGCTGGGTGGCTTGATTGGTAACGGTGAAGCCGCCAACGTGAAGCGCAAGAGCTGGCTGCTGACCGCTGTCGCCCCGATCGCCGGCGGCGAACTGCGCGCCAGCCACGGCCAGCTGAAGTCGGGTGGTACCAAGATCTCGCAAAAGACCGGTATCGGCTACTTCTATCCCCTGTCCAAGCGCACGACCGTCTACGTCGACGTTGCGAACGACAGCAAGGCTGTCGCCAGCGAGAAGACCGGCTACGACCTCGGCATCAAGCACACGTTCTGATGATCCGAACTCGCCTTCGGGCGAGTTCCGCATCGGTTCGAAGGCCACCCTCGGGTGGCCTTTTTTTATGCCCTCGCCGTTTGACAGGCTAGACGCACATTGCCGGACCCTCCGTGCTCAGGACATTCCCCTTTGACGTGGCGCACACACTTTGCTGTCATGGCAGCCCGGCGTCCGCGAGGTCCGCAGCGCGCGCCGGCTGATTCCAACCGGCCATCCCACGCTGAGCCCAACCGGCCCGCCTGATGTTGATCTTCGTCCTTCGCCGTCTTGTCCAGGCCGTGGTCGTGATGCTCGTCGTCGCGTTCATCGCCTTCATGCTGTTCCAGCACGTGGGTGATCCGGTGACCAACCTGCTCGGGCAGGATGCTACGCCGCAGCAGCGCGAGCAGCTGCGCGCGGATCTCGGGCTGGATCGACCGTTCTTCGTGCAGTTCGCCCATTTCGTGGGCAACGCGGCGCAGGGCGAATTCGGGCTCAGCCTGCGGCAGGGACGGCGCGTGTCGGCGCTCATCGCCGAGCGCCTGCCGGCGACGGTGGAGCTTTCGCTGGTGGCGGCGGTGCTGGCGCTGGTGGTGGGCGTGCCGATGGGTGTCTATGCGGCGCTGCGCCGGGGCACCTTCCTGTCGCAGGTGCTGATGACGGTGTCGCTGCTCGGTGTCTCGCTGCCGACCTTCCTGATCGGCATCCTGCTCATCCTGGTGTTCGCCGTGATGCTGAAGTGGCTGCCGAGCTTCGGGCGCGGCGAGGTCGAGGCGCTCGGGCCCTGGACCACCGGGATGCTGTCGGTCGACGGCTGGAAGCACCTCATCCTGCCGTCGATCACGCTGGCGATCTTCCAGCTCACGCTGATCATGCGGCTCGTGCGGTCGGAGATGCTGGAGGTGCTGCGCACCGACTACATCAAGTTCGCGCGCGCGCGCGGCTTGCCGGACCGCGTGGTGCATTTCGGCCACGCACTGAAGAACACGCTGGTGCCCGTCATCACGATCACCGGCCTGCAGCTCGGCTCGCTGATCGCGTTCGCCATCATCACCGAGACCGTGTTCCAGTGGCCCGGCATGGGCCTGCTCTTCATCCAGGCGGTGACCTTCGCCGACATTCCGGTGATGGCCGCCTACCTGTGCCTCATTGCGCTGATCTTCGTGCTGATCAACCTGGTGGTTGATCTGCTGTACGTCGCGGTCGACCCGCGCCTGCGCATCGAAAGACCCGGCGGCGCGCACTAGCGGCGCCCGACGTCCCTTTTCTTCAACAGAATCACTCACGACGAGGAACGAAGCGATGAACACCAGGACACGCAAGTTGGCAATGGTTGTGGCGGCGCTGGCGATGGCGCTCGGAACGGCGCACGCCGTGACCCTGCGGGTGGCGAACGTGGGCGACGTGCAGTCGATGGATCCGCACTCGCTCAACGAGACGCTGCAGCTCAGTTTCACCGGCAGTGTCTACGAGTCGCTGGTCGGGCGCGACAAGCAGATGAACCTGGTGCCGCTGCTGGCCACCAAGTGGACGCAGAAGAGCCCGACGGTGTGGCGCTTCGACCTGCGCCGCGGCGTGAAATTCCACGACGGCACGCCGTTCACGGCCGACGACGTGCTGTTCAGCTTCAAGCGCGCCGCCGGCGAAGGCTCCGACATGAAGGGCTACACCTCGTCGTTCAAGAGCGTGCGCAAGATCGACGACTTCACGGTCGAGATCGAGTCCGAGGCGCCGTTCCCCATCCTGCCGGACGTGATCTCGAACGTGTACATCCTCAGCAAGAAGTGGTGCGAGGACAACAAGGCCGAGCAGCCGGTGGATCGCCGCAAGGGCATCGAGAACGCGGCCAGCTTCCGCGCCAACGGCACCGGCCCGTTCCGCCTCAAGGAGCGCCAGCCCTCGACGCGCACGGTGATCGTGCGCAACCTCAACTACTGGGACAAGGTCGAGAGCAACGTCGACGAGGTGGTGTTCACGCCCATCGGCAACGACGCCACCCGCGTGGCCGCGCTGCTGTCGGGCGAGATCGACGTGATGGAGCCGGTGCCG
>JBIQMK010000333.1:0-2918 GCA_044463365.1 Rhodanobacter sp. | reverse complement strand
GCTCGACAGCCGCTGCACCTTCTCCTTCGCCCGCTACCACCACCCGGCCTTCATGGGCTCGGCGACCTGCGCGTGATCAACGAGGGACCGCAGACCGGGCTGGAACCGGGGGCATCAGCAGCTGGCGTTCGCGGACAGACACTTGCGCAACCACTGGCACGTGCGGTCGACCGAAAAGCGGCCTAGACCGCGGGCCAGCCGGCCACGACCAGCTTGCCGATGCTGCGGCCCGATTCCAGCCGCCGGTGCGCCTCGCGCAGGTTGGCCGCCGAGATCGGCCCCAGCGTTTCGGTGCGGGTGCCGCGCAGTTCGCCGGCATCGATCAAGGCGGCCACGCGATCCAGGATGCGGCCCTGCTCGGCTTGATCGGCGGTTTTGAAACGGGCGCGGGTGAACATCATTTCCCAGTGGATGCCGATGGACTTGCTCTTGTACGGGTCGCCGATGCTCAGCGGTTGCGCGGGCTCCACCACCAGGCCCACGTGGCCTTGCGGCGCCAGGATCTCGCCCACCGCTTCCCAGTAGCGTTCGCTGTTGGCCAGGTTGGCCACCGCATCGACGTGGGCGAAACCCAGCGCCTTCAATTGCGGCGCCAGCGGCTCGCGGTGGTTGATCACATGCTGCGCGCCCATCGTGCGGCACCACGCCGCCGTTTCATCGCGCGAGGCGGTGGCGATCACCGTGAAGCCCGCGCGCCGCGCCAGCTGGATCGCGATCGAACCCACGCCGCCGGCCCCACCAATGATCAGCAAGGCCTTGCCCTCGCCGCCGTGCTCGCTGTCGAACGGCATGCGCTGGAACAGCAGTTCCCACGCGGTGAGCGTGGTCAGTGGCAGCGCCGCCGCGTCCGCCAGCTCGATCGATTTCGGAGCGTGCCCGACCAGCCGTGCGTCCACCGCCTGATACTGCGCATTGCTGCCGGCGCGGGTGATGTCGCCGGCGTAGTAGACGCGGTCGCCGGGGCGAAACCCTTCCACGCTGGCGCCCACCGACTCGACCACGCCGGCCGCGTCGTAACCCAGCACTTTCGGTTGCGCCTCCACCTGCGGCTTGGGCGAACGCACCTTGGTATCGACCGGATTCACCGACACCGCTTCCACCCGCACCAGCAGGTCGTGTTCGCCCGGTTCGGGCATGGGCAGGTCCACGTCAATAAGGGAGGCGGGGTCGTCGATGGGCAGGTAGCGGGTGAGGGCAACGGCTTTCATGTGTAGGCTCCGGTGATTCGGGTGTGAGGATTCGGCGTGCGGCGCATGGTTCATACCGGCGGCGGATTGCGTTCGGCGAACGGGCCATTCCAATAGGGGTAATAAGGGTAAGGTGGCGTGACGGCGCTGGCCGCGTCGAGCGCGGCGATCTGCGCGGGCGAAAGCTGCCAGCTGGCCGCTTCGAGGTTCTGCCGCAGCTGGGTTTCGTTGCGGGCGCCGATCAGCACACTGGACACGGTGGGCCGCTGCAGCAGCCAGTTCAAAGCGATCTGCGGCACGCTGCGGCCGGTCTCCGCGGCGACGGAGTCAAGCGCATCGACGACGCGGTACAACCGCTCCTCATCTACCGGTGGCGCAAAGCCCGCGGTGCCGTGCAGGCGGCTGTCTTCGGGCCACGGCTGGCCGCGGCGGATCCTGCCGGTGAGGCGTCCCCAACCCAGCGGGCTCCACACCACGGCGCCGACGCCCTGGTCGAGCCCCAAGGGCATCAGTTCCCACTCGTAGTCGCGGCCGATCAGCGAGTAGTAGGCCTGGTTCGCCACGAAGCGCGCATAGCCGTGGCGGTCGGCGATTGCCTGCGATTTCATGAGCTGCCAGCCGGAGAAATTCGAAGCGCCCAGGTAGCGCACCTTGCCCGCGCGCACCAGGTCGTCCAGCGTCGACATCACCTGTTCCACCGGCGTCATCGCATCGAAATGGTGCAGTTGCAGCAGATCGATGTAGTCGGTGCCCAGCCGCTTCAGCGCGCGCTCGACGCCGCCGATCAGGTGGTGGCGCGAGGCGCCGACATCATTGGCGCCGTCGCCAGCGCGCAGGCTGATCTTGGTCGAGATGATGGCGCGAGCGCGCCGGCCTTTCAGCGTCGCGCCCAGGATCGATTCCGAAGCGCCGTCGGAATAGACGTTCGCGCTGTCGAACAGGCTGACGCCGGCGTCGAGGCAGATGTCGACCAGCCGGGTCGCCTCGGCCACGTCGGTTCGACCCCAGGCCCCGAACAGCGGGCCCGTGCCGCCGAATGTGCCGGTGCCGAAACCGAGTGCGGGCACCTTGAAGCCGGAGCTGCCCAGATAGCGGTATTCCATGGTGATGCCCTCTCGAAAGTCAAAGCGCGGCTTCCACACACGCCGTGGTGGCCATCCGTCGCGATGGCCTTGCATCCAGCCGCACGCTGTAGAGCGCCACGGCCAGGCCGAGCAACGGCAGCAACGCCGCCGCCCAGGTCACCGCGCCCAGGCCAGGACCGTGGCTGATCACCACGCCGCCCAGCCAGGCGCCGATCGCGTTGCCGAGATTGAACGCGGCGATGTTGAAGCTGGATGCCAGCACCTGGCCGCCGGTGGCTTTCTGCAGCACGCGCAACTGCAGCGGCGCCACGGTGGCGAACCCCACGATGCCGAACAACGCACTGAACGCGATCATCGCCGGCTTGCTGTGCAGCGCGAACGTCATCGCGCCCAGCACGATCGCCAGCGCGACCAGCGAGCCCAGCAGCGTCATCACCAGGTGCTTGTCCGCCAGCCGGCCGCCGAGCAGGTTGCCCACCACCATGCCGCCGCCGAACACCAGCAGGATCGGCGACACCGCGCTGTCGGCGAAGCCGGTGACGCGGGTGAGGATGGGCTGGATGTAGGTGAACATCGCAAACACCCCGGCGAAGCCCAGCACGGTGATCAGCAGGCCGAGCAGGACTTGGGGCTGCGCGATGCCCTC
>JBIQMK010000332.1:0-2954 GCA_044463365.1 Rhodanobacter sp. | reverse complement strand
CGTGAAAAGGGGCTGCCCGTCCGGGAAGCCGTGATCCGCGGCACCGCGTTGCGCATGCGGCCGGTGATGATGACCGCGAGCGTGGCGATCCTGGGCCTGGTGCCGATGCTGCTTTCCAGCGGCGTCGGTGCGGAAACCCAGCGTCCACTCGCCACTGTCGTGGTTGGCGGTCTGATCACCTCGACCCTGCTGACCCTGGTACTGCTGCCAGTGCTCTACGACTGGATCGAAGAACGCGCCGCCCGGCGCCTCACCAAGGAGAACGCCCCATGAAAGAAGTGAAGGCATTCATCCATCGCGGCCGCGTGGTCGACGTCATCCACGCCTTGGAGGACGGTGGATTCCACTACCTGTCGTTTAGCGATGTCAAAGGCCAGTTGACTGCACTCAGTGCCCAGGAACAGAGCTATTCGATGGAACTGGGCGAACGCGTGACCAGGCAGATCAAGCTGGAGGTGTTCTGCGAAGACGACCAGGCAGAGCGTGCCGTGCAACTGATCCGTTTGCACGGGCGCACCGGCCAGAGCGTGGCGGGCTGGGTCTACCAGAGCACGGTGGATCGGGCGTGGCCGATCGACGGCCAAATGGGCTGACGATGATTGGGCGGGGGTACTCCCCGCCCATCATTTTCGGTGTCATGTCATAACACCGCGGTGCTCGCGTAGAGTGACCACCGCACAGGAGACCCGCATGAGCACGACAGACTCCGACGAACACGATCGCGGCCACGGTCACGGCGTGCTGTGCGGTGCAAACGAGAAGCAGGGCCGGCAAGGATTCGTGATCTGCGGCCTGCAGTTCATGGCCTTCGGCTCGGTCAAGGACGTAGCGATTGTGTTCAGTGGCATTCCTCCGGCGCTGACGGCGCTTTACCGTTGGCTGCATGGCGATACCGAGTCGCGTCAGCAGATGCTGGAGGGTTGAGTCATGGCCGATTGTTGCTGCAGCGGCACCGTCGACATCCGCGCCTTGCAGGCGCAGCAGCGGCGGGTGCTGATGATCGTGCTGGCGATCAATGTCGTCACCTTCGCCATGATGATTTCGGCGGCGATCTACAGTGGCTCCTCGTCGCTGCTGTCGGGTGGGCTGGACAATCTGGGCGATGCGTTGACCTACCTGCTGAGTCTGGCGGTGATCGGCGCCAGCGGACGGGCCAAGGCCAAGGTAGCGCTGCTCAAGGGTGCCTTGATTCTCGGGGCTGCGGTAGCTGTCGCCATTCAGATCGGCTGGCGGCTGGCGCATCCGAACGTGCCGATCTTCGAGGCCATCGGTCTCGCCGCGGTGATCAACCTGGCCTTCAACGGCATTTGCCTGTGGTTGCTGACACCCTACCGTCATGGCGACGTGAACATGGCCTCGGCGTGGGAATGCTCGCGCAACGACGTATTCGAGGGCTTTGCGGTTCTGCTCGCGGCCGCTGGCGTCTGGCTGTTTGCGGCCGGTTGGCCCGATCTGGTCATCGCCGCGGCGCTGTTGGTGATGTTTCTGCGCTCGGCGTGGCGGGTGTTCCGCTCGGCTTGGCGCAGCTACCAGATGGGAGAGGCGTGATGGGAGCTGGACACGATCACGGCGGCGGCGGGATCAAGCACGAGAAACCGCTGTGGTGGGCGCTCGGCCTGACCGCCACCTTTCTGATCGCTGAAGTTGTGGGTGGCCTGCTGACCAACAGCCTGGCGCTGTTGTCGGACGCGGCACACATGGCGACCGATGTGATCGCGCTGGGCATTTCATTGACTGCGGTACGCTTGAGCCGGCGTCCGCCGGATGCCAAACGCACCTACGGCTATGCGCGCCTGGAAGCGCTCGGCGCGATGGTCAACGGCGGTCTGCTATTCCTGGTCGCCGGCTACATTCTGTGGGAGGCGGTGCGGCGTTTCAGCGAACCGCCCTCGGTGGCCTCTACCGGCATGCTGGTAATCGCGGCGCTGGGCCTGGTCATCAACCTGATCTCGATGCGATTGCTCAAGGCAGGCAGCGGCGAGAGCCTGAACGTCAAGGGCGCCTATCTGGAAGTGTGGGCCGACATGCTCGGCTCGGTCGGCGTGATCGTCGGAGCGCTGATCATCACGTTCACCGGCTTCTACATCGCCGATCCGATCATCGCGGTACTGATTGGGCTGTGGGTTTTGCCGCGAACCTGGATATTGTTGCGGGAGGCAGGCAACGTGCTGATGGAGGGTGCGCCCCGAGGCATCGACACCGAGCAAGTTCGCGCGGCGCTGTTGGCCACGCCGGGCGTGGCCGCATTGCATGATCTGCATGTCTGGGCGCTCAGCAGTACCAAGCCGGCCCTGGCGGCTCATGTGGTCGCCGAAGAAGACGCATCTGATGGCGATGCCTTGCGAATTCAGCTGGAGCAACTGCTTGAGGCACGTTTTGAGATCCATCACGTGACGCTGCAAATCGAAGCCACGCCTTGCGGGCCGGGATGCGAAAAGGGTAACGGATGACGGCGGTATGGTCAGGGCTTGGACCAGCCGAGTGGCATTGAGCCCCAGGGCGAGACACGGGATCCGTGTTCCGTCGCATTGGATGCTTCTGCGTGGCAACCGCAGTCACTCATATCGCGTCGCCTTCAATCGGCATCGGGTAATACTTCCCTAGTCGTAGGGCATGAAGGCATCGGCTGACGGCCTCGGTGGATATTGAACACGAATCCGACCGCCAGCAGTATCAGAATCGCCAACTGGGCCAGCAAGGATTGCCAGGTCGGATAGATGCCCAGCAGTTCGATATGCGGCACCGGCGCGACACTCACTGCCACCCAGCCGGCTTCCTGCAGGGCGGCGACGCCCTTGCCGGTCAGCACGACGGCGAGCACAGCGATCAGCGCGGAACTGGCTGAGAAGAACGTACCGATCGGCAGCCGACGACTGGTGCGCAACAGCACCCAGGCGATCAGCCCCAGCACGGCCGCACCGGCGGCGATGCCGCCGAGTAGCCACACTTCCTGG
>JBIQMK010000331.1:0-2968 GCA_044463365.1 Rhodanobacter sp. | reverse complement strand
TACTCACGATCGGCTCGCTGCAGGCCGGCACCAAGGAGAACGTGATCCCCGACGAAGCCGTCATCAAGCTCAACGTGCGCACCTTCGACGAGGGCGTGCGCAAGCGCGTGCTGGCCGCGATCACCCGCATCGTCAACGCCGAGGCGGCAGCCTCGGGTGCGCCGAAACCGCCGGAAATCACGCCGCTGGACAACTATTCGCTGGTGACCAACGACGACGACGCCACCACCAGGGTGGTCGATGCGTTCCGCAAGCACTTCCCGGCCGGGCGCATTCGCGAGACCGGCCCCACCTCGGCCAGCGAGGATTTCGGCTCGTTCGGCGCCGCGTGGAAGGTGCCGTCGGTCTTCTGGTTCGTCGGCGGCACCGACCCGGACGTCTACGCGAAGGCGAAAGTCGAAAACCGGCTCAACGAAATCCCGACCAACCACAACCCGCGTTTCCTGCCGGTACTCCACCCGACCCTGGAGGTTGGCGTGGAAACGCTGATGGTGGCCGCGCGGGCGTGGTTGTCGGCAGAACGCTGAACCATGCAGCACGCCACCACCGCCGTGCTGCCCCTCCTGCTGGAGGTGCTGGACCTGGGCGGCACCTTCGTCTTCGCCATCAGTGGCGCGATGGTCGCGGTCAGGCATCGGCTCGACATCTTCGGCGTGCTGGTGCTGGCGTTTGCGGCGGGCAACGCCGGCGGCATCACGCGCGACCTGATGATCGGTGCGGTGCCGCCGGCGGCGATCGCCGACCTGACGTATGCGGGCGTGTCCGCGCTGGCCGGGTTGATCACCTTCTTCTGGTATCCAGTGGCGAACCGCCTGCGTGACGACGTGCTGTGGCTGGATGCGGTCGGGCTGGCGTTCTTCGCCGTGGCCGGCGCACAGAAGGCGCTGGCCCACGGCATCGAACCGGTGATGGCGGCGCTGCTGGGCATGGTCACCGGCATCGGCGGCGGCATGCTGCGCGACGTGCTGGTGTCCGGCATTCCCACGGTGCTGCGCGCCGACCTGTACGCGCTGGCGGCGCTGGCCGGTGCCGGCGTGGTGGTGAGCGGCCACCTGCTGCACCTCTCGCCGATGCTGGCCGCCGCGGCCGGCGGCGGCGTCTGTTTCGCGCTGCGTTTCATGGCGATCCGGCACGGCTGGCATCTGCCGACGTCCGGGCCGGCACCGCAAACCACGCACCGCGAGCGCGATCGGACCACTGACGAGGACTGACGCCCGCGGGCCGTGTCACGTAGCATGGTCCTTCATTCGTGCCGCGACATCCCCGACACCGGGCGCGGCGACCGACGCGGCTTTGCCGGTAACGGGCGAATGCATGCGAAAATGACCCGCGCTCCGCGGCCACGCGCCGCCGTGGCCACGATGAACTGGTGTATCAACGGGATGCGACCGAAATGCTGCTGATGATCGACAACTACGACAGCTTTACCTACAACCTCGTGCAGTACCTGGGTGAGCTGGGGCAGCAGGTAAAGGTGGTGCGCAACGATGCGCTGGACGTGGCCGGCATCCGCGCGTTGCGGCCCGAGCACATCATGATCTCGCCGGGACCCGGCACGCCGGACGACGCGGGGGTGACGCTGGACCTGCTGCGCGGCCTGGCCGGCGAGATTCCGGTGTTCGGCGTGTGCCTGGGGCATCAGGCGATCGGGCAGGCGTTTGGCGGCAAGGTGATTCGCGCCAAGCAGATCATGCACGGCAAGGTTTCGCCGGTGCGCCATCGCGGGCAGGGCGTGTTCGCGGGCTTGCCCGACCCATTCGAGGCCACGCGCTACCACTCGCTGGTGGTGGAGCAGTCGTCGTTGCCCGACTGCCTCGATGTCACCGCATGGACGGAAAATGCGGATGGCTCGATCGACGAGATCATGGGCCTGCGCCACAAGGCGCTGCCGATCGAAGGCGTGCAGTTCCACCCCGAGTCGATCCTGACCCAGCACGGCCACGACCTGCTGCGCAATTTCCTCGGGCTGCCGTTGAAGCTGGCGGCATGAGCATGCCGGCGGAGGACATGGCGATCACGCCGCGCGAGGCGCTGCAACGCACGATCGAGCACCGCGAGATTTTCCACGACGAGATGATCTCGCTGATGCGCCAGATCATGCGCGGCGAGGTGAGTGCGCTGATGACGGCGGCGATCATCACCGGCCTGCGGGTGAAGAAGGAAACCATCGGCGAGATCACCGGCGCGGCGCGGGTGATGCGCGAGCTGTCGCTTAAAGTGCCGCTGGCGGGCATCGAGGACCGCCACCTGCTGGACATCGTGGGCACGGGCGGCGATGGCGCGTCCAGCTTCAACATCTCCACCGCCTCGATGTTCGTGGCGGCCGCCGCCGGCGCGCGGGTGGCCAAGCACGGCGGGCGCAGCGTGTCGTCGAAATCCGGCAGCGCCGACGTGCTGGAGGCGCTGGGCGCGGTGATCGACCTGAATCCCGCGCAGGTCGCCCAGTGCATGGCCGAGACGGGCATCGGCTTCATGTTCGCGCCCAACCATCACCCGGCCATGAAGATCGTGGCGCCGGTGCGCAAGGAAATGGGCGTGCGCACGCTGTTCAACATCCTGGGCCCGCTGACCAACCCGGCCGGCGCGCCGAACATCCTGATGGGCGTGTTCCATCCCGACCTGGTCGGTATCCAGATCCGCGTGCTGCAGGCACTGGGCGCGCAGCGGGCGCTGGTGGTGTGGGGCCGCGACGGCATGGACGAGATCTCGCTGGGTGCCTGCACGCTGGTGGGCGAACTGCGCGATGGCGTGGTGCGCGAGTACGAGGTGGAGCCCGAGGATTTCGGCCTGGCGATGGCGTCCAGCCGCAACCTGAAAGTGGAGGACGCACAGGAATCGAAGGCGATGCTGCTGCAGGCGCTGGCCGGCGAGCCGGGCGTGCCGCACGACATCGTCTGCCTCAATGCCGGTGCGGCGCTGTATGCCGCCGGCGTGACCGACGGCATCGACGCCGGCATCGAACGGGCCA
>JBIQMK010000330.1:0-2988 GCA_044463365.1 Rhodanobacter sp. | reverse complement strand
ATCCAGTCCCGTTTCCGCGCGCAGCTCGTCCAGGCAGTCGCGGCTGTATTCGGACAGGCGCACCATCCGCGCCTTGTTGATGGCGTAGCGGCTGGCCGTGCAGTTGCGCAACATCTGCAGCAGCCACAGGTATTGCCGCGGATCGAGTCCGGGCCGGATCGCCAGCGGCGCGTGACGCATGAACAACCACTTCAGCGCCTTCAGCGGCACCCCGGGCGCGGCCCACGGTGACGCATAGCCCGGCGAAATCTGGCCCGCGTTGGCGAAGCTAGTTTCCTGGCCGGGCGCCATCTGGCGATCGACCACGGTGACCTCGAACCCGGCGCGCGCCAGATACCACGCGCTGCAGGTGCCGATCACGCCACTGCCCAAGATCAATACCCGCATTGCCCTCGCCCTGCCCTGTCGTCCAGCCCGCGACCCGCGGGAATCGGACGCGAGTATAGGAAGGTTCGACCAGGCTTGTTTTCCGTCTTTTGCGTCAATGGCAGGTAAAGTCACTGCCAAACAGGCAAGCAACGGAGCTTTCATGGCCGGCCAACGCCGCAACTTCGACAAAATCGACCGGAAAATCCTGCGCGTGCTGCAGGAAGAGGGCCGCATATCGTTCACCGACTTGGGCGAGCGGGTCGGCCTTTCCACCACGCCCTGCACCGAACGCGTGCGCCGTCTGGAGCGCGACGGCGTGATCACCGGCTACCACGCGCGGCTGGATCCGCAACTGGTCGGCGCCGGCCTGCTGGTGTTCGTGGAGATCAGTCTGGCCTACAAATCCGGCGACATCTTCGAGGAATTCCGCACCGCCGCGCTGCGCCTGCCCAACGTGCTGGAGTGCCACCTGGTCTCCGGCGCGTTCGATTACCTGATCAAGGCGCGCATTTCCGGCATGGCGTCTTACCGCAAGCTGCTCGGCAGCACCCTGCTGACACTGCCGAACGTGCGCGATTCGAAAAGCTACATCGTGATGGAAGAAGCCAAGGAAACCCTGACCCTGCCCATCGGCGACCGCATCGGCCGCGCCGACGGCGGGAACGCCGAAACGGCGTCCTAGGCCGTTTGGTGCCGATAAAAAAGCCCCGCGATGCGGGGCTTTTCATTCGGCGATCAGCGATTGACGATCAGGCGAACGGATCGTCCAGACTGATGGTGTCGTCGCGGTCGGCGCCGGTGGCGACCAGCGCCAGGCGGCAGCCGGAGAGCTCTTCCACCGCGCGCAGGTAGGCGCGGGCGGCGGCCGGCAGCTTGTTCCAGTCGCGGATGCCGGCGGTGGATTCCTCCCAGCCGGGGAATTCCAGGTACACCGGCTTGCACTCGTCCCAACCGTCGGCGTCCAGCGGCGCCAACTCGCGGCGCTTGCCGCGGTACTCGTAGGCAACGCAGACCTTGATGCTGGGCAGGCCGTCCAGCACGTCGAGCTTGGTGATGGCCAGGCCGTTGATGCCGTTGATCTGCACGGCACGCTTCAGCGCCACCAGGTCGATCCAGCCGCAGCGGCGCGGGCGACCGGTGCTGGCGCCGAACTCGTTGCCCTTCTTGCGCAACAGCTCGCCCATCTCGTCGTTGAGCTCGGTGGGGAACGGGCCGCTGCCCACGCGGGTGGCGTAGGCCTTGCAGATGCCCAGCACGTAGTCGATGTCGCCAGCGCCCACGCCGGTGCCGGCCAGCGCGCCGCCCACGGTGGTGTTGGACGAGGTGACGTAGGGATAGGTGCCGTGGTCGATGTCCAGCAGCGCACCCTGCGCGCCTTCATACAGAATGTTGCCGCCATCGCGGCGCACGTCGTGCAGGATGGTGGCCACGTCGTCGACCAGTGGGCGGATGTACTCGCCCCAGGCCAGCGCGTCCTTCAGCACGGTGTCGTAGTCGACCGGCTCGGCCTTCAGCCACTGGGTGAGGATGAAGTTGTGGTAGTCGACGGCCGTCTTCAGCAGTGCCGGCAGCTCGTGCGGGTACATCAGGTCGGCCACGCGCACGCTGCGGCGGGCCACCTTGTCCTCGTAGGCCGGCCCGATGCCGCGGCCGGTGGTGCCGATGGCCTTGCCGCCGGCGGCAATCTCGCGCGCCTTATCGACCGCGATGTGGTACGGCATGATCAGCGGTGTGGCCGGGCTGATCTTCACGCGCGAACGCACCTCGACGCCGTTGGCTTCCAGCTCGGCGATCTCGCTGATCAGCGCTTCGGGCGACAGCACCACGCCGTTGCCGATCAGGCACAGCGCGTCGTCGCGCAGGATGCCCGAGGGGATCAGGTGCAGCACGGTCTTCTTGCCCTTGATCACCAGCGTGTGGCCGGCGTTGTGGCCACCCTGGAAACGCGCCACCGCGCCGACCCGCTCGGTCAGCAGGTCGACGATCTTGCCCTTGCCTTCGTCGCCCCACTGCGCGCCAAGGATTACGACTGACTTGCCCATGATCTTCTCGCTCACTATGCGTTGATTCCACACGGGAACCGGGAAATAACTCGCGCATCCGGGGCTAGCCCGCGATGCACCTCAATGGAACCATCGCAACAGCACCAGGCCGACGATGACGGCGCAGGCGCCGAACAGTCGCAAGGTCCGCGGAGACAACGTCAACGCCTGTCGCATCATCGCCTGCCAGGATGCCGGTGCCGCAAACAGCAGCAGACCTTCGAGCACCAGCACCAGGCACAGCGCGGCCGCCAACTGATGCATCGGTGCCGCCTAGCGCTTCTGTGCAGGCTGGTTGAAGTAGCGCATGAACTCCGAGTCGGGCTTCAGGATCAGCATGCCCTTGCCATCCTCGAACGACTTACGGTAAGCCGCCAGGCTGCGGTAGAAGGTGAAGAACTCGGCATCCTGGGCGTAAGCCTTGGCGTAGATCGCCGCGGCCTGCGCATCGCCTTCGCCACGAATCTTGGCCGCGTCGCGCATCGCATCGGCACGCAGCACCTGGCCCTGGCGATCGGCGTCCGCCTGGATCTTCTCGGCCGCTTCCTGACCGGTGTAACGCAGTTCGTTGGCCAGC
>JBIQMK010000329.1:0-2991 GCA_044463365.1 Rhodanobacter sp. | reverse complement strand
TTTCCCTTTCAGGTTGCCGCCGTAGTGCTGGCGGCCCATCTCGACGAAGGTTTCGTAGGTGCCCTGGATGATGCCCTGCGAGCCGATGTATATCCACGAGCCGGCGGTCATCTGGCCGTACATCATCAGGCCTTTCTTATCGAGCTCGTTGAAGTGCTCCCAGGTGGCCCAGTGCGGCACCAGATTGGAGTTGGCGATCAGCACGCGCGGCGCATCCCTGTGCGTGCGGAACACGCCGACCGGCTTGCCGGACTGCACCAGCAGGGTCTCGTCGTCGTTCAGTTCGCGCAGGCTGCGCAGGATCGCGTCGAAGCACTCCCAATTGCGCGCGGCGCGACCGATGCCGCCATACACCACCAGCTCCGCCGGGTTTTCCGCCACCTCGGGATCGAGGTTGTTCTGGATCATGCGGAACGGCGCCTCGGTGAGCCAGCTCTTGCAGCTGAGCTCGGTGCCGCGTGGCGCGTGGATGACGCGGGTGGTGTCGATGCGGGTGGGTGCGCTCATCGATGGCCTCCGTACGAAGACGATGGAGTATAGGCCACGCGCTGAAGCGCGAATCAGGAGCCCGCGTCGACGTGAATCGACGCTCACCAAGTGCTGTGTACACTCGGGCGCCACCCGGGTACGGGCCTTCATGTGCCGTCGCAAGACGCGCCATCGGAACCAAGGCATGCTGCCCGCGCCGCCGCCTCGTTGGAGAAACCGGACATGCCCACGGTGACGCAATTGACGGAGGAACTGCGCATCGCGAACGAAGCGCTGGCAGCGGCGGGCAGGAAACTGGCCGACGCCGACACGCGGCACAAGGCCATGATCGGCGAGCTCAACCACCGTGTGCGCAACATGTTGGCGGTAGTCAGCGCCGTGGCGAACCAGACCCTGGCCAACACGCTCGATGAGGACACGCTGGATACGTTTCTGGAGCGGCTGCAGGGCATGGCGCGCACCTACAAGCTGCTGACGGATGCGGGCTGGTCGCATCTGCCATTCCACGAACTGATGCGCGAAACGCTGGGCGCCATCACCGATCCGGCGCGATTCTCGCTGAACGGGCCGCCGTTGAACCTCACCCCGCGCGAGGCCCTGGCGCTGGGCATGGTCATCCACGAGCTGGCGACCAACGCGCTGAAGCACGGCGCCCTTTCCAATGCGAATGGGCACGTGGACGTACGCTGGGAAAACCCTGCCGGCCGGCGCGGCGCCGTCGACATCCGCTGGACCGAATCCGGCGGCCCGCCCGTGGCCGAACCGCAACAGCGGGGCTTCGGCATGCTGATGGTGGAGCGCCAGCTGGCGTACGAGCTGCAGGGTCACAGTACGGTCACCTACGCCCATGGAGGATTGCTCGTCACGCTGCACCTGCCCCCGCAGCAAGCGCCCGAGGAGCATGAGCATGAACGCGGTACATCCCGATGGCCAGGTCGTCATGGTGGTGGAGGATGAACTGCTGGTTGCCGCCACGCTGGAGGCCGCGCTGGAAGACGGCGGCTATCACGTGCTGGGACCGGTCGCGACCGTGCCGGCGGCCATCGGCCTGCTGCGGACGGCGCAGCCGGACGTGGCGCTGATCGATTACCGGCTGGCCACCTCCACCACCGAAACCTTGCTGCCGTCGCTGAAATCGCGCCACATACCGGTATGCGTGCTCACCGGCTACGGCGCCGGCCAGCTTCCCGCCGCGTACGCCGGCCTGACGGTGCTGGAGAAACCGTTTCGCATCAGGACGTTGATGGCGACCTTGAGCCAGATCGGCGCCAACGACGGCCCGCGCGCCGCAACATGACAACGGTGGCATAGCGCGCCGCTGCTGCGTATGCTGAGCCTCTGGGGACACCGACGAAACGGGTACGGCGGGGCGCATCGATGGACATCGCAGGATTGCGAGTGATGGTGTTCGAGGACGATTTTCTCCTCGCCGGGACGCTTGCGGACGTGCTCGGGCGACTTGGCTGCACGGTCGTCCGCTGCATTGCCACACTCGATCAGGCCATGGACGCGGCGCGCACGGAAAACTGCGATTTCGCGGTGGTCGACCTGCAGCTGCAAGGCGTGATGGCCTACCCCTTGCTCGATCGCCTGGCGCAACGCGGCATCCCCTGCATCATCGCCAGCTGCCAATCGCGCCAAGACATCCCGCCCCGCTACATGTCGATGCCGGCGATCTCCAAGCCATACACGGCAGGCGAGCTGCGCCGCGCGATCGACACCGCCTGCGGTGCCGGCTCGGCCCGCAAATCCGCGGACGATTCACGCGACTGAACCGTGACGCATTGATGTCCGAAAACGGCGAGTTCGCGCCGATGCGCGGTGCTAGCCTGCGCACATGGACACCACCTCCCTGCCCGATCCACATATCTGCGAACAGGCCCGGCTCAGCCGCGACGCACGTTTCGACGGCTTGTTTTTCACCGCCGTCAGCAGCACCGGTATCTATTGCCGGCCGGTATGCCCGGCACCGGTGCCGAAGCGGGCGAACGTGCGCTACTACGCGAACGCCGCCGCCGCCGAAGCGGCCGGATTCCGCCCCTGCCTGCGTTGCCGGCCGGAGCTTTCGCCGGGCAACGATCAATGGCAGCGCGGCGACCACGTGGTGGCGCGTGCGCTGAAGCTGATCGAAAGCGGCGCGCTGGAGGAAAGCTCGCTGCCGCAACTGGCCACCCACGTCGGCGTCGGTGCGCGCCAGTTGCGGCGGCTGTTCGTGGAGCGCGTCGGCGCGCCGCCGATCAGCGTGCACACCACGCGCCGGCTGCTGTTCGCGAAACAATTGCTGACGGAAACCGCGCTGCCGGTGACCGAGGTGGCGCTGGCGTCGGGATTCCGCAGCCTGCGCCGTTTCAACGCGGCCTTCGCCCAGGCGAACCGCATCGCGCCGCGCGAACTGCGCCGCCACCCGCGCGCGGCCGCCGGCGACGCGCTGGTGCTGCGGCTGGGCTACCGACCGCCGTACGCGTTCGACGAGCTGCTGACGTTCCTGCGCACGCGCGCCAT
>JBIQMK010000328.1:0-3006 GCA_044463365.1 Rhodanobacter sp. | reverse complement strand
CGCGGCTACACCATGCGTCATCCGCACGTCCCTGAATCGCACCGCGGCACGTTCGCCGGGCTGGGCAACAGCAAGGTCATCGAGTACATGAGCTCGCTCGGCGTCAGCGCGATCGAGCTGCTGCCGGTGCATGCCTTCGTCGACGACCAGCACCTGCTGGACGCGGGCCTGCGCAATTACTGGGGCTACAACACCATCGGCTTCTTCGCGCCGCATCCGCGCTACCTGGCCAGCGGCGTGGTCAGCGAGTTCAAGGAATGGGTGGCGCGGATGCACCAGGCGGGACTGGAGGTGCTGCTGGACGTGGTCTACAACCACACCGCCGAAGGCAACGAGCTGGGCCCCACGCTGAGCATGCGCGGCATCGACAACGCCAGCTACTACCGCCTCACCGACGACCGCCGCCACTACGTCAATTACACCGGCACCGGCAACACGCTCAACCTCAATCACTCGCGGGTGCAGCAACTGGTGACCGATTCGCTGCGGTACTGGGCCACGGAGATGCGCGTCGACGGCTTCCGTTTCGACCTGGCCACGATCCTGGCTCGCGAGCCGCATGGCTTCGACCAGAGCGGCAGCTTTCTGGATTCGTGCCGCCAGGACCCGATACTGAGCCAGGTCAAGCTGATTGCCGAGCCGTGGGATCTCGGCCCCGGCGGCTATCAGACCGGCGGCTTTCCACCGGGCTGGGGCGAATGGAACGACCATTTCCGCGACACCACCCGCGCATTCTGGCGCGGCGACGACGGCAAGCTGGCAGGCCTGGCCACGCGCCTGACCGGTTCGGCCGACCTGTTCGCCAACCGCGGCCGGCGCCCCTACGCCTCGGTCAATTTCGTCACCGCGCACGACGGCTTCACCCTCAACGACCTGGTGACCTACGCGGTCAAGCACAACGAGGCGAACGGCGAGGACAACCGCGACGGCACCGACAACAACCTCAGCGCCAATTACGGCGTGGAAGGCCCCACCGACGAAGCCGACATCGTGGCCGTGCGCCGGCAGCAGATGCGCAACATGCTGGCCACCGTGCTGCTGTCGCAGGGCACGCCGATGCTGCTGGCGGGTGATGAGTTCGCGCGCACCCAGCAAGGCAACAACAACGCCTACTGCCAGGACAACGAGATCACCTGGATCGACTGGGAGGCCGCGGCCAACGCGGGCGATCTTGTCGACTTCGTGCGTCAGTTGATCCGCCTGCGCCGCAGCCATCCGCTGTTGCGGCGCAACCGCTTCCTCACCGACAAGCCCGATGCCGAGACGGGCATCCGCGACGTGGTGTGGCTGACCCCCGAGGGCGACGAGATGAACCAGGAGACCTGGGACGACCCCGCGCGGCGCTGCCTGGGCATGCTGCTGGACGGGCGCGCCCCGCGCTCGAGCGTCCAGCGCACCGGCGCCAGCAGCACGCTGCTGTTGCTGCTGAACGCGCACCGGCACGCGGTGACCTTCCAGCGCCCCGCCTCGCTGGCCGATGGCCACTGGCGTCTGCTGGTCACCACCGACGCCAACCCGCCCGAGTTCCATTCGCACTCGGACCAGCCCTTCGAACTGGCGGCCCATTCGTTGATGCTGCTGCAGGCCCGGGCCGGCCACCGCGCGCCGCCCACCTGAGGCCCTTCGCGCGGCGCTCTGGCGCGACGGCGGAGCGCCGCACAGGCGGCGCCCCGCGGTGAACGGCTGCGCAGCCCTCAGGCGGCGGCTTTCGCCTCCGCCCTGAACTGTTTCAGCAACTCGGCCTTGCGCGTTTCCAGCTGTTCGCCCAGCGTCTTCAGCTCCGACGCGTTCATCAGCTGTTTCGCGCGCTTGAACATTTCCTTTTCCTCTTCATCGGCGTGGTGCTCGACCAGCTCCTTGAGCACCTTGGCGCGGCCGGAAAATTTCTCGCTGTCCGTCGGCGTGTTCTGCAGATCGGGGAGAACCAGATCGCCGGCGGCCCGGTGTTCCTCCAGTGCCTCGAAATACATCATCGCGTCGTCGGACTTGTCGCCCGCCGCCTTGAACGCGGGGTAGAAGATTTCTTCCTCGATCGTGGTGTGGGCTTTCAGCTGCACAGCGATTTCGGCCAGCAGATCGGCTCGCTTCTTCACCGCGCGCGTTGTCGTCTCCTCCAACTGCGTCAGCAATTGGCGAACGGTCTGGTGATCCTGCGTAAGCAGCTTGATGGCGTCCATATGGCGTCCTGTTCTTGGGGGTGGGTGGAATGGCGAGGTTCCCCCACGACGCATCAATACCGCGTCAACCGTTTGCCGCGTGCGCGGCAGGCATGCGTCGCCAGCAGGCCCGCGGCAAACGTGGCGTAGACCAGGGCGATCGATGGGCGCCCGATATGGCGTTCGAAGCCGGGCCGGAAACGGCGCGGCGTCACCGTGTAGTCGACCGTGCAGGCCAGCGCCGCGACGGCGGCCGCCTTGCCCAGCTTGCCCGCCGTGCCGCGCGTCGGTGAGCGCGCGCACCAGTGCTCGTACACGCCCGCCCACAGCATCGAGCTGACGTGGTGGATGGCGTAGCCGACGGCGGTATAGCGCCAGCTGGTCCGGACGTGGCGTTTGGCGCGCCGACCCCAGATCCATTGGCTGGCGGCGTTGACGCCCGCACTGGGGCGGCCCGTTTCACGTGCGCTGCAAAGCGCCACCGCCACACTGGACAACGCGCTGGCAACGGCACCGGATACGGCGGTGCGGACCGCCCAGCGCGACACGGTGCGAGGTATCGAGATCGGCATGGCTCACGACTCCCGGGGTTTGGACGACAGCGTCTCGCGGCGCGTGCTGGTGCTGGGCGCGGACGGGTTCATAGGCCGCGCCGTGTGCGCCGCGCTGCTCGCGCGCGGCCATCCACCGCTGCGCGGCATCCGGCGCGGCCATGGTAAGGCGCAGCCCGATGCAGGAAATGTGTGGATCGACTACGGCGCCGACGTCAGCCGCGAATGCTGGGAGCCGCGGCTGCACGGCGTGGATGCGGTGATCAATACCGTAGGCACCTCCGCCGAGCGCGGCGCGC
>JBIQMK010000327.1:0-2969 GCA_044463365.1 Rhodanobacter sp. | reverse complement strand
AAGGGCGACGAGAAACTGCAGGAGCTCAGCGACACGCTGGAGGAGCTGGAAAAGGAAATCCGCCTCGGCTGGCTGCCCGATCCATCGGAAACCGAGCCGATGTACCGCGGCTCGCTGGGCCAGTTGCCGGACGCGTGGGTGGCGCACGCGCAGGTGCTCAGCGCCTGCACCAACGACGTGCAGCGCTGGCTGGCCGCCGTGCGCCGCGCGGTGGTGGAAATGACCGACGGCGGCCCCACCCAGGAGGCGCTGTCGCGCGAGCTGGGCATCGCTCTGGAGCGCATCGACAAGCAGGCCCGCTGCTGGCGCGCCTGGGCCACCAGCGACCCCGACGACGCGCCGCCGATGGCGCGCTGGGTCACCCTGGGCGCCGACCAGCAACTGGTCTGCCACGCCTCGGCCGTCTCCGCCGGTGGCCTGCTGCGCAGCGTGCTGTGGGGCAACGCCAGCGGCGTGGTGCTGACCTCGGCCACGCTGAGCGCGGGCGGCAATTTTCGCGGTTTCGCCGACGCGGTGGGATTGCCCGGCGACGCGGTGACGGTGAGCCTGCCCTCGCCGTTCGACCTCGCCGCGCAGGCACGGCTGGAAGTGCCGATGATGCGCACGCTGCCCGACGCGCGCGAGGCGCACGCCGAGGAAATCAGCGAATGGCTGGCCGAAAATCTCGACTGGGATGCGGGCAATCTGGTGCTGTTCACCTCGCGGGTGAAACTGGACCGCGTGCTGCAGAAACTGCCCATCGCGATGGTGCGCAAGGTGCGTGCGCAAGGTTCGCTGGGCAAGTCGCAACTGGTCGCCGAGCATTGCGCCGACATCGAGGCGGGCAAGGGCAGCACACTGTTCGGCCTGGCCTCGTTCGGCGAAGGCCTGGACCTGCCAGGCAAGCTGTGCGAGACGGTGGTGATCACCCAACTGCCGTTCGCCGTGCCGACCGACCCGGTCGGCGCCACCTATGCCGAGTGGCTGGAATCGCGCGGCCGCAACCCGTTCATCGAAGTCAGCATCCCCGAGGCCACGCGGCTGCTCACGCAGTACTGCGGCCGCCTGATCCGCGCCGAAACCGATCAGGGCCGCATCGTGCTGCTGGACCGACGGGTGGTCACCAAGCGCTACGGCAGCGGCATGCTGAAGGCGCTGCCGCCGTTCCGCCGGGTGATCGAACGCGGCGCCTGAACGACGGTTGGCGCCCTCCCTGCAACGCAGGGGTGGGGTCGCTCTTGATCCTGCTCTCCCGCCAGCCCGAACGACCCCCTCTCAATCTCCCCCTGCAAGCAGGGGGAGAAGTGGACTGCGCCGCGCCTTGCTCCCTCCCCTGCAACGCAGGGGAGGGCCGGGGTGGGGTCGCTCTTGATCCTGCTCTCCCGCGTCCCGGAGGTACCGAAAGTCATCTACGCCGCACGAGGGCCCTGCGCTAGAGTGACCACATTCTTCGATCCGCGAGGCACACGACATGGCCGGTTTCCTGCTCTGGTTGTTGCTGCTGGTGTTCTGCTGGCCGCTGGCATTGCTGGCGCTGGTGCTGTATCCGATCGTGTGGTTGCTGTTGCTGCCACTGCGGCTGGTGGGCATCACCGTGACGGCGGTGTTTGCCTTCCTCGGTGCGCTGATGATGTTGCCGGCGCGCGTGCTGCGTGGGCGTCCCGCCTGAGCGCGACCTGCACGATGCCGCCAAACCGGGTACAAGTGCGGCATGAAATCCATCGACACCATGACGCCCTGCCCGTGCGGCAACGACGCGGGCTACGCCGCTTGCTGTGGCCCGCTGCATGAAGGCAAGCCGGCCGAAACGGCCGAGCAGCTGATGCGCTCGCGCTACAGCGCCTATGTGCTGTTGCGCGAGGATTACCTGCTGGCCAGCTGGCATGCCGACACGCGGCCGGCGTCGTTGCGATTGTCCGCCCAGCAACCGGCGCCGACCTGGCTGGGGCTGGATATCCGCCAGCACCACGTGATCGACGACAATCACGCCACGGTCGAGTTCGTGGCCCGCTACCGGCTCGGTGGCGGCCGCGCGCAGCGTCAGCACGAAACCAGCCGTTTCGTGCGCGAGAACGATCGCTGGTTCTACCGCGACGGCGAGATCAAGGCCTGATTGTCCGCAGCGACGCGGCGGCTTTCTTCAGAATCCGGCCACGCCCAGCCCATGCAGGCGCATCGCCAGAGCACGCACGTCCGCGTGCCGGAAGAACGCCACCAGATGCTGCGCGCGCCCCGCACCGATGCCCGCGGCGGCTTGCCATTGATCGTCGCTGCGCGCCGCCAGAGTGTGCCAATCGGTCAGCGCGGCGGCGCCGCTGGCGGGCGCGCCCAGCGCACGCAGCCAGCGATTGAAGGGCCGCGCTCGCGCGGCGGCGAACGCGTGCGCCAGCGCATCGGCACGCGCGCCGCCGAGTCCGGGCACGGCCGCCAACTGCCCGGCGGTGAGATCCATCCAGTCGAGCAGTCCATGCACCAGGCCGGCGTCGATCAGGGCCTGCCAGGTGTCGGCGCCCAGGCCATCCAGGCGCAATCCCGATCTGCCGCCCAGCCAGACCAGCCGCGCGCGGAACTGTTGCTCGCAACCCGGCGCCAAGCGCCAGCAACTGAGGAAATCGTGCCGCGCCGGATCGGGCGGCGTTACGGGCTCGCGTCGCTGCGCCCGCCATGCCACCGACTGCAGGCGCGGGATGGTCAACCCGGCCAGCGCCACTTCCACCTGATCGCCGGGACGGATGTCCAGCTGCCGCCAGCGCCGCAGCGAGCCCACGCTGACCCGCTGCACGCGGTGATCGTCCAGTTGCACCGGCTCCAGTTCCAGCACGGGCGTGATGCGGCCGCTGCGCCCGACGGTGAAGCTCACCGCGCGCACTTCGGCCAACGCCTGGGCGGCGGGATATTTCCACGCCACGGCCCATTCCGGCGGCTCGGCCCGCCAGGTCGAGGCTTCCGGCCGCCGTCCCTGGCGCAGCACGGTGCCGTCGGCGGCAAAC
>JBIQMK010000326.1:0-3023 GCA_044463365.1 Rhodanobacter sp. | reverse complement strand
ACCAGCTCCGACACACGCAGGCCGCAGGCGTACATCAGCTCCAGCATGGTGCGGTCGCGCAGGCCCAGGGTGCTGCCGGAATCGGGCGCGGCCAGCAGGCTTTCGATCTCGCGTTCGGCCAGCGCCTTGGGCAGGCTGCGCGGCAGGCGCGGCCGTTCGATCAGGGCGGTGGGATCGGCGAACGAGGGCTCGTCGCGGGCGATGGCGGCGTAATAGCGGCGAAACGTGGATTGCCGCCGCGCCATCGAACGGATCGCCCCGGCGCAAGCCGCGTGGTAAGCGGAGATGTCCTCGCGCCGCGCCGTGCGCAACTGCCGCCCGCGCCCGGCCAGCCAGGCGGCCAGCGCCTGCAGGTCGCGGCGGTACGCCTCCAGCGTGCGATCGGCCAGGCCATCCTCCGACCATAGCCGTTCGAGAAACGCGGCAATGCCCGCGCGGTCGGCTTCGGCGATACTGGCCGGGTTTTCTTCCTTCGTCATGCGCTCGATGCTGGCCATTGCGCGCGCAACACGCAAGCGATCCACACTGATGTCCAGCACCTTTCCCACCGCCCCACCCTGCCCGCTGTGGCGCCGATTGACGGCGCTGGTGTACGACCTGCTGATCGTGCTGGCGATCATGATGGTGGCGAACATGCTGGGTTTGCTGGTCACCGGCGGCCGCCTGCTGGATGAGCAGCAGCACCTGCGCGCCTGGTGGTTTCCGCTGTTCGAGGCGGTCTGCGTGGGCGGCTATTTCGTGGCGTCGTGGCGACGCGGCGGGCAGACCATCGGCATGCGGCCGTGGCGCATCCGCCTGACCAATGCCGTCGGCGATACGCCATCGTGGCCGCAGTCGCTGATTCGCGTGGCCGTGGCCGCGGCGCCGTGGCTGTTGCTGGGCCTGACCCACTGGATCGGACTTCGGCTGGCGCTGTGGGTTGTCCTGGTGACCTGGGCGATCTGGTACCTGCCCGCCTTGATCGATCCGCGCCGCCGCGCCGTGCACGATATCGTCGCCGGCACCGAAATCCGCTCGCTGCGTTGATCCCACCGTCGCCCGCCCGCGCAGGACCCCATCCGCCCATGCCCAGCCCCGCCCGCGACAGCCGCAGCAACGATGACCTCATCCGTGCCAACCGCGGCTTCTATGAATCGCTGTGGGCCGACGCGCATCTGATGGAACCGCAACGCTTCAACACCTGGCCGCTGGTGCGCGAACTGGTCGCCGCCGCGCCGCGCCGGCTGGAGGTGGCCCCGGGCCTGCGCCCGCGCCTGCCGCTGGAGGGCACCTGCTTCGTCGATCTCAGCCATGCCGCCCTGCGCCAGTTGCGCGCGCTCGGCGCCAATGCCGCCCACGGCATGATTGGCGCGCTGCCGTGTGCCGACGCCAGCTTCGACTTGGTGTGCGCGCTGGATATCCTGGAACACGTGGCCGACGACGAAGGCGCCTTGCGCGAACTGGCGCGCGTGGCCGCCACCGGCGCGACGGTGCTGCTCTCGGTGCCGTTGCACCCGCACGCCTGGACGGCGTTCGACGAATTCGTGGGCCATTGCCGGCGCTACGAGCCGGACCGGATCATGGCGCTGCTGGCCCAGCACGGCTTCACCATCGAGCAGAGCGCGGTGTACGGCATGCAGCCCAAATCCTCGCGCCTGCTGGAGCTGGGCCAGTGGTTCCTGGTGCACCGGCGCCAGCGCGCCATGTGGTGGTACAACCGGGTATTCATGCCCTTGGGCGTGCGCTTCCAGAAGCCGCTGCAGTGGCGTGACGGCATGGGCGACACGCAGGGCGTGGACGAGCTGTTGCTGCGCTGTCGTTTCTCGCCAAGTGATTGATTAGGCTGGCTGTCACCGTTTTGCGGCGACGCAGCACGCAGCGATCAAAACGGCTAAGATGGCGCCTTTCGTCGCAGGCGCCCCCGCCCCATGCTTTATCAAATCCACGAGTGGCAACGCTCATTCCTCGGCCCGTTGAGCTATTTCGCGCAGGCCAACGCCCGCATGCTCAACGACCACGCCAGCCCGCTGTCGCAATGGCCGGGTATGCAGCGGATGGCGGCGGGTTTCGAGCTGATCCACCGCCTGGGCAAGGAGTACGAGAAGCCCGAATTCGGCATCCACAGCACGCTGGCCCACGAGCACGAGATCGCGGTGATCGAACGCGTGGCGCTGGACAAGCCGTTCTGCCAGCTGAAGCGCTTCAAGCGTTTCAGCGACGACCCGGCCACCATCGAGAAAATGAAAGCCGACCCGGTGGTGCTGGTGGTGGCGCCACTGTCCGGCCATCACGCCACGCTGCTGCGCGACACCGTGCGCACGCTGCTGCGCGAGCACAAGGTCTACATCACCGACTGGGTCGACGCGCGCATGGTGCCCGCCGAAGCCGGCAGCTTCGGGCTCGACGATTACGTGGCGTACATCGAGGAGTTCATCCGCCACATCGGCGCAAGCAAGTTGCACGTGATTTCGGTCTGCCAGCCCACCGTACCGGTGCTGGCGGCGGTGTCGCTGATGGCCGCGCGCGGCGAGGAAACGCCACGCAGCCTCACCATGATGGGCGGCCCGATCGACCCGCGCCGCAGCCCCACCAGCGTCAACAACCTGGCCACCACGCAACCGCTGTCGTGGTTCAGGAGCAATGTGATCCAGACCGTGCCGCCGAACTACCCCGGCCATGGCCGCGAGGTGTATCCCGGCTTCCTGCAGCACGCCGGCTTCATCGCCATGAACCCCAGCCGGCACTTGAGCTCGCACTGGGACTACTACCAGAACCTGCTGCGCGGCGACCAGGAAGACGCGGCCTCGCACCGCAAGTTCTACGACGAGTACAACGCCGTGCTGGACATGCCGGCCACGTTCTACCTGGACACCATCGCCACCGTGTTCCAGCAGTTCCTGCTGCCGCGCGGTCTGTGGGACGTGGCCGGCGAGCGGGTGAACCCGGCAACGATCACACGCAGCGCCCTGCTCACGATCGAAGGCGAGCTGGACGACATCTCCGGCCTGGGCCAGACCCAGGCGGCGCATGATCTGTGCGTCAAT
>JBIQMK010000325.1:0-3029 GCA_044463365.1 Rhodanobacter sp. | reverse complement strand
TTCCAGCTTTCGCTGGAATGACGAGGTTTTTCCAGGGTCCCTAGCATGCGCTGCGCGGTCGCGGTGACGGCGAAACGCGTTTCGACCGACACCGTTGCAAATTTGTCTTCACTCGAGCTCGGCGACGCCCACCGGCGTGGCGCCGCTTCGCAGCGTCGGGTCCGGCACGGGTACACCCTCGTTGTCGAACAGATCGCCCGTGCCCGCATGCGCCACGACGCGATTGCGCCCCGCGCCCTTGGCGCGATAAAGCGCCGCATCCGCCTCCATGCACAACCGCTGCAGGTCGTGGCCGGAGACTTCGGTGGACGCCAGGCCGACGCTGGCGGAAATCGTTATCACGCAATCGCCGTGCCCCATCGGCGTCGCGTCGATCGCGACACGGATCCGATTGGCGATGTCCAGGCCCTGATGGCGGGAACATCCGGCAAGCAGGATGCCGAACTCCTCGCCGCCCAGACGGCCAAACAGATCGGCCGGCCGCAGCTCCTGCTTGCAGATCGCCACCGTCTGCTTCAACACGGCATCGCCCATGGCATGACCATGCGTGTCGTTGACCTGCTTGAAGTAATCGAGGTCGATGGAAATCAGGCAGGCGTGCTCGTTCTTTTTCTTCAGTGCCTGCAGTACGCGAGCCGCTTCGCCGATGAAATGCTGATGGTTGAAGATGCCGGTGAGGCCGTCGTGATGCGACAACCGCTTGAAGCGCAGCTGCGAACGCTTGAGGCGATAGAGCCAGGAGGCGATGAAGGCGACCACCAACAGCAACATGAGAATGTAGAGCCGGCCGGTTTCCACCGCCTTGGCGTCCAGCGCCCGTTGCAGGCGCAGCATCGTGTTCTGCTTGCTGAGCTTCTCGGTTTCCAGCTTCTCGGTCAACAGGTGCTGTTGCACGGTCTGGTAGGCCAGCGCGCGGGCGCTGACGTCGTCGAGGTAGCCTTTGTCCTGGGCGGTGTAACGCTCGAAGTACGACAAGGCGGCGGCCATGTCGCCGCGCTTCTTCTCCACTTTGTAGAGCACCTCGTAAACGTCCTTGAGCGCCTCGCTGATTTCATTCGGATCGCTCAACGACAGCGCCGCCAGCGCTGCCGTCCGGGCTTCGTCAAGTCGGCCCAGCGCCAGCAGGGCCTTTGCCCGTAACTCGGCGGCGGATTCCATGTGTGCGTAGAAGGCGTTGCTCCTGATCTCCGGTTCGATCCGGTCGAGCAGGGCGAGCGCCTTCGACGGTTGCTTCTCGCGCAGATACGTCTCCACCATCACGAGCTGCAACGCGTTGACGTAGACCGGCTGCCCCGCCGCCTTGCATGTCTCGATGGCCTGATGAAACGCCGGGCTGGAGGAGCTGAGCTTGGGGCTGTCGTACTGGATGGTGATCTGCAACATGCGGGGAGTGCAGAGAGTCTCGCCGGGAGGAAGTTTGTCTTCCGTCATCCGGGCATATTTGAGCGCCAGGTCACGCTTGTCGGCCAACAGCATCGATTGCGACAGATTGATCAGGACTTGAAAGCGTGCGAGCGGATCCTTGATGTTGGGGAGATCGGTCGCCAGGTGGTCGGCCAGGGCGAAGGCCTCCTCGTACCGGCGGGTGAAGCCCAGTCCAATCAGGCGCATTGCCGAAGCCCTGGCGGCCAGGGTGGCATTGCCGGAGTGCTCGGCGACGGCGCGCAGCTGCGCGTCGGCCTTGGTGTAGTCGCCCTGGTAGCCGGTTTGCCATGCATCGAGAAAGTGGAGGTGCCATTGCTCGGCCGGGTTCAGGCGAGGCGCCTCGCGGTGAAGCTGCGCCAGCATGCGCATGAATCGCGGGTGATCGCTGGTGCGTACGCTATCGGCCTGCACAAGGAATGCCGCCGGGTCGGGTATCGCGGCGCGGGCCCGGGGCGTTCCCGCGATCGCGCAGAGGGCTAGGCCCAGGCAGGCAGGCCATGATCGGTGGCGGATCGGCAGACGAGGCATGCGCTTGGCTTGCCTGGCGGTGTCAGGGAGTGCCCTGACCGGGCGTTGGCCTCGGCGGTGGCTCGAGGTCGCCTTGCCCGGTGTCATCATCGTGACCGGGCGTATGTATGATCTGGGGCTGTTGCATCGGCGTATGCCCGAGTTCCGCGTAGAGCGCGGTGCTGTCGCCCGATGACGCGGCAATCGTGAGCGCCTCGGACGCGCCCAGCTGTTGCAGCCGACTCGCCAGTTCGTGCCCCGGTGCATGCCGCAGCAACGCATCGTTGCCGATGGCCTCCAGAAGTTCGATCGTGTTCGACATGTCTTCCCCTGCTTTCGATGGTGCTGAGCATGCGCTTCCAACGCATCGCGTGGCGATGTCCTGCATCAAGCCATGGCCGCTTCCCGCTCCAATGTTGCCAATCGCTCGCGCATGGCGAGATTGAGTTTGAGCGGCGCGGCAGGCGGCAGCACCACGGTGTGTTCCGTCGTCAGTTCGGCGCTGGGCAGGTCACGCAATGCGATACGGCGTATTTCCGCTTTCTGGACCGGGAGCGTCGCGGCACGATAGATGATCAACTCGTGGTCCGATGGATAATCGCGCATCAGCAGGTCCACCAGTACCTGCCGATAGGCCGGCCCGGTGGAAAACCGCTTCAACGACAAATCGCCCACCAGCCCGACCTGCCACAGCACGAGGTAGCCGGCGGGATCGATCCTGCGCTCGTACAAAAGCAGCTGGCTCGCCTCGAAATGCTGGCATCCGAAACGGCCCGGATCGATGCCCAGGTCGGCATAGAGGCAGTCTTCGGCGGAAATGCCCGGCTCCATGTGCGCGGCGTAGCCTTCGCCGCGGGCCACCTCGATCGCCTTGTGCGGCGCCCAGGCGAATACGCCGGGATGGCCGTAGAACACGCCGCACACCCTCTTGCCCGCACGCACCTCGGTGAGGATGGCCTCGACCATCTGCCGGTAGGTCTGCATGCGCGACTTGCCCTCGCGGTAGTACACCTGCAGGCTGCGCACGTCGCGGTGCATGCGCTGCAGCCACAGCTCGACGATGCCGTCGGAGAGGCCGGCGAAGACCACGTCGGCCT
>JBIQMK010000324.1:0-3068 GCA_044463365.1 Rhodanobacter sp. | reverse complement strand
GATGGAACGCGCCGGCTTCGGCAAGGTCGAGGTGCGCAACCTCACCAACGGCATCGTGGCGATCCACCGCGCGTACAAGCTGTAGACCGTCAGCGCGGCCCGCTGATCCAGATCAGGGGCGCGGCGCGGATCGCGGCGTATGTTGATGACCTCCTGCAACGAGGTATCAACACCATGTCGATCGACGCTCCATCCGAAGCCCATGTCCACACATTCGACGCGCGCGGCGTGGCGCGGCGTTTCCGCCATTCGGCCATCTTCGCCGCCATCGGCGTGCTGCGCTCGGGCGAGACGATGCGCTTCATCAACGATCACGACCCGATCCCGCTGATCGCGCAATTGAACGAGCGCCTCGGCGATTACCTCACCGTGACCTACCGCCAGCGCGAACCCGGCGCGATCGTGATCGACTTCGGCATCGTCGGCCTGCCCGCCGAGTAACCGGCAATGAACTATCCCGCGTTCTATGACGACGCCCCGCGCATCCCGATGCGCGATCCGCTGGCTGCCTTGCTCGGCGCCGCCGAGGACGGCTTGATGGAGTATGGCTACATCGACGCCGTGCGCCTGGCCGGCCACTCCTGCCCCACCGTGGCGGGTGCCTACCTGATGGCGCGCGCTGCCATGCGCGCGCTGTACCCGGACCAGCCCGCCGAACGCGGCGGTGTGGCCTTGCGCATGCCGGCGGCGGAGGACGAGGGCGTCACCGGCGTCACCGCGCAGGTGTTGACCCTGATCACCGGCGCAGCCGCGAGCAATGGCTTCCACGGCATCGGCGGGCGTTTCGTGCGGCAGTCGCTGCTCAGCTACGCCGCGGTGCGGGGCGCCAGCGCCGTGCAATTCCACCGCCGCGACAATGGCGACGCCGTGTCCGTCGAGCTGGACCTGAGCCACGTACCGCCATCACCGCAACTGCGCGAACTGATGGGCGCGGCGCTCGACCCGGCCGCCAGCACGGCACAGCGCGCGGCTTTCGGCCATGCCTGGCAGGATCGCGTGCGGCGGCTGTTGCTGGAACATGCCGACGATCCCGACGTGTTGCGGCTCACGCGCCTGCACTGAGCGGCGCCAACCGGTCAGCGTCGGGGCGCCGACGGAACCGGCGCCCGCCGCGCATTGGCCAGCACCACGCCGCCCACGGTGATCGCGCCGCCCACCAGGATCAGCGCATTGGGCACTTCATGCAGCCATAGCCAGCCGATCAGCAGCGCGATCGGCGGCGACAGGCAGATGAAGCTGCTGACGCGCGAGGCGGAGGCGCGGTGCACGGCCATGTTCCACGCCAGGTAACCCACGAACGTGGGCGCGACGCCCAGCCACAGCAGCGCCGCGATGGCGCGCCACGGCGCGGCGATCAGCGCCTGCGGCAGATCCCGGCCGAACGGCAGCGCGGCCAGCGTGCCGGCAAAGAAGGTGAACGCGGTAACGCCCACCGTGCTGCTGCGGGCGAACAGCGGCTTCTGCCCCACGAAATAGATCGCCGACACCAGCACGCACACCAGCACCAGTAAGGCCCGCGGATCGACCTGCACCCGCTGGCCACTGGCCAGCACCACCAGCACGGTGCCCACCAGCGCCACCGCCAGCCCGATCCAGGTGCGCAACGGCAGGCGTTCGCGCAACCACAGCGCCGAGGCCACCGCGGTGGCCGCCGGCACCAGCGAGATCAGGATGGAAGCGGTGCCGCTGGCGATGCGCGTCTCGGCGTAGTTCAGGCACACGTGGTAGGTGGTGAGTCCCAGCACACCGAGCAAGGCAATCTGCGGCCAGTCGCGCCGCGCCGGCAAGGCCGCCGGCCTGGCCAGCAGCAGGCCGGCAAAACACAGCGAGCCGATCGCCAGCCGTGCCAGCGCCACCTCGCCGGGGGTGAAGGTCGGCATGGCGTAGGCGATGGCGGCATACGCCGACGACCAGGTCAGCAACGCAATGGCGATAGCGGCCAGCGCGCGCCCATCGAGTCGTTCGGCAGCTTGCAAGAGGCATCGTCCGTGGCGGGAAAGTGCGCATCCTAGTCGCGCCGGATGCCGCTGTGAACATGCGTCATGGCACGGGCGCGTCCAACGGAAGCAGATCCGGCTGCGCCTCGTACCAGTGTCGCGCCTGCAGCAGATGGAAATCGCGCTTGCCCCCGGCCAGCGCCACGCCCACCCCCAGCACACCCCAGCGCGCGTACAGATCGCCGCGCGGCTGGCCGTCGCGCACGCGCAGTCGCACCAACAGATCCACGCGGCGGTTGCTGGCCGTCAGCCGATCCAGCACGAAATCGCCACGCTGCGTCTCCACCCTTGCGTGGGCGGTGGCCTGGCCGGCGTCGATCAGGCTGGCGATCCACTTGGGGAAGGCGCTGCGGTCGGCGAACAGCGAAAGCAGCAGGCTTACGTCCTTCATCTTCAGCGTGACGTCGCCGCGCAGGCGCATCGGCTTGTCCCAGTCGAGTTGGCCGTTTTCCAGCGTCGCTCGCGCCCACCACGGCGGGTCGTCCGACCCGCGCACGTGCATGCCGTCCAGCCGCAAGGCAAACCCTTCCAGGTCGAACGCGTGGCCGCGGCGCGTGGCGCGGACCAGGCGGGTATCCAGATGGAGGTCGCCGCGCAGCCGCGACACGCCCAGCGCCAGTTGCGCCGCGTTGGCGCTGAACCGCATGCGGCCCGCACGCACGTCGCCTTCTCCGTCGATGGTGAAGTCGGCGCCCAGGCGTCCCTTGCCGCCCAGGAAGCGCAGGCTCTCGCCGGGCAGATAGCGGTTGTAGCTGCGCAGGTCCGGGATTGTGGCATCGGCGAAATGCAGCCGCGCAATGACCTGGCGGCCGAACGTGGCCAGGTCGGCCGACGAGCGCAAATCCAGCTTCAGCGTGTTGCCTTGCAGGTACGGCTTGCCGGCGCGCGGCGCCAGGGTGAAACGATCCACTGTCATGTCGACCACCGTTCGTGGTCCGTCGCTACCCGCCACCACGCGCCCCTGCGCCCACGCGTCGCCGGCGAACACGTTGTCCAGGAGGTCGGCCGTCAGCGCCACGCGCGGTATGTCCACGCGGCTGCCCGGCGCCAGCCGGCCCGCATCGATGTTCA
>JBIQMK010000323.1:0-3091 GCA_044463365.1 Rhodanobacter sp. | reverse complement strand
CAGCGATTGGCGCGCCAGCCGGCGCGGCGGTCGGTCGCCCACGCTGGGCACCTGGATGGTTTCGTCCGCATGCGCCAGGCCGGCCAGTGCGCAGGCGTACTTGATCTTGATTTCCTCGGCGTGCGCCGTGGGCGTGTGCACCCCCTGGGCGATGTCGCCGGTGACGTTGTCGCCGCCCACCGGCAACGAGGCGGTGAAGCGGATCGAGCCATGGGTGTAGATGGCGATATCGGTGGTGCCGGCGCCGATGTCGACCAGGCACACGCCCAGCTCGCGCTCGTCGTCGGTCAACACGGATTTGGCGCTGGCCAGCGCCGAGGGCACCAGCTCGTCCACCGACAATCCGCAGCGCTGGATGCACTTGGTGATGTTCTGCACCGCCGCCGCCGCGCCGGTGACCAGATGCACGTTGGCCTCCAGCCGCACGCCGCTCATGCCCACCGGGGCGCGAATGCCGTCCTGGCCATCGATGCGGTATTCCTGCGATTCCTTGTAGAGCACCTTGCGGTCGGCCGGGATCGCCACCGCACTGGCCGCTTCGAGCACCTGCTCCAGGTCGCCCACGGTGACCTCGCGGTCGCGGATGGCCGCGTTGCCGTGCGAGTTGCGGGTTTCCAGGTGGCTGCCGGAAATGGAAGCGTAGACCGAACGGATGTCGCAGCCGGCCATCAGCTCGGCCTCCTCCACCGCGCGCTGGATGGAGTGCACGGTCGATTCGATGTCCACCACCGAGCCGCGCTTCATCCCGCGCGATACGTGGGTGCCGATGCCGATCACCGTAATCGGCTCGCCCGGTTCGTATTCACCGACGATCGCCACCACTTTCGAGGTGCCGATATCGAGCCCGACGACGAGCTGCTTGTCGTTGCGTGGTTTCATGAGGAAATGTTCATGGTGGGGGGCGAACCTCCAGCGTTGGCGGGGGCCGCTTGCGGCCAGCGCACGGCGAATCCGTTGGTGTAACGAAGATCGGCGTAGGTAAACGGCTCGGCATGGCCGGCCATCAGCTGCGGATACACATCGAGGAAGCGACGCAACCGGCGACCGGCCTGATCGCGATCGCCGATCACGATGCGCGCGCCGGTGGCGGTGCTGATGCTCCAGCTGCCGCGCTCGCTCAAGGCCACGCCGTTGATGCGCAGTCCGCTGCCGCCGAAGGCTTTCCGGGTCTGGGCGTAGAAGCTGACCACCTCGGCCAGTCGATCGTCCGGGCCTTGCAGATGCGGCAACGCGACCAGGTCGCCCGCGCCGGGCGCATCGAACACCAGGCCCTGGCGGCTGATCAGCCGCTTGTCGTTCCAGCGCGCGAACGGCTGGCGCTCGTAGATACGCAGCGCCAAGGTATCGGGCCAGCGCTTGCGCGCTTCCACCGACTCCACCCACGGCAGCGCGGCGACGGCCTTCTGCACGTTGTCCAGGTCCAGCGCGAAAAACCCGCGGCCGATGCCGGGCAACACCGCGGCACGCACTTCCGCCGGTGTCACGTGCTTGAACTCCGCCTGCACGGTCAGATGGTTCACCGGCCACCGCGCCGCCGCAAACCAGCCGCGCAGCACGCCCACGATGGGCAGCGCCACCAGGGCGATGGCCAGGCACCAGGCGATCAGGCGGACGGAGCTTTTCACTGGGCGCCTCCTTCGGAGTCGCGGGAGTGGGGAATGGGGAATGGGGAATGGGTAGAGCCAGCTGTCGGTTTTCCCGATTCCCTATTCCCTATTCCCGACTCCCTGGCGAAACTCGTTTCCAGCACGCGCCAGCAAAGTTCCTGGTAATCGATACCCGCCGCGGCGGCAGCCTTGGGCACCAGCGAATGGGAGGTCATGCCGGGCGCGGTATTCACTTCCAGCAGCCAGTTACGGCCCTGGCGATCGCGCATCACGTCGACCCGGCCCCAACCGCTGCAGCCCAGCGCATCGAAGGCCTGCAAGGCCAGCGTGCGCAGCGCCGCCTCGGCCTCGCCTTCCAGGCCCGGGCACAGGTACTGGGTGTCTTCGGCCACGTACTTGGCGTTGAAATCGTAGAACTGCGCCTTCGGCACGATATGGATGCTGGGCAGCACGTCGCGCCCGAGGATGCTGACGGTCAGTTCGTCGCCTTCGATCAGCGTTTCCATCAGCAGATCGCCGGGATACTGCGCCGCCAGCGCCACCGCCTGATCCAGTTGCGAGGCATCGAACACGCGGCTCACGCCCACGCTGGAACCCTCGCAGGCCGGCTTCACGATCAGCGGGAAACCGATCGTCCGCGCGGCGGCCTGCACGTCGGCGCCGCGCGGCAAGGGCATGAACGCCGGCGTTGGCAAGCCCAGCGACTGCCACACGCGCTTGGAGCGCGTCTTGTCCATCGACAGCGCGGAGCCGAGCACGCCCGAGCCGGTGTACGGCACGTTCAAGGCTTCCAGCGCGCCTTGCAGCACGCCGTCCTCACCGCCGCCGTGCTGGCCATGCAGGATGTTGAACACGCGCGCGAACCGGCCCGCCCGCAGCGCGTCCAGCAGGGCGGGGATGCCGTCGACGGCATGCGCATCGACGCCGCGCGCCTGCAGCGCAGCCAATACGTTGCGGCCCGAATCCAGCGACACGCTGCGCTCGGTGGAGCTGCCGCCCATCACCACGGCCACGCGGCCGAAGTGGGCGGCATTGTCGATGCGGTGGCGTTGCGGGGCACTCATTGGCGTGTCCTCAGCTGACCGGCCCGACCCAGTTCGACCGCCACCGCGCCGATGTCGCCGGCGCCCATCAGCAGCAGCAGGTCGCCATCGCGCAGCAGCGCCGGCAAGGTGTCGACGAACTCGCGAGGGTGCTCGACCAGCACCGGATCGACCTTGCCGCGCGCGCGCACCGCACGGGCCAGCGCGCGGCCATCCGCACCCGCGATCGGCGCTTCGCCGGCGGGGTAGACATCGGTCAGCACCAGCACGTCCACCTCGGCCAGCACGTTGGCGAAATCGTCCAGCAGGTCGCGCGTACGGCTGTAGCGATGCGGCTGGAAGCCCACCACCAGGCGTCGATCGGGCCAGCCGCCACGCACCGCGGCGAACACCGCCGCCAGCTCGCTGGGATGGTGGCCGTAATCGTCCACCAGCAGGACC
>JBIQMK010000322.1:0-3102 GCA_044463365.1 Rhodanobacter sp. | reverse complement strand
GGTAGAGCTGTAGCTTCCCAAGCTACTGACGAGGGTTCGATTCCCTTCACCCGCTCCATCCCCGTGGTCCTTCGTCGACGCCTTCGAACCTGCATGATCACCGCGGATCTTTTGGTGCTGGGGTGGCGCGAGCGGCTTTGCCTGCCGCAGCTGGGCATCGGCCTGCTCAAGGCCAAGCTCGACACCGGTGCGCGCAGCAGCGCATTGCACGTCGATACGCTGGAAACCTTCGACCGCGATGGGGCCACCTGGTTGCGCTTCGGCATGCACGTGGGCCGTCGGCAACCGCACGAGATCCGTTGCGAGGCGCCGGCGCTGGACCGGCGTGTGGTCACCGATACCGGCGGTCGGCGCACTGAGCGCTGGTTCATCCGCAGCGCGGTACAACTGGCCGGCCAGCAATTCAGTATCGACATCAACCTCGTGGATCGCCGACACATGCTGTTTCCCATGCTGCTCGGCCGCAGCGCCCTGGTGGGGCGCTTTGTGGTCGATCCGGCCCGTTCCTATACCCAGCCGCGGCCGTCGATGCCGGCAGCGGACCCTTCCTGATGACCTTTGCATGAAGATCGCGATCCTGTCGCGCAATACCCGTCTGTATTCCACCAAGCGGTTGGTCGAGGCGGCGCGCGAGCGTGGTCACGTGGTGCGCGTGCTCGACCCGCTGCGCTGTTACGTGCGCATCGCGCCGGGGGCGGTGGCGATCCGCTACCAGGGCAAGGCGCTGCGCGACATCGATTGCGTGATCCCGCGCATCGGCACCTCCAGCACCTTCTACGGCACCGCGGTGCTGCGCCAGCTGGAGATGATGGGCGTGTACACGCCCAACCCGTCCGACGCGGTGCTGCGTGCGCGCGACAAGCTGCGCTGCCTGCAGATGCTGGCGGCGCAGGGCATCGACATGCCGGTGACGGTGTTCGGCGACAACCCCGACGACACCGCCGACGTGCTGGCGATGCTGGGCGAGCCGCCGCACGTGATCAAGCTCAACGAGGGCAGCCAGGGCACCGGTGTGGTGCTGGCGGAAAAACGCAGTGCCTCGCAAAGCGTGATCGAGGCCTTCCGCGGCCTGTACGCCAACTTCCTGGTGCAGGAATTCGTGGCCGAGGCCAACGGCAGCGACCTGCGCTGTTTCGTGGTGGGCAAGAAGGTGGTGGCGGCGATGCAGCGGGTGGCCAGCGCCGGCGAGTTCCGCGCCAACCTGCACCGCGGCGGCAGTGCGGTGGCGGCCACGCTCAGTGCCGACGAGAAGCGCATCGCGGTGCGTGCCGCCTGCACGCTGGGGCTGGGTATCGCCGGGGTCGACCTGCTGCGCTCCAACCGTGGCCCGCTGCTGCTGGAAGTCAATGCCTCGCCCGGGTTGGAAGGCATCGAGGCGGCCACCGGCGTCAACGTCTCCGGCCACATCATCCAGCATCTGGAGCAGCACGCGGGCAGGTGATCGCCCGCTGGCGGCGCCCAAAACACGCGGGGTTAACCGGCCGCTAACTTTCGAACGTCTATAACGATCCCACTGTTTTTGTCTGGCACCTCAACCGCGAGGCGGTGACGGCAGATGACGGTATCGGGGCAGTAGCTTGGGTCCAGGTGCGGCGACGGCAAGTCGTTTCACCTGGGCCTTTTTCTTGCCTGGGGCTGCGCCTTCAGCCCTGGAGTGCAAGCGCCCTTCATCCAAGCTTTGTTAAGCTTGCAACCCTCAGCCCGGCCCCTGCCGCCGGCTGCGTAGCGGAGTGACGCATGCGCGTTCTGGTGATCGAAGACAACACGGACATCGCCACCAATATCGGCGATTACCTGGAAGACCGCGGCCACGTGGTGGACTTTGCCGGCGACGGCGTCACCGGCCTGCATCTGGCGGTAGTGCACGACTTCGACGTGATCGTGCTGGACCTGACCCTGCCCGGCATGGACGGGCTCGACGTGGCGCGCAAGCTGCGCCACGAGGCGCACAAGCAGACGCCGATCCTGATGCTCACCGCGCGCGACGCGCTGGAGCAGAAGCTGACCGGTTTCGAATCCGGCGCCGACGACTACATGACCAAGCCGTTCGCGCTGCAGGAATTGTCGGCGCGGCTGGAAGTGCTGGCCCGTCGCGGCAAGGGTCCGCAAAGCCGCGTGCTGAAAGTGGCCGACCTCACCTTCAACCTCGACACGCTGACGGTGAACCGCGAGGGCAAGTCGATCCAGCTGAACCCCATCGGCCTGAAGCTTTTGCAGGCGCTGATGGAGGCCAGCCCCTCGGTGGTGACGCGACAGGATCTGGAGCAGAAAGTTTGGGGCGAGGAACTGCCGGACAGCGATTCTCTGCGCGTGCACATCCACGGCTTGCGCGCGGCGATCGACAAGCCGTTCGACAAGCCGCTGATCCATACACGCCACGGCATTGGCTATCGGATGGTCGAGCCGGATGCAGTCCAGGCGTAAGCTTCGCTTTCGATTGATCGTCTCCTTCGCGCTGTTCGGCTTCGGTCTCAGCGTGTTGTTCGCCGTGGCCGCGTTGAACATCCGCGTCAAGGTGGAAGACCAGTTGGTCACCGCCTCGCTGCAGCAGGACGTGGACCAGGCGGTGGAGCAGGTTCACAAGGATCCCAGCAAGCCGGCCGGCTCGGAGTTGATCGAGGCGTGGATGCGCAGCGAGCGCACGCTCTACAACATGCCGCTGGCGTGGCAGTCGCTGGACAGCGGCGTCCACGACATCTATGAAACCGCCGAGGACGGCACTACCCATCACTACAAGCTGGCGGTGCGCCGCAAATACGGCCTGATCGGGTTCATCCGCTACGACGTAAGCCGTGACGACCTGGGCAAGCAGCAATTGCTGATCAGCGTGATCGGCGCGGTGTTCCTGTTCGGTCTGCTGTCGCTGGTGCTGGGCTTGTGGCTTTCGCGCAAGGTGCTCAAGCCGGTCACCGAACTGGCCAATCGTTTGCGCGATTTCCGCAAGGTGGGCAAGGCCGAGCCGCTGGCGCCGTATTTTGCGGACGACGAAGTGGGCGAGCTGGCCCACGCGCTGGACGAGTATTCGGCGCGGCTCACCGCCATGGTGGAGCGTGACCGCGAGTTCAACTCCGACGACAGCCACGAACTGCGTACGCCGCTGGC
>JBIQMK010000321.1:0-3107 GCA_044463365.1 Rhodanobacter sp. | reverse complement strand
TCCTGCGCTTCACCGTGTCCGGCCTCAACCTCCAGAATCCCGGCAATGGCCCGCAGGATGCCTTCGAAGTCGCCCTGCTCGATGCCACCAGCGGCCAATCGCTGGCGGCGCCGGTCGCACTCTCCAACACGGATGATTTCCTCAACCTGCAGGGCGACGGCTCGTCGTTCATGTCCTCTGACCTCGGCTTCACCACCGCCCCGGACGGCAGCCGAACCTACGTGTTGGACCTGAGCAACATCGCGGCGGGCACCGCTGTGAACCCGACGTCCCCCCGGTTTTGAGTAGCACCGTGGTTTGGAGTCCAATCCCCCATCCGAAGGAGATTGGACGTGAAGAAGCGCTTTTCCGAAGAGCAGATCATCGGCTTCCTGCGTGAGGCGGAGGCAGCCATGCCGGTGAAGGAGCTGTGCCGCAAGCACGGCTTCAGCGAGGCCTCGTACTACCTGTGGCGCAGCAAGTTCGGAGGCATGAGCGTGCCCGACGCCAAGCGGCTGAAGGAGCTGGAGACGGAGAATGGGCGGCTGAAGAAGCTGCTGGCCGAGCAGGTGCTCGAGAATGAGGTCATCAAGGACGCCCTGCGAAAAAAGTGGTGAGCGCACCGGCTCGACGCGAACTGGTGCGGCAGATGGTCGACAGGGGGTTGAGCGAGCGGCGCTCGCTGGCGGTCGTGGGCATGAGCGCCAATGCTTATCGCTACGTGCCATGCCCGGATCACAACGTGGATCTCCGGCAACGCATCGTGGCGCTGGCGCAGCGACACAAGCGCTATGGCGTGGGAATGATCCATCTGAAGCTGCGGCAGGCGGGGTTGCTGGTGAACTACAAGCGCGTGGAACGGCTGTACCAGGAGGCGAAGTTGCAGGTGCGGCGGCGCAGGCGGAAGAAGGTGCCTGTCGCCGACCGACAGCCGCTGGTTCGACCGAAGGCAGCCAACGAGGTCTGGTCAATGGACTTCGTGTTCGACCGCACGGCCGAAGGGCGTGTCATCAAGTGCCTGACGGTCGTCGATGACGCCACCCATGAGGCGGTGGTCATCGAGGTGGAGCGAGCCATCTCCGGCCTGGGCGTGACACGCGTAATGGATCGCCTGGCGCAGACGCGTGACTTGCCCAAGGTCATCCGCAGCGACAACGGCAAGGAGTTCTGCGGCAAGGCCATGGTGACCTGGGCGCATGCGCGTGGCGTGCAACTGCGCCTGATCGAGCCGGGCAAGCCGAACCAGAACGCCTACATCGAGTCGTTTAACGGCCGCCTGCGCGACGAATGCCTCAACGAGCACTGGTTTCCCAGCCTGCTGCATGCACGCGCCGAGATCGAACGCTGGCGGCGGGAATACAACGAGGAACGACCGAAGAAGGCGCTGGGTGGGTTGACACCCGCCGCCTATGCGGAGCAGTTAAAGTGAACCTGGACTCTAAACCGTCCCGCTACTCAAGGCGGGGGGACGTCGGAAGGCTTCTACAACCGCCAGCGGCTGCATCAGACCCTCGGCTACCGCACGCCCGCCGTCGTTGACGATGAGGCGATGGGTGCTTAATTAACGTGTCCGAAAAAGCCGGGCCACCTCAGTATGGCTAAATGCCGACCCCTATCTACCTTGTGTTTGTGCTCGCCGAACCTTCGCTGACCGTGATGTCGGAGCTGCCGCGGCTTTGGTAGCCCTCGGTCGCCATCACCTGGTAATCGGGGGTGCCCAGTTTCAGGCCCTTGCTTGCCCAGAACTTGACGTGGTTGGCGAAGGTGATGGTGCCGGAAATGGCGCCGAAGCCCTTCTTGGGGGTGCGTACGCTGAAATACTGGTAGAAGGTCTGGGTGCCGTCGATGGACGGCTGCTGGACGCGCTGGCAGCGGCGCACGTTGTAAGTGGCGCCATCGCTCTGGAAGCTGCCGTAGTCGGTGCCGCCTTCGCAGTTGGCCGGGTTGTACGAGCCGTAACTTTCGATCACGTAGTACTCGATCAGCGGGTTCCTGGTCCAGCCGTAGAGCGCCAGGTACGAGTTCTGGCTGTCATCGACGCCGAAGGTGCCCGAGTAATGGACGACCCGGTTCGTGCTGCCGGTTTTCCAGCCCTTGCCGCCGACCCAGTTATTGGTGCTTTTCGTCCAGTGGGAGGTGTAGCGGCCACCGGCCTTCAGGCCGAACGAAGCGTCGCCGGAGTCCTTCCAGAACGAGTAGTAGAACCCGTCGTGGGTTCCCGTCGCATTCGAGGTGAGGGTTTGCGCGCTGGCACCCAGTGCCAGGCCGACCCCGACCAGCCCGGTTAGAACGCCCCTGCCGATGTTGTGCCATTTCATTGTTGGATCTCCGCAATTCATGAAACAGGGGCGGCGTGCACTTTCGCAAGCCGTGTCACCTGAGGTGGTGCAACCAGGAGGTTCGGATGTTGCTCGGCGGCCGCGGCGGCAACCTCTGCCCGGATCGTACTTGATGCACCCGGCGAATGAGCCGGTCGCCAGCAGGTACAACGGCAACGACCGTACCAGCTGCAACGATCCGGTGCGGATTACCGACATCGTCGGTACGACCTCAAAGGATCGCTACAACCGGCAAACGATGCGGACGCGGAAGACATGTGCGAGGGCTTTGTGTGAAGCAGCGCCTGTTTTGCATGCGGGCGGCGCTTTAGAATAGACGTCCAAACGGATTCCATCGGGCCATGCGTGCCCGGCGGGTGATCCGTCATTGTCGTTGGGAAGCGTCAGGATGCACTGTCCTCACGCCGCCGATTCCCGCGAGCGCCCCCAGGGCAAGGGAGTGACATGGCATCAGGATGATGGTCCCGGTATTTCCGCACGTATGTACAACTGCCGGACTCCGCGCATGGCGCAGGGGCGGCATCGCTCTTTTGACAAGGATTGATCATGAAGAAACACATTCTGGCCGCCAGCCTGGCCGTGGTATTGGCAAGCGTATCGACGGCTTCGTTGGCTGCCGACACGGGCAACTTCTACGTCGGTGCCGAAGCGGGTCAGGCGCAATATCGGCTGGGCGTCGCCCCTGGCGAACACCTGGACGCGAAGGACACGGCGGCAGCCGTGCGCTTCGGTTACGTGTGGCATTGGGCGGTCGATTTCGGCGTGGAAGGCGGCTACGTGAACCTGGGC
>JBIQMK010000320.1:0-3140 GCA_044463365.1 Rhodanobacter sp. | reverse complement strand
AGGCCGTGATCCTGCTCGGCGACATGGCGCACGGCCACGTCCGCCGGGACGTCCGGACGATGGAACACGCGGCTGAAGTCCAGCCCGCATGCCTTCCAGTGCGCAATGCCCTGGCGCGTGTCGAGCAGATCGGCGCGGCCGACCAGGTCGTCGAACCGGCGGATGCCCAGTTGCGCCATCAGCGCGCGCACTTCCTCGGCGACGAAGAAGAAATAATTCACCACGTGCTCGGGCTTGCCCGAGAACTTCTTGCGCAGCACCGGATCCTGCGTGGCCACGCCGACCGGGCAGGTGTTGAGGTGGCATTTGCGCATCATGATGCAGCCTTCCACCACCAGCGGCGCGGTGGCGAAGCCGAACTCGTCGGCACCCAGCAGCGCGCCTATGACCACGTCGCGGCCGGTCTTCATCTGGCCGTCGGCCTGCACCCGGATGCGGCCGCGCAGGTGGTTCAGCACCAGCGTCTGCTGGGTCTCGGCCAGGCCCAGTTCCCACGGCGTGCCGGCGTGCTTGATCGACGACCACGGCGAGGCGCCGGTGCCGCCGTCGTGGCCGGCGATCACCACATGGTCGGCCTTCGACTTGGCCACGCCCGCGGCCACCGTGCCCACGCCGACTTCGGACACCAGCTTCACCGAGATGGACGCCTGCGGGTTGCAGTTCTTCAGGTCGTGGATCAGCTGGGCCAGGTCCTCGATGGAATAGATGTCGTGATGCGGCGGCGGCGAGATCAGGCCCACGCCCGGCACCGAGAAGCGCAGCTGCGCGATGTAGTCGGACACCTTGTGGCCCGGCAACTGGCCGCCTTCGCCCGGCTTGGCGCCCTGCGAGATCTTGATCTGGATCTGGTCGGCGGACATCAGGTAGGCGGCGGTGACGCCGAAGCGGCCCGAGGCCACCTGCTTGATGCGCGAGCGCAGCGAATCGCCCTCCTGCAGGACCAGGTCGCGCTCGATGTGCTCGGCACCCAGCAGGCCGGCGACGGTGTCGCCCTGCTTGATCGTGATGCCGCGCTGCTCGTTCCGGTAGCGCGCCTCGTCCTCACCGCCTTCGCCGGTGTTGGACTTGCCGCCGATGCGGTTCATCGCGATCGCCAGCGTGGTGTGCGCCTCGGTGGAGATCGATCCCAGCGACATCGCACCGGTGGCGAAGCGCTTGACGATTTCCTTCGCCGGCTCGACCTCGTCCAGCGGAATCGCCGCGGACGGGTCGAAGCGGAATTCGAACAGGCCGCGCAGCGTCATGTGGCGCTTCGACTGGTCGTTGATGAGCTGCGCGTATTCCTTGTAGGTCTGGCCGTTGTTGGAGCGCGTGGCGTGCTGCAGCTTGGCGATCGCGTCAGGCGTCCACATGTGCTCCTCGCCGCGCACGCGGTAGGCGTATTCGCCACCCGGATCCAGCCGTTCGGCCAGCACCGGATCGTCGCCGTAGGCGGCGGCGTGCACGCGCAGGGCCTCCTCGGCCACCTCGAACAGGCCAATGCCCTCGATGTTGGAGGTGGTGCCGGTGAAGTACTTGTCAATCAGCTCGCGGTTGAGGCCCACGGCCTCGAAGATCTGTGCACCGGTGTAGGACATGTAGGTGGAAATGCCCATCTTGGACATCACTTTCTGCAGGCCCTTGTCGATCGCCTTGATGTAGTTGGCGATCGCCTTCTCCGGCTTCACCTCGCCGCTGGCGCAGGCGTGCGCCAGGGTTTCCATCGCCAGGTACGGATGGATGGCCTCGGCGCCGTAGCCGGCCAGCAGGGCGAAATGATGCACCTCGCGCGCCGAGCCGGTTTCCACCACCAAGCCGGTGCTGGTGCGCAGGCCCATCGTCACCAGGTGCTGGTGCACGGCGGAGGTGGCCAGCAGCGCGGGGATGGCCACGCGCTCGCGGCTGGCGCCGCGGTCGGAGACGATCAGGATGTTGTGGCCCAGCCGGATCGCGTCGGTGGCCTGGGCGCACAGCGAGGCCAGCCGCGCCTCGATGCCGGCCTTGCCCCACACCGCCGGATAGGTGATGTCCAGCTCGAAGCTGCGGAACTTGCCCTTGGAGTAGCGCTCGATGTCGCGGATCTTGGCCATCTCGGCGAAGTCCAGCACCGGCTGCGACACCTCCAGCCGCAACGGCGGGTTGATGTTGTTGATGTCCAGCAGGTTCGGCTTGGGGCCGATGAAGGACACCAGCGACATCACCATCTGCTCGCGGATCGGGTCGATCGACGGGTTGGTGACCTGCGCGAACAGTTGGCGGAAATACTGGTACAGCGACTTGTTCTTGTCCGACAGCACGGCCAACGGCGAGTCGTTGCCCATCGCGCCGATCGCTTCCTCGCCGGCCTGCGCCATCGGCAGCAGCTGGAACTTCAGGTCTTCCTGCGAGTAGCCGAACGCCTGCTGGCGGTCCAGCAGGGTCTCGGTGGAGCGTGGCTCCGTGCGCGCGGCCGGCAGGTCGTCCAGCTTGATCCGGATGTGTTCGATCCACTGCTTGTACGGCTTGGCGTTGGCCAGCTGGTCCTTAAGCTCCTTGTCGTCGATGATGCGGCCCGCTTCCATGTCGATCAGCAGCATCTTGCCCGGCTGCAACCGCCACTTCTTGACGATGCGCGATTCCGGCACCGGCAGCACGCCGGCCTCGGAGGCCAGGATCACCAGGTCGTCGTCGGTGATCACGTAGCGCGCGGGGCGCAGGCCGTTGCGGTCCAGCGTGGCGCCCACCTGGCGGCCGTCGGTGAAGGCGATCGCGGCGGGGCCGTCCCACGGCTCCATCATCGCGGCGTGGTACTCGTAGAACGCGCGGCGGTTGTCGTCCATCAACGTGTGACGTTCCCAGGCCTCGGGAATCATCATCATCATCGCCTGCGACAGCGGGTAACCGCCCATCGTCAGCAGCTCGAGACAGTTGTCGAACGACGCCGTGTCGGACTGGCCCGGGTAGATCAGCGGCCACAGCTTCTGCAGGTCGTCGCCCAGCACGGGCGAGGAGATCGCGCCGGTGCGCGCGTTGATCCAGTTGACGTTGCCCTTGACCGTGTTGATCTCGCCGTTGTGGGCGATCATGCGGTACGGATGGGCCAGCTCCCACGCGGGGAAGGTGTTGGTGGAGAAGCGCTGGTGCACCAGCGCCAGCGCCGACACCGTGCGCGGGTCGGCCAG
>JBIQMK010000319.1:0-3151 GCA_044463365.1 Rhodanobacter sp. | reverse complement strand
ACAAGCTCAGGCGAGCGCGGGTCACGTACCGTCGTGGTGCTTGCAATTGCTGCCTCGACAACGGCACATTCATACGATCGTTTGACCGGCAGGGCCGCTATGAACTACCCGAACCTGTTTACCCCGTTGGACCTCGGCCATGTGGTCTTGCCGAACCGCATCCTCATGGGTTCGATGCATACCGGACTCGAAGACAAGGCCCGCGATTACGACAAGCTAGCGGCTTATTTCGCGGAACGGGCGCGCGGTGGCGTCGGCCTGATGGTCACCGGCGGCATCGCTCCCAGCATCGCCGGCTGGCTCAAACCTTTTGGTGGTCGACTGACCTTGCCCTGGCACAAACCGCGGCATCGCAAGCTCACCGGCGCCGTGCACGCCGAAGGCGGGCGCATCTGCCTGCAGATCCTGCACGCGGGCCGCTACGGTTATCACCCGCTGTCGGTGGCGCCATCCAGGATCAGATCGCCCATCACCCCATTCACGCCGCGCGCACTGTCGCCACGCGGCGTGGAACGCACCATCGACGACTTCGTGCGCTGCGCCACGCTGGCGCGGGAGGCCGGCTACGACGGCGTGGAGGTGATGGGTTCGGAAGGCTATCTGATCAACCAGTTCATCGCCGAACGCACCAACCGCCGGAACGACGCCTGGGGCGGCGATGCCACGCGCCGCATGCGCCTTCCGATCGAGATCGTGCGTCGCACGCGCGAGGCGGTGGGCCGCGATTTCATCATCATCTACCGACTCTCGATGCTCGACCTGGTCGAGGGCGGCCAGCCGTGGGACGACGTCGTCACGTTGGCCAAGGCCATCGAGACAGCCGGCGCCAGCATCATCAATACCGGCATCGGATGGCACGAAGCGCGGATTCCCACCATCGTCACCAGCGTGCCGCGCGCCGGCTTTTCCTGGGTTACCCGCAAGCTGAAAGGCGAGGTGTCGATCCCGCTGGTCGCCACCAACCGCATCAACATGCCCGAGGTGGCCGAGCGCATCCTCACCGACGGCGAAGCGGACGTGATCTCGATGGCGCGCCCGCTGCTGGCCGACCCGGCCTGGGCCAACAAGGCGAAAGCCGGGCACAGCGAACGCATCAATACCTGCATCGCCTGCAATCAGGCCTGCCTCGACCATGTATTCCAGAACAAGCGCGCCAGTTGTCTGGTGAACCCGCGCGCCTGCCATGAGACCGAAATCCGGATCGAGCCGGCCACGACGCGCAAACGCATTGCGGTGGTTGGCGCCGGCCCGGCGGGCATGGCATGCGCGAGCACGCTGGGCGAACGCGGCCACACGGTGACCTTGATCGACCACGCCAACGAAATCGGCGGTCAGTTCAACTACGCCAAGCAGATCCCGGGGAAGGAGGAATTTCACGAAACCCTGCGCTACTTCCGCCACCGTCTGGCCGAAACCGGGGTCGACGTGCAACTGGGCGCGACCGCGACCACCGCCTCGTTGCGCGCTGCCGGATACGACGAGGTGGTGGTCGCCACCGGCGTTATGCCGCGCGCGGTGGATTTCCCCGGCCACGATGATCCGCGCGTGCTGAGTTACCTCGATGTGCTGGCGCGGCATCGCACCGTGGGCGCGAGGGTGGCCATCATCGGCGCCGGCGGCATCGGGTTCGACGTTGCCGAATTTCTGGTCGAACACCTGCCCTCGCCCACCACCGACACCGCGCGATGGGCCCGCGAGTGGGGCGTGGACATGAGCCTGGAGAACCGCGCCGGCTTGCAGAAGCCGCAGCCCGAAGCCCCTGCGCGGCAAGTCTGGTTGCTGCAACGCAGCCAGGGGCGGCTCGGCGCACGCCTCAACAAGACTACTGGTTGGGTGCATCGCGCCACGCTGAAGGCCAAGCACGTCGCCATGCTCGGCAACGTGGCCTACCGACATTTCGACGACGACGGCCTCCACATCACGGTCGATGGCGAGCCGCGGGTCTTGCCGGTCGATCATGTGGTGGTTTGCGCGGGGCAGGAGCCGAACCGGACGCTTGCCGACGAACTCATGGCCGCGGGCGTCACGGTGCACGTCATCGGTGGCGCCGATGTCGCGGCCGAGCTCGATGCCAAGCGGGCCATCGCGCAAGGTACGCAATTGGGTTGCCGTCTGTAACCGGGGCGTACCGCAGAAACGAGAACGCCCCGCAAGTGCGACGCGTCAATATGGGCCCGGAGGGGGGAGGGGCCAGATATCGCGATAGCGTCGCTGCGGGGCGAGGGTCGCCATCACCAAGGGGGGAGGAGATGATGGGACGGGAGGCAGTTTATGATCGACGCGATAAAGAAACCAATATATATTTTGCGAGTTATTCAGACGATATCGCTATATGTTCGATTTTCGCCAACTGCGCTATTTCGTTGCCGTCGCCGAGGAGCTCAGTTTTACCCGTGCGGCGATCCGCCTGCACTTGTCGCAACCACCGCTTTCGCAGCAGATCCAGGCACTCGAGCGCGACCTTGGCGTACGACTGCTGGAGCGCGACAAGCGCAATGTCGCGCTGACCGAGCCCGGCAGGGTCTTCCTGAAGGAAGCCAGGCAGATCCTGGCCAAAGCTGAAGACGCGCGCAGCCACGTGCTGGCCGCCGCCGCAGGCTACAGCGGCCAGCTGCGACTGGCGTACACCGTCTCGGTGTCGTTTCATCCCGCCCTGCCCCAGGCCTTGCTGCGTTACGGCCAGATCGCGCCGAACGTGCACATCCAGCTCCACGAGATGTACAGCGAGCCCCAGTTCGCCGCGTTGCTGGCCGGACAGATCGACGTGGGCTTCGTGCGTGACGAACCGCAACACGCCAAGGACGCCCGCGGCCTGCGGCTCGCCGTGATCGATCGCGAACCACTTTTGCTGGCGCTGCCCTCGGGTCATCCACTGGCCGCCAGAAAAACCGTACGGCTTGCCGAAGTCGCCGACGATGCCTTCATCACGCAACCCCGCGAGCTGGCCGCCACGTTGTACGACCGGTTGGTGAAGCTGGCGGCCAAAGCCGGGTTCAAGCCGCGCATCAACCAGCACGCGCAACAGATCAACGGATTGCTGGCCCTGGTGGCGGCCGGGCTTGGATTGGCCCTGGTGCCCGCCACCATGCGGACGGTGAGGCTGGCGGGGGTCAGCTATGTACCGCTGGAAGACGCCGACGCGTACCTGCTG
>JBIQMK010000318.1:0-3197 GCA_044463365.1 Rhodanobacter sp. | reverse complement strand
TGGAGGGCAGCGGGCCCATGTCGCCGACGGTGCGCAGCTTCAGGCCGGCCATGATCGAGAACGCGGTGATCACGATGATGCTCACCAGTGCCGAGGGCACGCGTTTCGTCAGCAGCGGGAAGAGGTAGATGACCGCCAGGCCGGCGGCGACCATCGCGAACATGTGCCAGTCGGCGCCCACGAACTGGGGCAATTGCGCCATGAAGATCAGGATGGCCAGCGCATTGACGAAGCCGGCCATTACCGAGCGCGAGACGAACTTCATCACCAGACCCAGCCGGGCCGCGCCGGCGACGACTTGCAGCAGGCCCATCAGGATGGTGGCGGCGAACAGGTATTGCAGGCCGTGATCGCGCACCAGGGTGATCATCAGCACCGCGGTCGAGGCCGTGGCGGCCGAGATCATGGCGCGGCGGCCGCCGAGGATGGCCGAGGTCACCGCGATCGAGAACGATGCGTACAGGCCCACCTTGGGGTCGACGCCGGCAACGATGGAGAAGCCGATGGCTTCGGGGATCAGCGCCAGCGCCACCAGCGCGCCGGACAGCAGTTCGGTGGGCACGTTGGTCAGCCAATCGCGCCGGAAGTTGGGGAAAGTCCGCATTTTTCAGGCCAAAGCGTTCGCGGACACCGCCGCATCGGCAGCATGTTTTTCACCAGGGGGATGGTGTCGCGAGGTTTCCGGGGGATAGGCGCCCGGACGAGCCACCCGGCGGGGCCGGGTCCATGGAGGTGCGTATGCTCGCGGTTTCGGGGCGCCGGATCAACCGGCAATGCCGGAACCGGCACATGCAGGCCGGGCCGGGCGGGCTGCGGTAAATGCGAAACGCCGGTCGGGCCTGCGGCGAATCGTCGGCGGTCCGGCCCGCCGTTCTGCGCGACAATACGGTTTTGACAATGCCCGCGGAGCCTTCATGACCACCACCTTGCGCATCGCCACCCGCAAAAGCGCGCTGGCCCTCTGGCAGGCGGAGCACGTGGCGGCCTTGCTGCGCGTGGCGCACCCCGCGGTGGATGTGGTGCTGGTGCCGATGAGTACGCGCGGCGACGAGATCCTGGATCAGCCGCTGGCCACGATCGGTGGCAAGGGCCTGTTCCTGAAGGAGCTGGAAGTGGCGATGCTGGAAGGGCGCGCCGACCTGGCCGTGCATTCGCTGAAGGATGTGCCGGCGGACCTGGAGCCGGGCTTCACGCTGCCGGCGATCCTGCCGCGGGCGGATGCGGCCGATGCCTTTGTCAGCAACGATTACGCCGACCTCGCGGCGCTGCCGCAGGGCGCGCGGGTGGGCACCTCATCGCTGCGGCGACAGACCCAGTTGCGGGCGCTGCGGCCAGACCTGCAATTGCTCGACCTGCGCGGCAACGTGGGCACGCGGCTGGGCAAGCTCGACAACGGAAGCTATGACGCCATCGTGCTGGCGTGTGCGGGGCTGGAGCGGTTGGGCCTGGCTTCGCGTATCCGCTCGCGGCTGGTCGCGCCGGACTGGCTGCCCGCGCCGGGGCAGGCCGCCATCGCGATCGAGGCACGCGACGACAATCCGCTCGTTTTGTCGTTGCTGGCGGCGTTGGACGACGCCGACACGCGCGTCACCGTCGGCGCGGAGCGGGCGATGAACCGCGCGCTGGGCGGCAGCTGCACGGTGCCGGTGGGCGCCTGGTGCGTGCTGGGCGAGCACGGCCTGCATCTACGCGGCATGGTGGGCGATGTGGAGCGTGGGCGATTGCTGCACGCCGAAGCCCATGCGGCCAGCGACCAGGCGCAAGCCCTGGGCGAACAGGTGGCCGAGGCGCTGTTGCAGCAGGGCGCCGGGGCGTTGTTGGGGTTGTGAGGTAGGCCGTTACGCCTCCCCTGCGTGCAGAGGAGGAAGTACGGCGCGGCACTCTTGGCTCCTCCCCCTGCTGGCAGGGGGAGGTTGGGAGGGGGTGGCTCGGGCTGGCAGCGAAGATCAAGAGCGTTACCCCTCCCCAGCCCTCCCCTGCAAAGCAGGGGAGGGAGAAAAGCGAAGCCGCTGAAACGACGACGGCCCTCCCGCTTGCGCGGAAGGGCCGTCGCGATGCGCCGGTGCGATCAGCTCAGAAGCTGTAGACCAGGTTGGTGGTGGTGAGCGTGTCGGTGTTCTTGGTGCCCGGCAGCACGTCGGTGTTGTGGCGCACCTGGAAGCCCACCTTCAACGCCAGCTTGCGCGTCATGCTGACGGCCAGCCCCGCGTCGTTCTGCAGATAGGTGTTCTTGGAACCCGCTTCGACCAGCAGCGTGTCGTCGAACGAGGTGTTTTCGGTGAGCTTGTACTTGTAGTTGACCAGGCCGCGGCCGACCATCTCGCTTTCGGTGGGCTGGCGCACGGCCACGCTTTCGCTGTCGACGATGATGTGGGTGTCAGCCGGGCGGTAACGCTTGTAACCGGGGCCGACTTCGAACGAGAGCTCGTTGCGCTCGTCCTTCAGGGCGATGTAGCCGTAGCCCAGCGAGACGATGCCCTGCCACAGGTTGGCGCCGAAATCGTCATGCTCGTAACGGGCCGCGCCCACGATGTAGCTGCGCGGATCAAGCTTGTAGCCCACCGACGCGCCGCCGTCGTAGCGATTGGCGGTGGTGTTGAATTGCTTGATCGTGTTGCCTGCCTCGTCCTCCACGGTCTGCTGGCTCTTCGAGCGCAGGCCGTCGACGAAGAAGCTGTTCTTCCACTGGTCGTTTTCCTGGTTCAGGCCGAGCTTGGCGTTGAGGTTCTCCGAACGCGAGTTGCCGGTGGAGGACGCAAAACCGAATTCGCCCGAACCGCTCCAGCCACCGTTGTTGGGGGCGCTTTGCGCCTGCACGCCGAAACTGGCACACGCCGCCAGCAGCGCGCTGGCCATCAAGATCTTGTTCATCCGGGAGGCGATCCGTTTGTTAATTAAAAGTGAGGCACTACGATAACCGGCCGCATTGAACTCGCTATGAATGGCGCCGGCAAGCCCGGGAACCCGTGATGAAAACCACCACGTCTCAGCCGATGATGCCGTTTCTGCGCACCGCGGCGAACTGGCGCTGTTCCAGCCAGCGGCCCAGCAGCGCGCTGGGCGCCGCAAGAGCGGCCGCCAGCAATGGCGTGTCGATCCGCATCGCCAGCAGGAGCGCCAGCGCCGGGACCACATAGGCCAGCAGCGCCGATACGCACCGAGCCGAGCGCAGTGCCGTGGTGCGGGCGGGCCGGCGG
>JBIQMK010000317.1:2007-3216 GCA_044463365.1 Rhodanobacter sp. | reverse complement strand
GTCCGCGTTCGGCGGCCACCAGCAATTTGTGCAGGCCATAGCGCGCCGGGTCGGGCAGATTCACCAGGCATGCATCAGCCCGGTCCAGCAGTACCGCCTGGCCGGGTCGTTCGAGCAGGTAGTCGAGAAACTTCAACGACGTCAGAGCCACGCCGATGTGCGGCATCGGCACGTCCTTGCCGCCACGACGCATGACGGTCAGAAAATCGATACGCAGATCGGGTTCCTTCTCGCTGACATAGTTGCTGGCGAAGCCGCGGCTACCGCCCAATGCTGGCAAAAACCCCATTTCCAGCGACTTCAGCGCATCATCCACATCGACATGCAGGTCGGCCGGTAATGCCACCGCCACATTTCCGCCCGTCCCCGCATGTGCAAAATCAAGATCAAGGGTACGCGCGCCGCTGCCCCAGGCCACTCCCAGCTGATTGCCCATGGCGAGGAACGCCTGCGTCCCCACCAGCAAACCCCCGGCGCGGAAGAACTGGTAATCGGCGAAACGCTTGACGATGCGAAAGTGCTTGGCCGGCGTCAGCGCATTGCCCTGCGCAAACGCTGCGCTGGCCTGCCGCGCCACCGCCTCGAATGCCGGCGCCGGTTTGCCACGCGCATTTTCGACAGCCTCAATGGCGGGCCCTTCCGGCCCGAGGTAGTACTCGCGCTTGCGACCATCGATCTCCTTGAACTGCCAGTAGGCGTAGCGGCGCCCCTTGATCGTCTTCCACCCTACCGTGCCGGTCAGCGATGCGGGGGAACGCATGGCCTCGGCCACCTGAACCTGTTCCTGCAGCTCGGCATAGGCGGTTTGTGCAGCAACGGGAAGTTCGCGGTACAAGGCCATCTTGTGACTCCGGTGATTCCGCGGTTATACCACCAAAGCAAGTTGGGTGGTATAACTCCGCGACACTTTCCAGCCATTGCCCGCGGCCGCGATTTTCATTTCGCCGCAGCTCTCTTGCGCCAACGGCTGTCGCTGGCGTCGATCATCCTTCCGCCGCACGCACCCCGGCAGATGCATTGACGTCGCATTTCTTGCGGGAGGCCGGCGCCAGGCCTTCAGCCGCTACAATGGGCGGATGTCTCTCATCCAATTGCAACGCGTCGACTTCAGCATCGGCGGCCCGCTCCTGCTCGAGCATGTCGATCTGTCGATCGAGGCTAACGAGCGGGTCTGCATCGTCGGCCGCAACGGCGAAGGCAAGTCCACCC
>JBIQMK010000317.1:0-1997 GCA_044463365.1 Rhodanobacter sp. | reverse complement strand
GCAGAACGGCGTGGTGATCGCGCGCATGGCGCAGGAAGTGCCGCATGGCACCGAGGGCAGCGTGTTCGACGTGGTGGCCGAGGGGCTAGGCGACCTGGGTCGGTTGCTGGCGCGCTACCACCACCTGCTGGACGAAGGCGACTTCGACGCGCTGGGCGACGTGCAGCACCAGATCGAGGCGCAGCACGGCTGGGATCTGGACCGCCGCGTCGGCGACGTGATCACCCAGCTGGAGCTGCCCGGCGATACCGATTTCGCCGCGCTGTCCGGCGGCATGAAGCGCCGCGTGCTGCTGGCCCAGGCGCTGGTGCGCAAGCCCGACGTGTTGCTGCTGGACGAGCCGACCAACCATCTGGATATCGAAGCCATCGGCTGGCTGGAAACCTTCCTCAAGCAGTTCGCCGGCAGCATCCTCTTCGTCACCCATGACCGCAGCTTCCTGCGCGCGCTGGCCACCCGCATCGTCGAAATCGACCGCGGCGCGCTGACCGACTGGCCCGGCGATTACGACAATTACCTGCGCCGCCGAGAGGAGCGCCTGCACGCCGAGGCGCAGGCCAACGCGGCGTTCGACAAGAAGCTGGCGCAGGAGGAGGTGTGGATCCGCCAGGGCATCAAGGCCCGCCGTACCCGCAACGAGGGTCGCGTGCGCGCGCTGAAGGCGCTGCGCAACGAGCGCGCCGAGCGGCGCAACCTCAGCGGCAACGTGAAGATGACGGCAGCCAATGCGCAGGCCTCCGGCAAGAAGGTGATCGAGCTCAAGCACGTGCACCAGGCCTATGACGGCCGCGTGCTGATCGACGATCTCAGCACCACCATCCTGCGCGGCGACCGCATCGGCATCATCGGCCCCAACGGCGCGGGCAAGAGCACCCTGCTGAAGATCATGCTGGGCGAACTGATTCCGCAGCGCGGCAGTGCCGAGCTTGGCACCAGCATCGAGATCGCCTATTTCGACCAGCACCGCCTGCAGCTCAACGACAAGCTCAACGCGCTCGACAACGTGGCCGAAGGCCGCGAATACATCGAGCTCAACGGGCAGCGCAAGCACATCATCGGCTACCTGCAGGATTTCCTGTTCTCGCCCGAACGCGCCCGCGCGCCGATCACCCGCCTCTCCGGCGGCGAGCGCAACCGCCTGCTGCTGGCCAAGCTGTTCGCACAGCCGTCCAACCTGCTGGTGATGGACGAACCGACCAACGACCTGGACGTGGAGACGCTGGAACTGCTGGAAGAACTGCTCACCGATTACAAGGGCACCTTGCTGCTGGTCTCGCACGATCGCGCCTTTCTCGACAACGTGGTCTCCAGCACGCTGGTGCTGGAGGGCGAGGGCCGGATCGGCGAGTACGTGGGCGGCTACAGCGACTGGCTGCGCCAGAAGCCCGGCCCGCGTACGACCGGCCACGCGCCAAAGCCGGCCGCCGCAACTCCCGCGCCGGCCGCGCCGGTCGCAGCGAAGCGCAAGCGCAGCTTCAAGGAGCAGCACGAGCTGGATCAGCTGCCCAAGCGCATAGAGCAACTGGAAAGCGACATCGCCAGCCGCACTGCCGCGATGAATGAACCCGCTTTTTTCCAGCAGGACAGCGCCGCCATCGTCAAGGCGAACGAGGCGTTGGTGGCTGTGCAGGCTGAGCTTGATGCGGCGTATGCGCGGTGGGCGGAGCTGGATGGCTGATGCGCGGGGCGGCGGAAAAGCGGCCCCCATCCGCCCTGTCGGGCACCTTCCCCCGCGAGCGGGGGAAGGGAGCTGGCTGACTCGAGGAGCCCGGTCGCTTCCTTCCCCGTGCAACGGGAGAGGTGCCCGACAGGGCAGATGGGGGCCGCTCTTGGCCGTATCATCCACTGACCCCATCCACGGACATACCCCATGTACACGCTCTACTACGCGCCCGGCTCGGCCAACCTGCTGGTGCACCTGACGCTGCTGGAGATCGGCGCGCCGCACCATCTCAAGCGCGTCGACCTCGACAAGGGCGAGCAGCGCAGCGCGGCGT
>JBIQMK010000316.1:0-3226 GCA_044463365.1 Rhodanobacter sp. | reverse complement strand
CCACGGTGCCGGCCAGCATGCCGACCTGGCTGACCCAGTAGAACGTGCGCGCCGGCAGCGCGGTCACGCCCATCAGCAGGTTGATCACGAAAAACGGCAGCGCCGGCACCAGCCGCAAGGTGAACAGGTAGAACGCGCCATCGCGCTTCAGGCCTTCATCGATGGTGGCCAGGCGCTTGCCAAAACGGCGCTTCACCGCATCGCGAAACAGGAACCGGCTGGCCAGGAACGCCAGCGTCGCGCCGATCGACGAGGCGAACGAGGCCAGCAGCGTGCCCTCCACCAGCCCAAACACCGCGCCAGCGGCAATCGTGGCCAGCGCCGCGCCGGGCAGCGACGCGGCCGCCATCACGATGTAGCCCACCAGAAAACCCGCCGCCAGCAACACGGGGTGCTGGGCGCGCCATGCCTGCAGTGACTGCTGCTGCTCCTTGAGCGCGTGCAGGCTGAGGTAGTGCGACAGGTCGAACGCGAAAAAGCCGACGATCGCGGCGACGATCAGCAACGCGATCAACAGCCGGGGGAGAAGACGACGCCAGTTCATGGCATCTCCGCCGTCATCGGTTGTGCGTGATCGCGTGGAAAAGTCACCGGGTGTCTCGACATCGGGCTCGTCCTTTGTGAGTTGAGCGTCGGGCAGGCCGGCATTGCCGGCCGGTGCGGGTCACGGGGTCTTTCGTTCCGGCAAAGGGGAAAGTTACCTGAACCACCGTGTCGCCGCCGCGACGATCCGTACCCATCGACTGACTCGCTTGTTTGCGCCGCTTCACCGGCTGCCACGATAATTGCCGGTCTGATCACCCAAAGGAACGACCATGCTGGACCCGACGCTGCTGCGAGCGCATCTCGCCGATACCGCCAAGCGGCTCGCGACGCGCGGCTTTGTGCTGGACACGGCGGCCGTGGAGCAGCTCGAAAGCCAGCGCAAGCAGCTTTCGATGGAGACGCAGGAACTGCAGAGCGTGCGCAACGCGCGTTCCAAGGCGATCGGCCAGGCCAAGGGCAAGGGCGAAGACGTTACCGACTTGATGGCCGAAGTCGCCGGCCTGGGCGACAAGCTCAAGAACAACGAGCAGGCGCTGGCCGACGTGCAGGCCAGGCTGTCCGAGATCGCGCTGGGCATCCCCAACCTGCCGCACGATTCCGTGCCGGAAGGGCGCGACGAAAAAGACAACGTCGAAGTCAGCCGCTGGGGCACGCCACGCAGCTTCGGTTTCGAGGTGAAGGATCACGTCGAGCTGGGTGAGCGCCACGGCTGGCTCGATGGCGACGCTGGCGCCAAACTGTCTGGCGCGCGCTTCACCGTCATGCGTGGCCAACTGGCGCACCTGCACCGCGCGCTGGGCCAGTTCATGCTCGACCTGCACACTGCCGAGCACGGCTACCTGGAATGCAACGTGCCGGTGATCGTCAACGCCGAAAGCATGCAGGGCACCGGCCAACTCCCGAAATTCGCGGACGATCTGTTCGCCACCGAGGTCAACGAAACCAGGCGTTACCTGATCCCCACCGCCGAAGTCCCGCTCACCAACCTGCTGCGCGACACCATCCAGGACGCCGACGCACTGCCGCTGCGCATGACCGCGCACACCCTGTGCTTCCGCGCCGAAGCGGGCAGCTACGGTCGCGATACCCGCGGCATGATCCGCCAGCACCAGTTCGAGAAAGTCGAGATGGTGCAGATCAGCCGCGCCAGCGACTCCTATGCCCAGCTCGAAGAACTGGTCGGCCACGCCGAAACCGTGCTGCAGAAACTCGGCCTGCCGTACCGCAAGCTGCTGCTGTGCACCGGCGACATGGGCTTCGGCGCCACCAAGACCTACGACCTCGAAGTGTGGCTGCCCAGCCAGCAGACCTACCGCGAAATCTCCAGCTGCTCCAACTGCGAAGACTTCCAGGCCCGCCGCCTGCAGGCCCGCGTACGCAATCCCGAAACCGGCAAGCCCGAACTCGTGCACACCCTGAACGGCTCCGGCCTCGCCATCGGCCGCACCCTCATCGCCGTGATGGAAAACAACCAGAACGCCGACGGCTCGATCACCATCCCCGAAGCCCTGCGCCCGTACATGGCCGGGCTGGACCGCATCGCATGACCACGGCGCCGGCACGCGGAAACTGGAGCAGGGTGGAGTTCTACACCAGCTTCTTCCTGCTGGCAGTGCTGGCCACCGTAATCGGCATGCGCCTCAGCTTCGAGAGCGTGTGGCGTCTGCCCACCGTCGATCTCGACCTGTCCGTCATCGCGCTGCCACTGGTACTCGCCAGCTTCTGGCTGGCCCGCCACAGCCGCCGCGGACGCCTCGCCATCATCACCTTCGCCGCCGCCACCCAACTCGTCCCGATGGTCGTCCGCCAACCGATCCTGCTGCTGCCGCTGCTGGGCGCGCTGATTCCGGTGGCGATCCTGGCGATCTGCCTGGTAGCGTTGTCGAAGAAGGATTCCGGCCGTCCCCCACAAAGCCGTTCCTGATAGGATTGCACCCCGCGCAAGCCCCCCTAGCCGTTCTCCCTGAGCGTAGCGCAGCGAAGTCGAAGGGCAATCCGCCGGTCTGTTTGATGCGGCGGATAAAGAACCAAGTTTTGGAGAGATGGCCGAGCGGTTTAAGGCAGCAGTCTTGACGCGAAGGCAGGAAGCCGAAGCGGACAGCAGCGCAGCCGCTGGCCCCGAAGGGGTGAAGGGCAGGACGCCCGTAGCAAAACTGCCGTAGTGGCGCGCAACGCGCGCCTTGCGCAGGACGACGAGTTTTATGGAGAGATGGCCGAGCGGTTTAAGGCAGCAGTCTTGACGCGTAGGCAGGAAGCCGAAGCGGACAGCGGCGCAGCCGCTGGCCCCGAAGGGGTGAAGGGCAGGATGCCCGGAACAAAACTGCCGTAGTGGCGCGCAACGCGCGCCTTGCGCAGGACAACGAGTTTATGGAGAGATGGCCGAGTGGTTTAAGGCAGCAGTCTTGAAAACTGCCGTAGTGGTAACACTACCGTGGGTTCGAATCCCACTCTCTCCGCCAGAAAAGCGAAACGCCCCCAAGTGGGGCGTTTCGCTTTTCTGGCGGTGAGGACTGGATGAGAACCCACCGGTTCGACGAATTCGTCTGGAACGAATTCTGACAGCCGCAGGCTGGCCCCGTAGCATGCTGCGGGAAGGGGGGCGCTTAGGATTAGCCGAACAACCTCACCCGTCACGCTGCCGCGAAAATCCACAATAGGCTCTAAGCGCTCGGACCCGCTT
>JBIQMK010000315.1:0-3235 GCA_044463365.1 Rhodanobacter sp. | reverse complement strand
TTGCGCAGCCGTGGCAGGTATTCCATCGCCGCACAGATGCCGTTGTGCTCGAACAACTCCACCATCAGCGCGAACACCGGCGGTTGCGAGCGGCTGAGGTAGTAGCTGCGGTTGCCGTTGGGCACGTGGCCGTAGGTGTCGATCAGGTACGCGAAGTTGTTGGCCATGTCGCGCAGCAGATCCTGCCGCCCGCTTTCGGCCAGGCCCAGCATGGTGAAGTAGGAATCCCAGTAGTACAGCTCGCTGAAGCGCCCGCCCGGCACCACGTAGGGATTGGGCAAGGGCAGGATGGAGCTGTGCGCGGGATGTTCGCGCGGCTGCCGCGTAAGCACCTTCCACAAGCCGTCGATGTGGTCCCGCAGCGGCTGGCCGGGCGTGGAGACGTAGTGGCTGCGATGGACTTCCGGCGGCGAGAAGTGCTGCTTCACGAACGCCTTGAGATCGAAATCCGCCGCGTCACTCTGGCAGCGGTAGGCATCCAGGATCTTTTCCGGGTCGCCACGCGGCGCGCAATCGACGAAGGTCTTGCTGTCCTCGAACACGCGCGCCAGTTGCACCGCCACGAACAGCTCCTGGTAGCGGTCGGCCGGCGTGAGGGTGTCGGCGGGTGCGGCGCGGGCGGCGCGTTCGGCGTTGGCATGCGGGTCCAGTACCGTCATCGCGGGCTCACTGTTCGTGGTAGTTCCACAGCAGGCCACCGTCGATGCCCACCGTGGTGCCGGTGATGTACGCCGCGTCGTCGGAGGCCAGGAAGGCGGCCACACCGGCCACGTCCTCGGGCGTGCCCAGCCGCTTCAGCGGGATGTTGGCGCGCAGCGCCTTCAGCAGCGCGGGCTCGTCCATCAGGTGCGCGTTGATCGGTGTCTTGATCGCGCCGGGCGCGATGTTGTTGATGGTGATGCCCAGCGGCGCCAGCTCGATGGCCAAGTCGCGCGTCAGCATTTTCAGGCCGCCCTTGCTGGCGCAGTAGCTGGCGAAATGCGGAAACGGCAATTCCTCGTGCACCGAGCTGATGTTGATCACGCGGCCGTCGCCGCCGCGGTCGCGCACATGCCTGGCGAAGGCCTGGGTGATGAAGAACGGACCTTTCAGGTTGACGTGCATCACCAGGTCGTAATCCGCTTCGCTGGCGTCCAGGAAACCGGCGCGCCGCTCCACGCCCGCGTTGTTGACCAGGATGTCGATGCGGCCCATCGCGGCCACGCCTTCGCGGATCACACGCTGGCCGTCGGCCACCTTGCCCACGTCACCGGTCAGCAGTGCCGTTCTGGCGCCCATCGCCTGCAGTTCCTGCAGGGTTTCCTCGGCGCGCGCGTTGTCCGACAGATCCTCGATGATGACGGCGGCGCCTTCCTGTGCGAGCCGTGTGGCGATGGCGCGGCCGATACCCTGCGCGCCGCCGGTCACCAGCGCCACCTTGCCTTGCAACTTCATTCGCGGCTCCCCGCATCGAAAACAATGCTTTCGAGGATAAGCCGCGGTGGTGTGAACGCGATGCGAGCAGGAAGCGCCCGGCTCAGGTCAGCGCCGCGAACCGCGCAGGCTATCGACCGAGAAGCTGGCGATCTCGACACCGCCGGCCCCGCGTCGCGCTTGCCCTTGCGGCGGTCCCCACGCATGCGCGGTGACCACTTCCCAGGTGGCCGGGATGCGGCCGTCCAAACGCATGGACTCGTACGCTTCCAGCATGCGTCGGTAGCGCGTCTTGCCGGTGAGGCCGCGCTCGCGCGCGCGGTCGGCATTGGTGGCGCCCAGGCCCTGCAGTTCCTGCAACAGCTTGCGCGGCTCGCTGTAGGTGAGGGTGTAGCGGCACACGTCCAGCACCGGGTCGCGCAGGCCCGCGGCCAGCACCGCATCGCCCACGTCGTGCATGTCCAGGAAGCGGCTGACATGGGCTTGCTGGTCGGCCTCGGCCCAGGCGGCGCGCAGCTCCTTCAGCGTGTCCGGCCCGAAGCTGGAAAAGACCAGCATGCCGCCGGGTTTCAGTACGCGCACGCATTCGGCGAACAGCGGCGGCAGCGTATCGACCCACTGGAAGCAGAGGTTGGAATGCAGCACGTCGACGCTGTGGTCGGCCAGCGGCAAGGCGGTAGCCTCGGCACAGACGCGCAGGAACGGCTTGCGCCAACTGCTGTGCCGCTTCGCGGCGCGCAGCATCGGCAGCGCCAGGTCGATGGCAATCACTTCGGCCTTGGGGTAGCGCTGTTTCAGCAACGCGCTGCCGCGGCCGGTGCCGGCGCCGATGTCCACCACGCGCTGCGGGGTTTCCAGATAGAAGTCCAGGCGATCCAGCAGCAACGACTGCACTTCGCGCTGCAGCACGTCGTGCTTTTCGTAGGTGCCGGCGGCGCGGCCGAACTGATGGGCTACGCGGGATGGGTCGAGCTGGAACGCGGTCATGGCATCGGTTTCATCGTTCGAAGGTGGCCAGCAAGGGCTGCAATGCCTGCGCCACGGCATCGGCGTGGGCGAAGAATGGCGCGTGGCCGGCTTGCGGAATGTCGTGATAACGGCCGGCGCACTGACTGGCCGACCACTGCATCGCCTGCGGCGGCACCAGCCGGTCGCGTCGACCGGAGATCCACGTGCTGGGCACGGTGAGGTCGGGCAGGGCGGCGCGGCGGTCGCTGGTTTCCAGCAGCGCAATGCCTTCCAGCAGCACGCGCCGGTCCGGTTCGCCACGCTCGAATACCAGTGTGCGCAGGTGGCGCAATTCCGCGCGCGGGTCGGCACTGCCCATCGCCTCCAGCGCCAGGAAGCGCTCCAGCGTGGCGTGGTAATCGGTTTCCAGATCGGTCGCCAGCTGACGGACCAGCGTCTCGTCCGCGCCATGCGGCCAGCTGGCGTCGCGTGCGAATTTCGGCGTGGCGCACAGCATCGCCAGGCCGCGCACCTGGCGCGGCATGTCCAGCGCGGCGGTGAGCGCGATCAACCCGCCCAGCGACCAGCCCAGCCATATTGCCGGTGGCGTCTGCGCCGCGATCGCGGCGGCGCAGGTGCGCGGTTCCAGCGGCAGCTCGCTGTCGCGCGAATAGCCATGGCCGGGCAGGTCGACCACATACATCGTGCACTGGTCGCCGAGCGCCGCCACCAACGGCGCCAGCACGCCGCCGTGCATGGCCCAGCCGTGCAGCATCACCAGCGGGATGGGGCCGCGGCCCGACTTGTCGATATGCAGGGTCATGCCGTGATTCCCTTCTCCCCGAAGGGGAGAAGGTGCACCGCAGGGGCGGAT
>JBIQMK010000314.1:0-3288 GCA_044463365.1 Rhodanobacter sp. | reverse complement strand
GCGCCGACGCCAAGGCGCAGGCCGGGTTCCACCGCAGCAAGCGCCGCGCCGACGCCGCGCTGCATGCGCTGTTGCCCACGCAGGGCGTGGCGGTGCGGCCGTCGCTGGTCTTCGGCGCGCGCGGCGCCAGCAGTCGCATGCTGGCCACGCTGGCCTTGCTGCCGCTGACGCCGCTGCCCGATGGCGGCAGCGCCTGCGTGCAACCCATCCACGTGGACGACCTGGCCGAGTTGCTGGTGCGGTTGGCGACGGCGCCCGGGGTCGACGTGGCGACCGTGGACGCCGTGGGCCCACGGGCCCTGTCGCTGGCCAGCTACCTGGCCACACTGCGTGCCTCGCTGGGCGGCGGACGACTGCGCGTGATCGCCTTGAAAACGTCCACGCTCGATCGGCTCGCCACGATCCGCGGCGGGCGCTGGATCAACCGCGACGCACTGGCGATGCTGGCGCGCGGCAACACCGCCGATGCCGCGCCGCTCATCCGGCTGCTGGGACGTCCCCCGCGCGATCCGGCGCATTTCATCGATCGCAGCGATGCCGATGCGTTGCGCTCGGCGCTGGCATGGCAGGCGTTCGCGCCCGTGATGCGCTGGTCGGTGGCGCTGGTGTGGCTGGGCAGCGGCATCACGTCGCTGGCGGGTTATCCGCTGGCGCGCAGCCTGGACATGCTGGCCGCGGCGGGTTTGCATGGCACGCTGGCGTGGATCGCGCTGGTCGCCGGCGCCGTGCTCGACATCGCGTTCGGCGTGGCCACGCTGGCAATGCCGCGGCGCTGGCTGTATCTGTTGCAGATCGCCACCATCGTGGGCTACACCGCCATCATCACCGTCGCGATGCCCCACTATTGGCTGCACCCCTTCGGCCCGCTGCTGAAGAACCTGCCGATGCTGGCCATGCTGGGCGCGCTCGGTATGGCACGGGGGCGGTGATGGACTACCTGTTATGGAAATGGCTGCACGTGGTTTCCTCCACCGTGTTGTTCGGCACCGGCATCGGTTCGGCCTTCTATCTGCTGGTGGCCAGCCTGCATCGCGACCCACCGGTGGTGGCCGCCGTGGCGCGCTACGTGGTGATCGCGGACTGGCTGTTCACCGCCACCACCGTGGTGCTGCAGCCGCTCACCGGCGGCTTGATGATGCATCTGGCGGGCTTGCCGCCAGGCACGCCATGGCTGGCCTGGTCGATCGGCTTGTACGCGCTGGCCGTGGCGTGCTGGTTGCCGGTGGTGCTGCTGCAGATGCGCATGCGCGACCTGGCCGGCGCCGCGGCCGCGCAAGGGGTGGCCCTGCCGGCCGTCTACTGGCGGGCGTTCCGCTATTGGGTGGCGCTGGGCACCCCGGCGTTCTTCGCCTTCCTGGCGGTGTTCTACCTGATGGTGGTCAAGTCACTGCCGTAGGGAGAAAGCCTGAACAGGCCATTTTGCTCGTTCCAGAAGGCAGCGCCGGAGAGACAGCCGGACGCGACGCTTTTGAGGCCGAGGCAGATTGAGAAGCGTCACCCCGGCGACTTTTGCGGACCATCGCCCGGGCGAGCATTCACGTCGCGGCGATTCCACCGGCGCCATTCTTGTGCGCGTTCAGTGTTCCGAAAGGGGAATCCGCATGTTCAACCGATTGTTTCTTCCGGTACCTCCGGCGCACACTGGCCGCGCGTGAATCCATCCATCTCACCCGTTCTGGCGGCTTTCCTCGGCGGCTGCGTGGCCGCGGGCGCCACGGCAGCAGGTACCTTGCCGGCGCTGTTCGCGCGCCACATCGCCCAGCGCACGCAAGACACCATGTTCGGTTTCGGTGCCGGGGTGATGCTGGCGGCCAGCGCCTTCTCGCTGGCCCTGCCCGGCATCCACGCGGCGCAAAGCCACGGCGCCGGGCCGTGGCATGCGGGCGGGATCGTGGCGGTGTCGATCCTGATCGGCGCGGCGCTGCTGCTGGTGCTGGACCGCGTGGTGCCGCACGAGCATTTCATCAAGGGACCGGAGGGGCTGCCGTCGCAGCGGATCAAGCGCGCGTGGCTGTTCGTGTTCGCCATCTGCCTGCACAACCTCCCCGAAGGCCTGGCCATCGGCGTGGGCTTTGCGGGCACCGATACGGCGCACGGCCTGGCGTTGGCCACCGGCATCGCGATCCAGGACATCCCCGAAGGGCTGGTGGTGGCGGTGGCCTTGATGGCCGCCGGCTATGCGCGCGGCTACTCGGTCATGGTGGGCATGGCCTCGGGTCTGATCGAACCGGTGGGCGCGCTGGTGGGCGCCGGCGTGGTGGTGGATTTTCCGCTGCTGCTGCCGGTCGGCCTGGGCTTCGCCGCCGGTGCGATGCTGTTCGTGGTGAGCCACGAGATCATCCCCGAATCGCACCGCCAGGGGCACGAGAACTTCGCCACCGGCGGCCTGATGGTCGGCTTCGTGATGATGATGATGCTGGACACGGCCTTCAGCTGATCGCGCTTCGCGCTGACCGCGCCAGCTGACCACCGCGCCCGGGCCGACGCGATGGCCGGCCCGGATTGCGCGGCTACTTTTTCGGCTTGGCCTTCTTGCCGACACCGAGATCGGCGCCGGTGATCGGGTTGGCGCCGGGGTCGGACATGGTGCGCTTGGCCATCTGCTTGACCGCCTTCTTCTCCTCCGCCGTGAGCGTGACCTCGGGCAGGCCGCTGCCGCCATCCATCGCCAGAAACTTCTCGCGATCGCTGAGGTAGTCGAAGTTCGCATCGCTGTTCCAAGGGCCGCGCATGTCGCCTTCGCCCTGCGAGGTATTGACGTAGGTATTGGCGAATTGCGGCATCCCCGGCAGCTTGCCCGGCGGGAAGTTGGGCTCGATCGAATACAGCGCCTTCTCGAACGACTGCTGGTGCGAGATCTCGCGCGTCATCAGGAAGCCCAGCGCCTCCTTCACGCCCGGGTCGGCGGTGACGTTGATCAGCCGTTCGTAGACGATCTTGGCGCGCGCCTCGGCGGCGATGTTGGAGCGCAGGTCGCAGGTGGGGTCGCCGATGCTGTCGATGTAGCCCGCGTTCCACAGCTGGCCACCCGAATTGGTCAGCGCCGGGCCGCCGCCGTAGAGCACCTGAGTCACGTGCGAGTCGTTGCCGGCGCCTTGCAGCGAGCGGAACAGCGCCGCCTCCTCGTCGATGGCCTCGGCCAGCTTGCCCTTGGCGCCCTTGTTGAGCATCGCGACGATCGTGCCGATGACCTCGAGATGGCTGAGCTCCTCGGTGGCGATGTCCAGCAGCATGTCCTTGCGGCCAGGGTCGTCCTCGGCCAGGGCCTGGGTGAAGTAGCGCATCGCG
>JBIQMK010000313.1:0-3297 GCA_044463365.1 Rhodanobacter sp. | reverse complement strand
CTCCCCAGCCCTCCCCTGCTTCGCAGGGGGAGGGAGCGGCATCTCCGACCTTTCCCAAGAAAATCACCATGTCGCCATCACCAAACACCACCCCACTCTGGAAACGCATGCTGCTGCGGCGGCTGAAATTCCTGGCGTGGCTGGGCGGATTGCTGGCGATCGTGCTGGGCGGCAGCTACCTGTTGGCGCCGCAGTGGCTGCTGCAGGCCAACCTCAAGCGCGAGGCGATGGCCGCGCATCTGACGACCCATGCGGTGCAGGCCGGCGATACCCGCTGGGCTTATTACGAAGGCGGCGAAGGCCCCACCATCGTATTGCTGCACGGCTTCGGCGCGGACAAGACCGAGTGGCTGAAAGTGGCGAAGGAGCTCACGCCGCACTTTCACCTGATCATCCCCGACCTGCCCGGCTGGGGCGACTCCTCGCGCGTGGCCGGCGCCAGCTACGCCATCGACACTCAGGCGGCGCGGCTGGATGCGTTCGTGCAGACGCTGCCACTGGGCCGGTTCATGCTGGCCGGCCATTCGACGGGCGGCGCGATCGCGGGCGTCTACGCCAGCGACCACCCCGACCACGTCGCCGGCCTGGCGCTGCTGGACAGCTTCGGCCTGAAGAACGCGGGCAACGCATTCACCCGCGATGCGGCCGCCGGCAAGAACCCGTTCGTGTTCGACGACCGCGCCGGGCTGCAGCGCGCCATGGCGCTGGCATTCAAGCAGCCGCCCGAACTGGCCGGGCGCTTCGCCGACGTGCTGGTGGCGCGCAACCGGCGCGACCGCGCCTTCATCGAAAGCAGCTTCGACACGTTGCGCCAGCCCTCGCAATACCTGTCCCTGCAGCCGCGCCTGGATCGCCTGACCATGCCCGTGCTGGGCCTGTGGTGCCACGACGACAGGATCATGGACATCTCCGCGCTGGACAGCCTGCGCAACGGCCTCACCGCCGCCAGCGCCATCAGCACCAGCGTCATCAACGGCTGCAACCACATGCCGATGCTGGAGAAACCCGAGGAAACCGCCAGGGTCCTGACCAGCTTCGCGCTGTCGCACTGAGCGAGCCCGTGATGCGTCGCCACAGGCAACATGGGAGAATGCCGACCGGTCCTCGGGCCGACGGTCGGGCAGACGCCCTTCCGCAAGATCAGGAACCATGCGACCGATGATGCGAAATCTCATGCGCAAAGGCGTGGACGCGATCGTGCGGATGTCCTCCACCCGCACCAACTACTGGGGCGAACTGGTCGTGGACGTGCTGCTGGGCGCCACCCTGATGATCGAAGGCGCGCGCCGTCACCCCGGCGCCCTGGTTGGAACGCTGGCCATCGCACTGGGCCTGTTCGCCTTCAGCTTCGTGGAATACTTCTTCCACCGCTGGATGTTCCACACCCGCATCCCGCTGTTCGCACAAGGCCACAACCTGCACCACGAACGCCCGCTGGGCTACGACTCGCTGCCGTTCTTCCTGCCCGCGGCCATCCTGCTGGCGCTGACCGCCGTGTTCGTGGCCCTGATGCCCACCGGCTTCGCCCTGCTGCTCGCCAGCGCCATCACCTTCGGCTACATCCTCTACGGCCTGGCCCACTTCATCATCCACCACGTCCGCTTCAAGCAGCCCCTGCTCCGCCGCTGGGCCGCCGCCCACCACGTCCACCACTATCACCCGGACAGCAATTTCGGCGTCACCACACCGCTGTGGGATGTGTTGCTGGGCACACGGTATGTGCGGCAGGCGCGGTTGGGTTGATTCCGCTGCTCCGCGGCTGATCGAAGCGAGCGACCTCCGGCCGCGTGGTCCGCACCCGGATGGCGCTGCCTCGTGCCAGCGCGTGTCGTTATGCATGTAGCTTGCGACAGCCGGTCGCCCAGGCTCGAACAAGGAGCGCAATATCGGCCGGGCACGCCGCGCCTGTGCGCGTCATCCTGATGCGGCCAAAGCGTAACGACAAGATGACCGACCTAGACCACTACCACGCGCGGATGCAAAGGGTGCTCGACCATATCGAGCGCCATCTCGATGGCGACTTGAACCTCGAAGCCCTGAGCCAGATCGCGGCGTTCTCGAAGTATCACTTCCACCGGCAGTTCGGGGCCTTCTTCGGCGTCTCCCTTCATCGCTACGTCCAGTTGGCGCGCCTGCAACGCGCATCAAAGCAGTTGGCCCATGTGCGAGGGCTGAGCGTCACGCAGATCGCCTTGGACGCCGGATACGACACGCCGGACGCGTTCGCCCGTGCGTTCCGGCAGAGGTTCAAGCAATCACCATCGACTTTCCGGAAGTCTCCCGATTGGGAGCCATGGCTCCTGGCTTTCCGGCCCCTCCATGCTGCCAGGAGCAGGATCATGAACACCGCCTACACGCACGACCAGGTGACCATCCGCAAGGTCGCACCCACCCCTGTCGCGGTTTTCGAACATCGCGGCGACCGCCGCACCATCGATGCGACGATCCAGCGATTCATCGCCTGGCGCAAGGCAGCTGGGCTATCTCCCAAAACGAGCCCGACGTTCAATATCTGGTATTCGGAGCGGGACCCTGTGAACCCTGCCGACTACAGCATGGATCTTTGCGTCGGAATCAAAGCCGGCTACGCGATCGAACCGAACGAACACGGTGTAAAAGCTGGCGAAATCCCCGGCGGACGATGCGCCGTGCTGCGAGTGACCGGGGACACTCACAACCTGGAGCCAGCCGCCCTGTTTCTATATCGGGACTGGCTGCCGGCAAGCGGTGAGGAGATGCGTGACTTCCCCATCTACTGCCAGCGTATGTTCGTCAACCAGCCCGATTTGGGTACGGCCGCTGAGCTGTTCCTGCCTTTGCGTTAGCCACGCGCAAAAAAACATCGCGCACAGGGTGCGCTCCTGCAAACATCCGAAGCGTCGCGGCTGAAGCCGCTCCCACAGGGGGCGGCGGCTATCGAAATGCATGTGGCCGCCGCTTGCAAGTCATCCGGGCTCGGCATACAGTGAACCATATGGTTCAGTATCAAGCTCGCCTCGACGCAACGTTTGCCGCGCTCTCCGATGTCACCCGACGTGGTGTGCTGGAGCAGCTTGGGGGGGCGGATGCCTCGATCTCCGACCTTGCCCAAAGGTTCCACATGAGCCTCACGGGCATGAAGAAGCACGTCAGCGTGCTGGAGCAGGCGGGGTTGGTGACCACGGAGAAAATTGGACGTGTACGGACGTGCCGGCTCGGACGGCGCCGGCTGGAGGAAGAGGCCGCCTGGATCGAGCAGCACCGCCAGCTCTGGAGCGCACGCTTCGTCGCGCTGGACAAAGTTGTCGAAAACCTGAA
>JBIQMK010000312.1:0-3322 GCA_044463365.1 Rhodanobacter sp. | reverse complement strand
TCGTCCTGGAAGATCGCGGGGTTCATGGCGATCTTGTGGCCCATCATCGGCACCATGCTCATGCTCTCGGTGCCGCCGGCGAGCATCAGGTCGTCCAGGCCCAGGCGGATGCGGTCGGCGGCCATGGCCACCGACTGCAGGCCGGAGGAACAGAAGCGGTTGACGGTGACGCCGGGCACGGTGTGCGGCAGGCCGGCCAGCAGCAGGCCGATGCGCGCCACGTTCATGCCCTGCTCGGCCTCGGGCATGGCGCAGCCGATGATGACGTCGCCGATGCGGTGCGGGTCGATGCCCGGGTACTGCGCCATCACGGCACGGATCACGTGGGCGAGCATATCGTCCGGGCGGGTGTTCTTGAACACGCCGCGAGGCGCCTTGCCAACCGGGGTGCGGGTGGCGGCGACGATGTAGGCGTCTTGCACTTGCTTGGTCATGGGATTTGCTCCGTGGCGTCGCGCGATTCGCGGCGACGCGTTTTGTTTTTGATCGTCATTCCAGCGAAAGCTGGAACCCAGTGCCTTTGGTGCGAGTTTTGAGGCGCTGGATCCCAGCTTTCGCTGGGATGACGGTGTGGAGGGTTGTGATCAGTTCCTGAGAGGCTTGCCCGTCGTCATCGTGTGAGCGATGCGCGCCTGGGTTTTCTCGGTTTTCGCCAGCTCCACGAAATGCTTGCGCTCCAGTGCCAGCAACCATTCCTCATCGACGGTCGAGCCGCGCTCGATCACGCCGCCGCACAGGGTGTCGGCGATGCGCGAGGCGATGTCGACGTCGTGTTCGGAGGCAAAATAGCCGGCCTGCAGGTTGGCCAGTTGCGCCTTGAAGGTGGCGGTGCCGACGTCGCCGGCGACGGTGACATGGGCGGGTAGGGGCGGGCGGTAGCCGGCTTCGGCCAGCGACAGCGCGACCTTCTTGGCGACGTACAGCAGTTCGTAGGCGTTGAACACGACCACGTCGCTGTCGCGCAGCAGGCCCATGTTCTTCGCCTCGATGGCGCTCGGGGAAACCTTGGCCATCGCCACGGTCTCGAACACCCTCTTCAGCCCATCGAACGGGTCGGCCGGATTGGCCCTGGATGCGCGCACGGCCAGTTCGTGCAGGCCGCCGCCGGCCGGCAGCAGGCCCACGCCGGCCTCGACCAGGCCGATGTAGCTTTCCAGCGCCGCGACGGTGCGCGCCGAATGCATCTGGAATTCGCAGCCACCGCCCAGCGCCAGGCCGCGCACGGCGGACACTACGGGCACCAATGCATGCTTGATGCGCATGCTGGTGCGCTGGAAGTTGGCGACCATCTTTTCGAAATCGTCGAACTTGCCGTCCTTCAGCAGGCCCAGCGCGCCCTTCAGGTCCGCGCCGGCGGAGAACGGCTCGCCGGTCTGCCAGATCACCACGGCCTTGAGCTTTTCCTCGGCGATGCCGATGGCGTGCTGGATGCCATCGAGCACGTGGTCGTTGACGGTGTTCATCTTGGTCTTGAACGAGATGATGCCGATGCCGTCGTCGCCCAGCGTCCACAGGCGCACGCCGTCGTTCTCCCACACCGTGCTGCCGGTATCGAACTTCTCGCCCAGGATCGGATCAGGGAACAGCTGGCGCTGGTAGACCGGGTGCTGCGAACGCGGCTTGTCGGCGTTGGCGCTGGCCGAGTACGAACCGTCCTTGCCGTGCACACCCTTGCGGCCGTCGGTGACCCAGGCGGGCAGGGGCGCGTTGCTCATCGCCTTGCCGGCCTTGATGTCTTCGTTGATCCATTCAGCGATCTGCTGCCAGCCGGCGGCCTGCCAGGTCTCGAACGGGCCGAGCTTCCAGCCGTAGCCCCAGCGGATGGCGAAGTCGACGTCGCGGGCGGTGTCGGCGATGTCGGCCAGGTGGTAGGCGGTGTAGTGGAACAGGTCGCGGAAGGTGGCCCAAAGGAACTGCGCCTGCGGGTCGGTCGACGCGCGCAGCTTGCCGAACTTCTCGGCCGGGTCCCTTACGCCCAAGATCGCGGCGACCTCATCGGACGGCTTCTGTTCGGACGGACGGAAGTCCTGCGTGGCCACATCCAATACCTGGATTTCCTTGCCGACCTTCTTGTAGAAGCCGCCGCCAGTCTTCTGGCCCAGCGCACCCTTCTCGATCAACCCGGCCAACCACACCGGCGCCTTGAAATACTGATGCCACGGATCGTCCGGCAGGGTGTCGGCCATGGTCTTGATGACGTGGGCCATGGTGTCCAGGCCGACCACGTCGGCGGTACGGTAGGTGGCACTCTTGGGGCGACCCACGGCCGGGCCGGTCAGCGCATCGACCGTGTCGAAGCCGAGCTTGAACTGCTCGGTGTGGTGCATGGTGGCCAGCATCGAGAACACGCCGATGCGGTTGCCGATGAAGTTAGGTGTGTCCTTGGCGATCACCACGCCCTTGCCGACGGTCGTAACGAGGAAGGCTTCGAGGCCGTCCAGCACGTTCTTGTCGGTGAGTTTGGTCGGGATCAGCTCGACCAGGTGCATGTAGCGCGGCGGGTTGAAGAAGTGGACGCCGCAGAAACGGTGGCGCATTTCTTCCGGCAGCGCCTCGGCCAGCTTGTTGATCGACAGGCCCGAGGTGTTGGAGGCGATGATCGCGGTCTTCGACAGATGGCCGGCGATCTTCCTGTAGAGGTCGAGCTTCCAGTCCATCCGCTCGGCGATCGCCTCGATCACCAGGTCGACGTCCTTCAGATGGTCCAGGTCGTCGTCGTAGTTGGCCGGGATGATCGAGGCGGCCAGTGCCTTGTCGGCGAGCGGGGCAGGTGACAGCTTGGCCAGGTTGGCGATCGCCTTGAGCGCGATCCCGCTCTTGGGCCCTTCCTTGGCGGGCAGGTCGAACAGCACGGTTTCGACGCCGGCATTGGTCAGGTGCGCGGCAATCTGCGCGCCCATGACACCGGCGCCCAGCACGGCGGCCTTGCGGATGCGCAGCGCTGAATGCGCCGAGGGGGATTGGCGGGGGGATGTAGTCATTGGCTTCTCCGAAAATACCGACATGAGGTGCCGAGCGCGGCCCTGACTGATGCACCCGGGTCTAGGGATGGGTGAGTCCGGCGACGGCGAAACGAATAAGGTGCTGGATGGTTTGTTCGCGATGCACGCCTTCGCTGACATCCTGCTTGCGCTGGATGATGCCGAAGCCGGACATGGCATGGGTCAACGCACCGGTGACCAGGTCGATGCGCCAGTACAACTCCTCCTTGCTGAGGTGCGGCAGCAGGCGGGCGAACTCGGCCGTGAATTGGCGCATGACGTGGCCGTAGTTTTCGGACAGGAACTGGCGCAGCGAATCGTCGTGTTCCGCGAAAGCACGT
>JBIQMK010000311.1:0-3334 GCA_044463365.1 Rhodanobacter sp. | reverse complement strand
ACGCCTGCGCGCACGGCTGGGCGATCGCGCCGTGCATCAACTGGACAGCACCACCGATCCGCGGCCCGAGCGGGCGCAAGCGATTGCGGGAAATCCCTGTAGGAGCGGCTTCAGCCGCGACGCTTCTCAATCTGCCTCGGCCTCAAAAGCGTCGCGGCTGAAGCCGCTCCTACAGGGGATTGGACCACGCCCCACCTGGCTGCTGGATCGCCCCATTCCCTTGCGCGGCACCGAGCCGCGCATCCTGGCCGGTCCCGAACGGCTGGAAACCGGTTGGTGGGATGGCGGCGAGGTGTGCCGCGATTACTACGTGGTGGAGACGTCGCTGGGCCAGCACGCATGGGCCTTCTGCGCGCCGGGCGAGCAGGACGGCTGGATGCTGCAGGGCTGGTTCGCATGACGGATTACGCCGAGCTGCATTGCCTGTCCGATTTCTCCTTCGGCCGCGGCGCCTCGAAGGCCGGCGAGTTGTTCGAGCGCGCCAAAGCCTGCGGTTACCACGCGCTGGCGATCACCGACGAATGCTCGCTCGCGGGCATCGTGCGCGCCTACCAGGCCTCGACCGAGCTCGACCTGAAGTTGATCGTGGGTGCCGAATTCCAGCTCGAGGATGGCCCGAAGCTGGTGCTGCTGTGCGAAAACAAGCAGGGCTATGTGGAACTCTGCCGACTGATCACGCGCGGCCGTCGTGCTTCGGAAAAAGGCAGCTACCGGCTCACCCGCGCGGACATGGAAAGCGGCATGCCGGGCACGCTGGCCTTGTGGATACCGCAAGCGCAACCGGACATCGCGTATGGCCGCTGGGTACGCGAAATCTTCGGCGACCGCGCCTGGTTGGCCGTGGAACTGCATCGCGGCTCCGACGATGCCGCCCGCCTGCGCGAACTGCAGTCGCTTGGCCACACGCTCGGCCTGCCGCTGGTGGCCAGCGGCGACGTGCACATGCACGTGCGCCGGCGGCTGGCCCTGCAGCACACGCTCACAGCGATCCGCCATCGCGTGCCGATCGCCGAGGCGGGCGCGCTGATCTTCCGTAATGGCGAGCGGCACCTGCGCCGCTGCGATGTGTTGGCCGAGCTCTATCCCGATGCCTTATTGCAGGAAAGCGTGCGCATCGCCGAGCGCTGCACCTTCCATATGAGCGAGCTGCACTACGACTATCCAGCCGAGCTGGTGCCCGAAGGGCATTCGCCCAGCAGTTGGCTGCGTCATCTGGCCGAAGAAGGCATCCAGTGGCGTTGGCCGAACGGCATCAGCGACAAGGTGCGCCAGCTGATCGACGACGAACTGGCATTGATCGCATCGAAGAAGTACGAAGCCTTTTTCCTCACCGTCCACGACATCGTCCGCTTCGCGCGCAGCAAGGAAATTCTCTGCCAGGGCCGCGGTTCAGCCGCCAACTCCGCCGTGTGTTTCGCGCTGGGCGTGACCGAGGTGGATCCGGAGGTCAACGAGCTGCTGGTGGCGCGCTTCATCAGCGAAGACCGCGACGAGCCGCCCGACATCGACGTCGATTTCGAGCACGAGCGGCGCGAGGAGGTGATCCAGTACATCTACAAGAAATACGGCCGCGAGCGTGCCGCGTTGGCCGCCACCGTGATCTGCTACCGCGGCCGCAGCGCGGTGCGCGACGTGGCCAAGGCGTTGAGCCTGCCGCTGGATCAGGTCGACCAGCTCAGCGACATCTTTGCGCGCGGCTGGGGCGACAGCACGGCCGAGGAGCGGCTGCGCGAACAGGGTTTCGATCCGGACAGCCCGATCATCCGCCGCGTGCTGAAACTCACCCACGAGCTGATCGGCATGCCACGGCACCTGTCGCAGCACGTGGGCGGCTTCGTGATCTCCAACACCTCGCTGAGCGAGATGGTGCCCGTGGAAAACGCGGCGATGGTCGATCGTACGGTGATCCAGTGGGAGAAGGACGACCTCGATTACATGCGCATGCTGAAGGTCGATTGCCTGGCGCTGGGCATGCTGACCTGCCTGCGCAAATGCTTCGACTTGGTGGAGCGCGAGCATGGCGTCGTCAAGACCATCGCCACCATCGAGCCGGATGACGCGGCAACCTACGAAATGATCCAGCATGCCGATACCGTCGGCGTGTTCCAGATCGAAAGCCGGGCGCAGATGGCCATGCTGCCGCGGCATCGGCCGAAAACGTTCTACGACCTGGTGATCCAGGTGGCGATCGTGCGGCCCGGCCCGATCCAGGGCGACATGGTGCATCCGTACCTGCGCCGCCGTAACGGCGAGGAAGCCGTCGACTACCCGTCGCCGCAATTCAAGAAAGTGCTGGAACGCACACTCGGCGTGCCGCTGTTCCAGGAGCAAGTGATGCAACTGGCCATCGTGGCGGCCGACTTCACTGCTGGCGAGGCCGACAAGCTGCGCCGCTCGATGGCGGCATGGAAACGCCACGGCGGGCTGGAACCGCATCGCGACAAGCTGATCCGAGGCATGCTGAAGAACGGCTACACGGCGGCATTCGCCGAGCGCATCTTCGAGCAGATCAGGGGCTTCGGTTCCTACGGATTCCCCGAATCGCACGCAGCCAGTTTCGCCAACCTGGTCTATGCCTCGTGCTGGCTGAAATGCCATTACCCGGCGGCGTTCGCCTGCGCCTTGCTCAATTCGCAGCCGATGGGTTTCTACGCGCCCAGCCAGATCGTGCAGGACGTGCGGCGCCATCGCATCGCGGTGCATCCGGTGGACGTGCGCTTCAGCGACTGGGATTGCACGCTGGAGCCCGACCCGCGCGGCAACACCGGCACCCGTGCCATCCGCCTGGGTTTGCGCATGGTGCGCGGATGCTCCGAAAAGGCGGCGCTTCGGCTGATGGACGCGCGCGCACAGCGGCCTTTTACCGACGTCACCGACTTGTGTTCGCGCGCCGGTCTCGACCGTCGTCAGCAGGAACTGCTGGCCGATGCGGCCGCCTTGCGCGGGCTGGCCGGCCATCGCCATCGTGCGCGCTGGGCCGTGGCCGGGGTCGAACCGCAACTGCCGTTGTTCGGCAACGAAAGCCCGGCCGAGCAGGCCGTGATCCTGCCATTGCCCACGCAGGCCGAAGACACGCTGGCGGACTACGCACGCACCGGCCTCAGTCTCGGCGTGCATCCGCTGCGGCAGATCCGCAGCCGGTTGCATGCCGCACGTTGCATCGATGGAAAGGCACTGCGCCGGCAACCCCACAACAGCCGCGTGCGCGTGGCCGGCCTGGTCACGTCGCGACAGCAACCGCAAACCGCCAGCGGCATCATCTTCGTGACGCTGGAGGACGAACACGGCCTGATCAACGTGGTGGTGTGGCGCCACGTGGCCGAAACCCAGCGCC
>JBIQMK010000310.1:0-3341 GCA_044463365.1 Rhodanobacter sp. | reverse complement strand
CGATCGCCGCCGCCGAGGCCGAGGATGTGGACCTGCGCGATGTGGTGCGCGGCTGCGCCGACGCGTACCGCGCGCTGGCCGGCGCACGCCGCCTCGAATGCGTGCTGCCGCCGTCGCCGCTGCCGATGCACTGCGCGCCCGAGCTGATCGCCCAGGCGCTGGACAAGCTGTTCGACAACGCGCTGTCGTTCACCCCGGAAGATGGCTGGCTGCGCCTCAGCCTGCGCCCGCTCGACGACGGCGCCGAGATCGAACTGGCCAACCAGGGCGCGCCGTTGCCGGCGGCGATGCGGGGCCGCCTGTTCGACTCGCTGGTGAGCCTGCGCGACAAGGCCGTCCCCGGCGACGCGCCGCATCTGGGTCTGGGCCTGTATGTGGTGCGGCTGGTGGCCGAGCGCCACGGTGGCGTCGCCAGCGCGCGCAACCTCGACGACGGCGGCGGCGTGGCCTTCAGCCTGCGCCTGCGGCACATGCCGCGGCAGCGGCTGGCTTGAGATTGCTCCTCCCTGCATTGCAGGGGAGGGGCAAAGCGCCCGATTCGCGGGATGTTTGCGACTGCCCCTACAATGGCCGTTCCCCCGTTTGGCCATCCGGATCATCCACGTGATTTCCCGAGACGAGTTCGACGCGCTGGCTGCCCAAGGGCATACGCGCATACCGCTGGTGCGCGAGGTGTTTTCCGACCTCGACACGCCGCTGTCGGTGTACCTGAAGCTGGCCGATGGCCCGTACACCTTCCTGTTCGAATCGGTCGAGGGCGGCGCCACCTGGGGACGCTATTCGATCATCGGCCTGCCGGCGAAACGCGTGTACCGCCTGCGCGGCCACGAGCTGGAAGTGGAGGATTCGGGTGAGGTCACCGAGCGCCGCCACCTCGATGACCCGCTGGCCGAGATCGAGAAGCTCCGCGCGCAATACGACGTGCCGCGACTGCCGCAGCTGCCCGCGTTCTCCGGCGGCCTGGTCGGCTATTTCGGCTTCGAGACGATCGGCTACATCGAACCTCGGCTGGCGCAGTGGGATCGCGCCGACGAGCTGGGCACGCCCGACGTGCTGCTGATGCTGGCCGAGGAAGTGGCCGTGTTCGACAACCTCAAGGGCCGGCTGTACCTGATCGTGCACGCCGACCCGTCGCAGCCGCAGGCCTATGCCGAGGCGCAGCGCCGGCTCGACGCGCTGGTCTACCGGCTGCGCCAGGGCGGCGCCTCGTACCCGCAGCTGGCGCAGTCGGTGGCGCTGGACGAGGGCGATTTCAAATCCTCGTTCACCCGCGAGGAATTCGAGGCGATGGTGGAGAAGGCGAAGGAATACATCCGCGCCGGCGACATCTTCCAGGTGGTGCCGTCGCAGCGGCTCAGCATCGGTTTCAATGCGCGCCCGGTGGACGTCTATCGTGCGCTGCGTGCGTTGAATCCCTCGCCGTACATGTACTTCGTGGACCTGGGCGCCACCCAGATCGTCGGCTCCTCGCCGGAGATCCTGGCCCGGCTGAAGGACGGCAAGGTGCTGGTGCGCCCGCTGGCCGGCACGCGCAAGCGCGGCGCCACCGAAGAGGAGGACCGGGCGCTGGAAGCCGAACTGCTGGCCGACCCGAAGGAGCGCGCCGAGCACGTGATGCTGATCGACCTGGGCCGCAACGACATCGGCCGCATCAGCGAAACCGGCAGCGTGGAAGTCAGCGACTCGTTCGCGATCGAGCGCTACTCGCACGTGATGCACATCGTGTCGCAAGTGCAGGGCACCGCGCGTGCCGGCCTCAGCTACATGGACGTGCTGAAAGCCACGTTCCCCGCCGGCACGCTCAGCGGCGCGCCGAAGATCCGCGCGCTGGAAATCATCCAGGAGCTGGAGCCGTACAAGCGCAACATCTACGCCGGCGCGATCGGCTGGATCGGCTGGTGGGGCGACGCCGACACGGCCATCGCCATCCGCACCGCGGTGATCCAGGACGGCCGCCTGCACGTGCAGGCCGGCGCCGGTATCGTCTACGACTCCGACCCCGCCGCCGAGTGGGAGGAGACGATGAACAAGGGCCGCGCGCTGTTCCGCGCCGTGGCGCAGGCGGCCAAGGGTCTGTAAGGCCACACATCGAACGCGAAACATGGCAGTCACTGACTGCGCAAACCATCGAAGGGGAGCCAAGCATGCGTATCTGGACAGGAATCTCGGCCGTCGTCGCACTGGCGGCACTGGCTCCACTCACGGTGGCGGCACAAGCGGCACCTGCCGCCAGCCAGACCGCCACCGACGCGGCCACCGCGAAGGCCGAGGCGCTGGTAGCGCGGATGACGCTGGCCGAGAAACTGCCGCAGCTGCTCAACGTGGCGCCGGCCATCCCGCGGCTGGGCATCCCGCGCTACAACTGGTGGACCGAATCGCTGCACGGCGCGCTGGGCACGCTGCCCACCACCAACTTCCCCGAGCCGATCGGCCTGGGTGCCAGCTTCGATGCGCCGCTGGTCAAGCGCGTTGCCGCAGCGATCAGCACCGAAGTGCGCGGGCTGCACACGCTGGCACGCCAGACGGGACGTCTGGGCCGCATCGGCACCGGGCTCGACACCTGGTCGCCCAACCTCAACATCTTCCGCGACCCGCGCTGGGGCCGTGGCCAGGAAACCTATGGCGAGGACCCGTTCCTCACCGCGCGCATGGGCGTTGCCTTCGTCGAAGGCATGCAGGGGCCGAATCCAGATCGTCCCGAGGTTATCGCCACGCCCAAGCATTTCGCCGTGCACAACGGGCCCGAGTCGACCCGCCATGAAGCCAACGTTTTCGTGTCGAAGCACGACCTGGTCGACACCTACCTGCCGGCGTTCCGCGCCGCGATCACCGAGGCCAAGGCCGGTTCGGTGATGTGCGCCTACAACCGCATCGACGGCCAGCCTGCCTGCGCCAACGACATGCTGTTGAAGCATTACCTGCGCGGCGCGTGGGGTTTCACCGGCTACGTGGTGTCCGACTGCGATGCGGTGAAGGACATCAGCGACCACCACCACTACGCGCCCGATGGCGCCGCCGCCGTCGCCGCCGCGGTGCGGGCGGGGGTCGACAACGAATGCAACGGCGCGACCTTGTCCGATACCGCGGGGCTGGAGGATCGCTACAGCGAAGCGCTGCAGCGTGACCTGATCTCGGTGGCCGACATCGACCGCGCGCTGGTGCGCCTGTTCGCGGCACGCTACCGCGTGGGCGACCTGGCCGGCCTGCCCGGCACGGCGCCGGCGGTGCCGCCGTCGGCCATCGGCAGCGCGGCGAACAGCCAGCTGGCGCTGGACGCCGCGCAAAAGACCCTGGTGCTGCTGAAGAACGACGGCGTGCTGCCGCTCAAGGCCGGCGTGAAA
>JBIQMK010000309.1:0-3365 GCA_044463365.1 Rhodanobacter sp. | reverse complement strand
TCGCCATCGCCTCGCCGAACACGACATGGCAGGTGGGGCGGCCGCGGCGCAGCGCGTCGTCGTCCATTGCGGGCAGGTCGTCGTGCACCAGTGAATAGGCGTGGATCAGTTCGACCGCGCAGGCAGCTGCGTCCAGCTGCGGCCCGTCCTCGCCCAGGGCCTGCGCGGCGGCGTACACCAGCAGCGGGCGCAGCCGCTTGCCGCCGCCAAGCACGGCGTAGCGCATCGCGCGGTGCAGGTCGGCGGGAGATTGGTCGGCGGGGGGCAGGCGGTGATCCAGCGCCTGTTCGGCGCGCAGGATCAGCGCTTCAAGATTCGGGTTCAAACGGTTGGGCGTTGTCGGGGGCATCGGGGTCAAGCAGCAGGCGCACGCGCAATTCGGCCTGCTCCAGCGATTGCTGGCAGTGGCGGTACAGGCCGATGCCGCGCTCGAAGGAGGTGAGCGATTCGTCCAGACTCAATTCGCCACCTTCCATCCGCGCCACCAGTTGCTCCAGCTCGTCCAGCGAATGCTCGAAGTCGGCGGCGGGCGGTGTTGCGGATGCGGGAGCGGTCTTGGCCATGGCCCGCAACGCTAACGCAGTGACTGCGGGGAATCAATCCGGGAACGCGATCTGAGGAAGCCTCAAATCACGACGCGCTCGTCATGTACGAAGGCGCGAGCCCGCCCGGCACGTTCGCCTCCTCTCCCGCTGGCGGGAGAGGATTGAGGAGAGGGAGCCCGTTCCCATGGCGTCGGCGAACGCGTTCAGCGCGCGGGATGCCATTGCGGCCGTCCGCCGGCTTGCCGAAAGATCGCCTCGCCGTGCGCGCTGGCCCAGCGATCGGCAACGGCGATCAGTTCATCTCCGGCATACAGCAGCGGACAGGCGGGACGTTGCCAGGGTGGCATCCGGCCTTGCTGGAACAGGTCGCGCAACTCGCGTGTGTGGACATCGCCCGCCGGCTTGATCCGCTCGCCGCCGCGGCGCAGGCGCACGGTGATCGCCGGGGCGGGTTGCGCCTCCTGTGTCCACTGAAGCTTGCCGCCATCGGGCAGTCGCAGCGGTTGGCCGTTCCATTCGGCCTGCCATTGCGGGTCGATGGTTGGCGCGGGCGGCACGCTCCAGAGGCGGCCTCGCCAGATGTGCAGTTCGGTGCCGGGCCAGCGGATGCAGGGCAAGGTCCCTGGCCGCGATTCGCGCAGTTGCCGTTCGATCTGCCCGCGCTGGGCGGTGGTGGGCGCCGCCAGGCCGCGCGCATGCAACCAGTGGTCGAGCAACGGATCGCGCAGCGCCGGCGCCAGGGCAAGCCAGCCGCGGCCGTCGAGGCTGTCGGTGGCCGGATCGCGCAGGCGCTCCAGTGCCTCCAGCCATGGCGTGCGCAACGCGTCGGCGGCGGCACGGCTCAGCGCGGCGCTGTGCAGGATCGAATCGGCCGCCTGCGGCCAGTGAGCCTGCAGTCGCGGCAGGATCTCGTGGCGCAGGTAGTTGCGTGACAGGCGCAAGTCCGCATTGCTCGGATCGTCGATGAAGGCCAGCCCATGCCCCTCGACGTAGGCGCGCAGTTGCGAACGCGGCAGGTCCAGCAACGGCCGCCACAACTGACCGCGGCCCAGCGCCCGCAGCACATGCATGGCGCCAAGAGCATCCGGCCCGGCGCCGCGCAGGAGCTTCAGCAACACGGTTTCTACCTGATCGTCGCGATGGTGCGCCAGCAGCAGCAGCTCGCCCTCGCGCAGATGCGCAGCGAAGGCCTGATGGCGCGCACGTCTCGCAGCTGCTTCCAGCCCTTCGCCGTGCCCCCCCACCTGGACGCGGACGACCTCGCACGGAATGTCGAGCGCAGCGCAGAAGCGCTGGCAGTGCGTGGCCCAGGCCGCACTGGCGTCATGCAGCGCATGGTCCACGTGCAACGCGCGCAAGCCTCGCGCACGCGCTTGCTGCGAATGCGCCAGCGCATGCAGCAAGGCCGTGGAATCGGCGCCGCCACTGAAGCCCACGCACAGCGGCGCGTCCACTACGGCCAGGGCGGCGGCGAGATGCTGCGGCAGCGTATCGCTCATTTCCTGCCGGGGCGCGATCGCACGTAGATGTGCTTGCCGTTGCCCACCTGGCGTTCCTCGGCGTCGAACAGCCCGATCGCCGCGATCAGCCCACTGAGCTTGGCGTAGCCGTAATTGCGCGAATCGAACTCGGGCGCACGCTTGCTCACCAGGCTGCCCACGGCGCCCAGTCCGGCCCAGCCGGTATCGTCCGCCGCCGCAGCCGTGGCCTCGCGCAAAAGATTCAGCAGGCGCGAATCCTGGCGCAATTCCTGGGTAGTCATGCGGTGCGGTGCATCGTCGGTTTTCTCCGGGCCGTCATCGCGTTCGGCCAGCACGTCGGTGTAGACGAACTTGTCGCAGGCGGCCACGAATGGCGTAGGTGTCTTGCGCTCGCCGAAGCCGTAGACGAACAGGCCCGATTCCCTGATCCGCCCGGCCAGCCGGGTGAAATCGCTGTCGCTGGAGACGATGCAGAAGCCGTCGAAACGATTGGTGTAGAGCAGGTCCATCGCATCGATGATCATCGCCGAATCGGTGGCGTTCTTGCCGCTGGTGTAGCCGAACTGCTGTATAGGCTGGATCGACTGGGTCAGCAACTGGTCCTTCCAGCCACGCAACTGCGGGCTGGTCCAGTCACCGTAGGCGCGCTTGACGTGAGCGGTGCCGTACTTGGCCACCTCTGCCAGCAACCCTTCCGCCAGCGATGGCTGTGCATTGTCGGCGTCGATCAGTACGGCCAGTTTGGCGGCGTCGTGGGCCATGGCGTTCTCCGTTGAAGGATGCACCGATGGTAACGCTGCGCCGCGCCACTCGTGGGAGCCATCTGTGCGTGACGCTTTTCCGAATCCGAATCCGAATCCGAATCCGAATCCGAATCCGGCTATTCCTGATACGCGCCGTAGCCGCGCAGGCGCTGGTAGCGCTGTTCCAGCAGGTCCGTCGTCGGCATCGCCTGCAGCTGGTCGAGCTGGTTCAGCAGCACGGCCTTCAGCCGGATCGCCATCGAGCGCGGATTGCGGTGGGCGCCGCCCAGCGGTTCGCGCACCAGCTTGTCGACCAGGCCCAGTTCCAGCAGGCGCGGGGCGGTCATGCCCAGCGCTTCGGCGGCGTCCTTCACCTTGTCGGCGCTTTTCCACAGGATCGAGGCGCAGCCTTCGGGCGAGATCACCGAGTAGGTCGAGTACTGCAGCATGATCGTGCGATCACCCACGCCGATGGCCAGCGCGCCGCCGGAGCCGCCTTCGCCGATCACGGTGCACACGATCGGCACCTTCAGCTCGGCCATTTCCAGCAGGTTGCGGGCAATGGCCTCGCTCTGGCCGCGCTCCTCGGCGCCCAC
>JBIQMK010000308.1:0-3377 GCA_044463365.1 Rhodanobacter sp. | reverse complement strand
GAGGCCGGCGCGCGCAAGGCGGCGGCGCCGAGCCGCGGCGTGGCGCCCAGTTCCAGCAGGTCGCGACCCAGTGCGGTGATGCGGCGGTCGTTGTCCACCGCGGCCAGCGCGTGCAGCAGGTCGCGCGCCTGCGCCAGTGCGCCGGGCGGCGGCGGATCCAGCCACGGCAGTGCGTCGCTGCCCCATGCGGCCAGTTCCAGCGCCAGGCCGGACAGGTCGGCCTGGGCGATCTCCGGCGTGCGCGCGGTTTCCAGCCGTTTGCTCTGCGGCCACAGCCGGTACGCCGTGCCCGCCGCCACGCGGCCGGCGCGGCCCGCACGCTGATCGCCGGAGGCCTGCGAGACGTTCACCGTCTCCAGCCGGGTGAAGCCGGAATTCGGGTCGAAACGCGGCTCGCGCGCCAGCCCGCTGTCGATCACCGCGCGGATGCCCGGCAGCGTGATGCTGGACTCGGCCACGTTGGTGGCCAGCACCACGCGCCGCGTTCCCGGCTCCGCGTCGCCCAAGGCCGCCTGCTGCTCCGCCAGCGAAAGCTCGCCGTGCAACGGCACGATCTCCAACTCGGGGTAGTCATCGGCCACCGCCGCCAGCAAGGCCTGCACCCGCGCGATCTCGCGCCGGCCGGGCAGGAAGGCCAGCACATCGCCGGCGTTCTCCTGCAGCGCCAGCCGCGTCACCCGGGCCAGTTGCTGCTCCACGCTTTCCTGCGCGCGCGCCGGCGGATGCACGATGCGCACGGGAAAGCCGCGGCCGGGGCTGGTGAGGCGCGGCGCCTCCAGCCATTGCGCGATGCGCTCGCCATCGAGCGTGGCCGACATCAGCAGCAGCCGCAGGTCCGGCCGCAAGGTGGCCTGGATATCCAGCGCCAGCGCCGCACTCAGGTCGCCGGCCAGATGCCGCTCGTGGAATTCGTCGAACACGATCGCGCCGATGCCGGCCAGCTCCGGATCGCGCTGGATCAGCCGCGTGAGGATGCCCTCGGTGATCACCTCGATCCGCGTTTCGTGGCTGACCCTCGCCTCGAAACGGATGCGATAGCCCACCGTCTGCCCCACCGCCTCGCCCAACTGCTGCGCCATGTATTGCGCCGCGGCGCGCGCCGCGATGCGGCGCGGTTCCAGCATCAGTACCTTGCCGCCCGCCAGCCACGGCTGGTCGAGCAGGGCCAACGGCACCTGCGTCGTCTTGCCCGCTCCCGGCGGCGCCTCCAGCACCAGCCGCGCATGACCGGCCAGCGAGGCGCGGATGTCGGGCAGCAGCGGGGTGATGGGGAAGACAGGCATCCCGGAGATGATAGTGGGATGTTGTATGGCGTCTCCGCGAGAACCCGCTTTCATGTTGTCTCGCACCGTCCGTGATTACGCCACGACATCTGATTCGGCGACGCCGCCAGTCACATGGGATGGTGCACTTCAAAACCGAATTCGTCGTTGGCAGCACCGAGCTCGCCCTGTCGCCGCCCGTCCCAGCAAGAATCTCTCGATGCACTCCATGCTTGTTTTCCGCATGGGAGGTTACGGTTCTGGCGTTCGTTCAATCTTGCCACTCCCCTTGGACCACGAATAGGAAATCATCCCGTCAAGAACCGGCCCGCCACGATATTGGCTGATGACAAAGGTGTAAACAAACCTGTCGCCATGGTCTTTGATCGACACGGTAAAGTTTTTCGGATTGCTGGCGAATCTGGTGAAATCATTGTCATGCGGGCCCTTGTTTAGGTAGTCGATGAAGGCCGAATAGACGGGTCCCGCACCTTCCAACGCCGCAGCCGGAATCTTTCCGGCCTCCTGTGTGTTGTTACGCGCGCAGGAAGCAATACAAAGCGTACCGATAACGATCATTAAAGATAGCGAACTTATAGAGACGAACTTCATAATCAGACCCCTGGCTGCGATACCGTGGCAGCTCCCGTGCATATGTCGTATTTCTTGATGGCTAAACGAGGGGTCTCAAGATAATTTGGAACCCCTAGCTCATCACTCAACTCAGTATTACCAACGCCATCAGGATTGGGGGGGTGAAAGTTCTCGGTATCTTTTCCCTGGCCGGCTTGACCGTGCCATGAGCGCCTGCAGGCCTTGTCCAGAGCCGATGCTGCGCCAAACTTCGATTTTTCTTGACTGAGGTTCAGCGCTAATCAGGTTAAATGGTGCCGAAACCCGGTCAACGCGAACGGCGCCTACTGGAGCGAAGTTGAAAGAAAATTGCCGAAAAGACCGCCACAAAGCCCACCAAGACACACAATGCGACTCCAGCCCATCCACCTATGAAAAGAGCGGTGATCTTGAATTTAACCGCAGCTGCGCCAATAGCTGCGAAAATAAGCGCCAAAAGCACCATCAACAAAGCGATGCGCCCGGACTTGTTCATTTAGATGGGCCCGAGGATCATTTCCCGCCAGCCATGCATTGCGTCACCCACCTGCGCGCCGTTTCCGCGCCACCCGTGTCGCCCAGTTGCGTGCGCACGCTGGCAATGAGTTGCCAGTTGCGCGCGCACAGTTCGCCTTCCTGCGCGCCATTGCGCCAGGACTCCAGCGCCAGGCGTTGCGCGGTGGCGTAGTCGGCTCGGGCCAGTGCGGCGGCCGCCTGGTCGCTGAGCTGCTCGGGCGTCGCCGGTGGCCGGGGAAGTGGCACGTCCGCCGGCGATGCCGCTGGCGGTGGCGGCTGCTTCGCCCGCTCGGCACGCAGCGGCGCCAGCGATTCGAACTTGGCCTGGTATTCGTCGGTGATGCGCTTGGCATCCTCGCTGGAACCGATCACGCGCGGGGTGATCAGCACGATCAGCTCCGAGCGGTTGCGGTGGCGGTCGGTGCTGCCGAACAGGCGCCCGACCAGCGGGATGCGGTTGAGCCCGGGTATGCCCGTGTCCGTATCGCCCTCGTCCTGGCGGATCAGGCCGCCGAGCAGCACGGTCTGGCCGCTCTGCACGCCCACCTGGGTGGCGATCTCGCGTTGCTGGATCGTGTAGTTGCCGTTGGCGTCCTTGGTGCCCGGCACGCTCACCTGCTGCTTGATGTTGAGGTAGACGAGGCCGCCGGGATTGATCCGCGGCTGCACGTCCAGGATCACGCCGGTGCTGATGTACTGCACCTGGCCGATGGTGGTCGGAGCGCCATTGGTGACCGACCCAAGGCCGGGCGTGAAGTAGGTCTGGTTGACGGGAATCTGGTCGCCCGCCTGGATGCGCGCCACCTGGTTGTTCATCACCACCAGCGAGGGCGCCGACAGCGTCTTGACGTTGCCGTTCTCCTCCTGCGCGTGCAGGGCAACCTGCAGGTTGTTGTTGAGGAAGGAGTAGAAGAACGAGTCGCCGGTCGGGTTGTAGCTCATGCCGCCCTTGCCCAGCGCCCACTGCTGCCGGTTGCCCGGTTGGCC
>JBIQMK010000307.1:0-3381 GCA_044463365.1 Rhodanobacter sp. | reverse complement strand
AGCACGATGTCCGGCGGCGGGCTTTCCGCCAGCGTCTTCAGGGCCTTCTCGCCGTCCTGTGCCATCGTCGGCAGCATGCCCCAGCCGCGCAGCACCTTGGACAAGGCGAAGAGGTTGCGCATGTCGTCGTCCACCAGCAGGACGCTGTGTCCCTTCAACTCGTCGCCCACCGGCTTTTTCGCGCTGGCGCGGCGGCCGTTGTGCTGGATGCTGTGCAGGAACAGGCTGACTTCGTCCAGCAGGCGCTCGGGCGAGCGCGCGCCCTTGACCACGATGGAGTCGGTGTACTGGCGCAGCTTGCGGTTCTCCTCGCGGTCGAGCTCGCGTCCGGAATAGATGACCACCGGCGGCACGCCGCCGTCGCTGTCGGCCATCTGCTGCAGCATTTCCACGCCCGACATGCCGGGCAGGCCCAGGTCGAGCACGATGCAGTCGTAGCGGGTCTGGCCGGCCTTCTGCAACGCATCCTCGCCGGATTCGGCTTCGTCGATCTCCAGGTCGTCACGCTGCAGCATGGTGCGCACCGCAGTACGGGAGTCGCGGTCGTCATCGACGATCAGCAGATGCCGCGTACGGCCCTCGGCGAAATGCAACAGGCGCTCGAACGCCGCACCGATCGCTTCGCGGCTCACCGGTTTGGTGAGGAAACCCACCGCGCCCATTTCGCGGCCGCGGCTGGCATCGCCGGAGGCGGAAATGAAATGCACGGGCAGGTGGCGGGTGGCCTCGTCGGCCTTGAGGCGCTCGATCACGGTCCAGCCATCCATGCCCGGCAACATCACGTCGAGCAGGATGCCGGTCGGGGCGTATTCGTGCGCCAGCGCCAGGCCGGTTTCGCCATCGGCGGCCGCCAGCACCAGATAGCCCTTGCGATGGATCATGTCGGTCAGGATGCGTGCGAAGGCGGGGTCGTCCTCGATCACCAGGATCGTGGTCTGGCCCGGCACCAGGCGATGCCGGTCGTCCTCGATCGCCTCGGGCCGCAAGCTCGGCAATTGCGGCTGTGGCGCCGGGGTCCAGGGCGCTGCCGGCGTCGAGTCGCCCGGCGTGGCGCCGAGCTGCGGCGGCCGCTCCGGCAACACCACGGTGAACGTGCTGCCCTTGCCGGTCTCGCTCTCAAGGACGATGTCGCCACCCAGCAGCTCGGCGATGCGCAGGCAGATGGCCAGGCCCAGGCCGGTGCCGCCGTATTGGCGGCTGGTGCTCGCATCCACCTGCTCGAAGGCGTGGAAGATGTGCTGGAATTTTTCGGCGGGGATGCCGATGCCGGTATCGGCCACGCTGATCGCCACCAGCGGCTGGCCCGCGAATTTCTCCGACAGTGCAAGGGCGGGGTCGGGCCGCCCGATGCGGATGCTGACGCCACCGCTCACGGTGAACTTGAACGCGTTGCCCACCAGGTTGTTGGCGACCTGCTCCAGCCGGGCGCCGTCGGTGCGCAGCACGGCTGGAATGTCGGCGTCGATGGTGACGTCGAAATCGAGTTTCTTTTCCTGCGCCACGTGACTGAAGGTGCGCCGCAGGCGGCGTTCGAAATCCGCCAGCGGCAGGTCGTCGATGACCAATTCCATCTTGCCCGCTTCGATCTTCGACAGGTCCAGGATGTCGTTGATCAGCCGCAGCAGGTTGCTGCCGGCGTCGTGGATGATGCGTGCCGACTCGATCTGCTCCGCGTCCAGGTTGCCGGTGTCGTTGTCGGCCAGGCTGCGCGACAGGATCAGCAGGCTGTTCAGCGGCGTGCGCAGCTCATGCGACATGTTGGCCAGGAAATCGGACTTGTACTGGCTGGCGCGGGCCAGTTCCTCGGCCTTGTGCTCGGTGTCCAGCTGCAGGTCTTCCAGTACCTGGCGCTGGCGGTTCAGGCTGTCGGTCTTGTCGCGCAGTTCCTCGTTCGACGCCTGCAGCTCCTCCGCCTGCACCCGCAGCTCCTCCTCGGACACGGTCAGCCGCTGCGACTGTTCCTCCAGCTCCAGCGTCTTGATGTGCAGCGCCTCGTTGCTCTGGCGCAGCACTTCCTTTTGCTGGCGCATCAGCAATTCCGATGCGCGCAGGTCGTCGGCCTGTTGCTGGCTGCGCTCCAGCAGCTCCTGCGTGTTGATGGCGCGGCTGAGGTTTTCCTGGGTCAGCGCGATCAGCGGCAGCAACTCGGTCAGCAACTCCAGTGCCGAGCCGGTGATCGGCTCGAAGCCGGCCAGCTCCAGCACGCCGGTGACCTCGCCGCGGTACAGGATGGGCTGGATCATCACGCGCGAAGGCGCGGCCTCGCCGCTGGCCGAGTGCACCCGCACGTAAGTCTCGGGCACGCGATCGAGCACGATCGGCGCGCGCTCCAGCAGGCATTGACCCACCAGGCCGTCGCCGGCGGCATAGGTCTGGGCCGGTTCGGCCGAGGCGTGCAGGCCATAGGCGCCGCGCAACTCCAGCCGCTCGCGGCGCGCGTCGTGGGTGTAGTACATCGCCACGCCGGTCTTCAGCAGCGGCGCCAGATGGCTGGTCAGCGACTGGCCGAACTCGCGGTAGGTGGTGGCTTTCTGCAAATCCTGGGCGATCGTGGCGAGATGCGATTTCACCCAGTCCTGGTCGGTGGTCGCGATCACCATCTGCTTGAACACCTGCAGCGCCCGCGACAACTCGCCGATCTCGTCGGGGCGGCTCAGCCGGGTCACGGTCATCGAGGTGTCGCCGGAGGCCACGCGATTCATCTGCCGCGTGATCTGCAATACCGGCAGGATGATCAGCCGGTTGGTCAGGCGGATGACGTAGATGCCGAACAGCACGCCAACCAGCGCCGCCAGCAGGCTGAAGATGCGCAGCTTGTCCAGCGCGCCGACAAGGCCGCCATGCCGCTGGGCCAGCAGCTCATGCTCGGTTGCGGACATCCGGCCGAGCAGGCCGGCGACGGCGTTTGCCTGGGCGGCGTGCGCCGCGAACTTTCCGGCAGCGAGCCGGTGCCGGTCCGCTTCGGCGTCCGTCGACCCGGCGGCCATGGCGCCCATGGTCCGGTCCAGGCCGTTCGCCCATTGCGTTCCGAGCGTCTGCAACTGGTCGACGCGGCCTTGTTGCAGCGGGTTGTCGGCGACCAGACCACGCAACCGCGCGACGCTTTCATCGAACTGGCGCCGGCCATGCCGGAAGGTGGCCAGATCGGCCGGCATCGCCGACAGTGCGTAGCCACGGATACCGATCTCCATCGCCTGGCTGGCATGTTGCGCATCGGCAATGGTCAGCAGCACCTCATAGGTGTGCTTTGCCAAGCTGCGGGTGACTTCCTGGCGCTGCAAGGCACCCAGGGTCACCACGCTGGTCAGCAGGAACAGGCACAGCAGGGGAACTACCGCCAGAAGGATTTTCTTCTGCCCGGGAAGCCTGGTCAGCCATCGG
>JBIQMK010000306.1:0-3398 GCA_044463365.1 Rhodanobacter sp. | reverse complement strand
TGGAGATGCTGGCGTTCGCGTGGTATCTGCTGCGCCATCGCAACTATCGCGGGCTGGGCCTGTTCGACCGTTTCGAGCGGCCCCAGCTGCGCCGCATCGGCGCGCTGGTGCACATCGGGCTGCCGATGGCGGTGTCGCTGCTGGCCGAGGCCGGCCTGTTCGTGGCCACTGCACTGATCATCGCCACACTGGGCGAGGACGTGATCGCCAGCCACCAGGTGGCGATCAACATCGCCTCGCTGTTCTTCATGATCCCGCTGGGGCTGGCGATGGCGATCACCGTGCGGGTGGGCAACGCGGTAGGCCGCGGCGATGCGCGCGGCGTGCGTTACGCGGGCTTTTGCGGAATCGGGCTGACCCTGGTGACGCAACTGTTTTCGGCCGGCTTGATGCTGACCCTGCCGCACTACATTGCCGCGCTCTACACGAACGATCCCGCGGTGATCGCGCTGGCGATGCAGTTGATCATGCTGGCGGGGCTGTTCCAGTTTTCCGACGGTATCCAGGTGGCGTCCAACGGCGCGTTGCGCGGACTCAAGGACACCCGCATCCCGATGGCGATCACGCTGTTCGCGTACTGGATCATCGGCATGCCGGTGGGTTGGTGGCTGGCGTTCCATCATGGCCTGGGCGCGCGCGGCATGTGGATGGGGCTGATCGCCGGGTTGTCGGTGGCGGCGGTGATGCTGTTCATCCGTTTCTGGCGCAGCGCCTGGAAACAACGCTGGCGCGCGCATGACCACGGCGGCGCGACCGGCTACGCTGCCACTTTGGCCTCCGTGGAAGAGCACGCATGACACCACCGCCCCCGTTCCGCCGCCGCCGTGGTTTCGGCGCGTTCCTGGCCGCGCTGGGCCGCGGCATCAACGTGGTGCGGCTGGTGATCATCAACGTGGTGTTCTTCGGCGTGCTGTTCGTGCTGCTGCTGGCGCTGACGGCCGGCATCGCCGGCAACCGCATGCAGCGTTCGGTGCAGGATCACAGCGTGCTGGTGCTGAAGCTGGACGGCCAACTGGTCGAGCAGTTCAGCATCGATCCGATGCAGCGCACGCTGGCGCGGCTGTCAGGCGAGGACCCCAAGCAGGTGCAGTTGCGCGACCTGGTCGGCGCCATCGACGCGGCAGCGACCGACCCGCGGATCACCCGCATCCTGCTGCTGCCCGACGGCCTGCAGGGCGGCGGCTTTGCCGCGCTGCGCGAAGTGGGCGCGGCGCTGGACCGCTTCCGCGCCGCGGGCAAGCCGGTGATCGCGTGGGCGGTCAATCTCGACCAGGGCCAGTACTACCTCGCGGCCCACGCCGACCGCCTGCTGATCGACCCGCAGGGCGGCTTGCTGCTGACCGGGCTGGCCAACTACCGGCTGTTCTACAAGGACCTGCTGGACAAGCTGGGCGTGGACGTGCACCTGTTCCGCGTGGGCGAATTCAAGAGCGCGGCCGAGCCGTACATCCTCGACCACGCCTCGGTGGAGTCGAAGGAGGCCGACAGCTACTGGATGAACGGGCTGTGGGACCGCTACCTGGATGAAGTGGCGGCGCTGCGCAAGATCGCGCCGGCGACGCTGCGCGACGACATCGACCAGTTGCCGCAACACATCGCCAGCACCCAGGGCGACCTGGCGCAGCTGGCGCTGAACCAGCACCTGGTGGACGGCACCGCCACCCGCGCGGAACTGATCGCGATGCTGCGCAAACAGGGCGTGCCGGCCGACAAGAAAGGACACGGCTTTCGCGAGGTGAGCCTGTCGCGTTACGCCGCCGCCCAGCCCGATCGCGAGGATGCGCGCACGCCCGGCGTCACCATCGTGGTGGCCGAGGGCGAGATCAGCGGTGGCAAGCAGTCGCCCGGATCGATCGGCGGCGAATCCACCGCGGCGCTGATCCGCGCCGCGCGCGAGGATCGCAAGACCAGGGCGCTGGTGCTGCGGGTGAACTCGCCCGGCGGCGAGGTCTACGCGGCCGAGCAGATCCGCCGCGAAGTGGCGTTGACCCGCGCGGCCGGCATTCCCGTGGTGGTCTCGATGGGCAACGTGGCGGCCAGCGGCGGCTACTGGATCTCGATGAACGCCAACCGGATTTTCGCCGAGCCCAACACCATCACCGGCTCGATCGGCATCTTCGGCCTGTTCTACACCGTGCCGGGCACGCTGGCGAAGCTGGGCGTGCAGAGCGACGGCGTGGCCACCGGCCCGATGGCCGGCGCGTTCGACATCACCCGCCCGCTGGACCCGAAGGTGGGCGCGGTGATCCAGGCCATCATCGACAAGGGCTACCGCGACTTCGTGGGCAACGTGGCCACTGCGCGTGGCCAGAGCTATGCCGCCATCGACGCGATCGCCCAGGGGCGCGTGTGGACCGGCGAACAGGCCTTGCAGCGCGGATTGATCGATCAACTGGGCGGCCTGCACGAGGCCGTCGCCGATGCCGCGGCACGCGCGAAACTGGGCAAGGACTATGGCGTGCGCTACCAGGAGACGCCGCTGGGCGGCATCGAACGCTTCATGCTCGGTTTCAGCCAGGGCGCCACGGTGCACATGCTGCAAAGCTGGGGCGTGCAACTGCCGCGCTGGTTTGCGCGGGTGCCGGCGATGACGGGGCCGTTGCGGCTGCTGCGCAACGCGGAGGCGGGCAAGCCCAACGTGTACGCCGATTGTTTCTGCGCGCCCTGGTAAGTGCCGTCAGGCGGGTGTGGCGGCGTAGTAGTCGCCATGCTGCCGCACCTGCACCGGCATGCCGAACGCCTCGCTCAAGGCGGGGCCGGTGAGTACGTCAGCCTTGCTGCCCTGGCGCAGTACACGCCCCTCGCGCAGCAACAATACCTGGGCGATTTCCGGCACGATCTCCTCGACGTGGTGGGTCACCAGCATCAGCGTGGTGCCGCCACGGGCCAGTTGGCGCAGGTTCTCCAGGAAGTGGCGACGGCTGGCCATGTCCAGCCCCGCGCAGGGTTCGTCCAGCAGCAGCGCCCGCGGCTGGTGCACCAGCGCCCGCGCGATCAGCAGGCGGCGCGCCTCGCCGGTGGACAGCGTGGCCATCGGCCGGCCGATGAGATGCGCGGCACCGATCTGCTCGAGCGCCTGCTGCGCCTGTTCGCGCATGCGGTCGCTGACCTGGTGATCCAGCCCCAGCCCACGCGCGGAGAAGAAACCCGACACCACCGCATCGAACACTTCCAGTGGCGTATCGCTGGTGTAGTCGAGTTGCAGCGCCGGCGACACGATGCCCAGCAGCTGGCGCAATGCGCTGACGTTCCAGCGGTCACGGCCGAACACGCTCACATTGGGGCCACCGCCATCGGTGCGCACCAGCGGATAGAGCTGGCGTGCGATCAACTGCACCAGGGTGGATTTGCCCGAACCGTTGCGGCCGATCAGGCAGATGCGCTCGCCGGCCGAGACC
>JBIQMK010000305.1:0-3403 GCA_044463365.1 Rhodanobacter sp. | reverse complement strand
ACGCGGCCATCGCTGTGCACGTTGAGCTCGACCTCGGCGACTACCGGATCATCCGGGCCCGCCTCGTTGTACAGCTCGCTCATGCGGTAGCGTTCGAGCAGGTAGCGCAGCAGCACCATGATCACCGACGCCGCCGGCAGCGCCAGCAGCACGCCCAGGAAACCGAACAGGTAGCCGCCGGCCAGCACCGCGAAGATCACCGCCACCGGATGCAGGCCGATCTTGTCGCCCACCAGCTTGGGCACCAGTACGTAGCCTTCCAGCAACTGGCCCAGCACGAACACGCCGCACACCAGCAGCAGGTGCATCCAGTCGCCGTATTGCACCAGCACAGCCACGATGGCGGCCACGAAACCGATGATGAAACCCAGGTACGGCACGAAGCTGAGCAGGCCCGCGACCATGCCGATCAGTGGGCCCACGGTGAGCCCGACCAGGCCCAGCCCCGCGCCGTAGAACACGCCCAGCGCCAGCATCACCAGCAGCTGGCCGCGCACGAAGGCGCCCAGGATGCTGTCCGATTCGCGGGCCAGGTGCGCGATCGTGGGCTGGATCGAGCGCGGCAGCATGCGGTCGATGGTGGCCACCAGCCGGTCCCAGTCGCGCAGCAGGTAGAACGCCACCACCGGGATCAGCACCAGGTTGGTCAGCCACATCGCAATGCCGATGCCCGAGCGCGACACCCGCCCCAGCACCGTGGCGGTGACGGTGCCGATCGAGCCGATGTGCGCCTTGATCGCCTCCAGCAGGCGGTCGCTGTCGAAGGTGTCCGGGTCCAGATGCAGCCGGTCGCGCAACCATGGCCAGGCCACGTGCTGCGCCCAATCGCCATAGCGCGGCAGGTTCTCGATGAGGTTTTCCACCTGTCGCGCGATCAGCGGTATCAGCAGCAGCAATACGCCACCGACCACCAGCAGCAGCACCACGAACACCACGGTGGCGGCCCACATGCGCCGCAAGCCCAGCCGCTCCAGCCGATCGGCCAGCGGATCGCCCAGGTAAGCCAGCATGGCGGCCACCGCGAACGGCATCAGCACCGGCGCCAGCAGCCAGATCAGCCAGGCGATGATCGCGGTGATGGCCAGCATCTGCCAGCGGTGCGAGGTGTCCTGATTCATGGGTCGATGCCCTGCACGCCGTCCACGGGCATCAACGCAGCCAGCGCAGGCTGGCATCGGCGCCATCGTGCGGCGCGTCCTGCAGCAGGCGCCCGCCAGCGGCCAGACTGGTGGCCAACGCCGCCGCCGGCAGCGCCGCCCTGACTTCCAGCATGATGCCGTCATCCTGGGCGCCCAGCGTCGTCACGCTGCGCACGATGGGGTCTGCGTTGAGAACCGACAGCAGGTTGGCATACGCCATGGCCGAACCCACGCCGTCCACCCACAGCCGGCTGGTGGTGACGGTGGCGCTGACCACGTTGAGTTGCTGGCCCACGCGGCTGACCGCGGCATGGCCGGCATCGGCGAGCACGGCGTCTTCGGTCGCGCCCTGGTTGCTCCAGCGTTGTGCTTTTCCGCCGGACACCAGCACCCAGTCGCCGCCACCGTCGTGCAGGTTGCCGAGCAACACCAGCCCGGTGTGATACTGCTGATTGAGCGACGCCAGCGTGGCCGGATCGGCGGCCGCCACGCGCGCCAGTTCCGGCGGGCTCGCAGGGTTCGGATACACCACGTTGGTGCCACCGGCTGTCACCGCCTGGGCCAGGCTGCCCAGATCGTCCTGCCGCAACAACTGGCCATCGCTGCCCTTCACCAGCAACAGCACGGGCGGCTTGACGCCGGCGCTGGACACGCCCAGCGTCTTGACCAGCCGCCGCACCGCGCCGGGCTCGAAATTCACCTGCAGCGAAAGGCCGCCGCCGTCCGCCTTGGCGTACTGGAACTGCTGCACCAGCGAGCGCGCCTTGCCCAGCGCGTCGGCGTAACCGGCCTTGCTGCGCAGATCCTGCCCGCCCGCCACGCGCACCAGCACCTGGCCCAGCGCCGTGGCGAACGCCTCGTCGCGCTGGGCGCTGCTGGTGTCGCTGACCGGTACCGTGACCGAATACGGCGAACCCGGGACCTGCGCGTGCAGCGGCGACCACGCCACAAACGCCAGCAACAGGGCGACAATCGACAGACGGGACAGGCGCATAAGCATGGATTCTTGGCGGGCAACGGCAGGAAGTCTGCCCAATCGCGCTGCCAGCGTCCATGACGGCCACGGCGTGGATGGAAAAGTCCGTGCTGCCAACGGCCAGCCGGCGTCACATAACTGCTAAACTTGCGCGTTTTCATCCAGCCGGTTTACGCCATGTCAGACGCCCTCACCTACCGCGCCGCCGGCGTCGACATCGACGCGGGCAATGCCCTGGTCGAACGCATCAAGCCGCTGGTCAAGCGCACGCTGCGCCCGGAGGTGATGGGCGGACTGGGCGGCTTCGGCGGCCTGTTCGACCTTTCCGGCCGCTACAAGGAGCCCGTGCTGGTGTCGGGCACCGACGGCGTCGGCACCAAGCTGAAGCTGGCGCAGATCCTCGGCCGCCACGACTCCATCGGCATCGACCTGGTGGGCATGTGCGTCAACGACGTGCTGGTGCAGGGCGCCGAGCCGCTGTTCTTCCTCGATTATTTCGCCACCGGCAAACTGGACGTGGACACCGCCGCGGCCGTGGTCGGCGGCATCGCCAGGGGTTGCGAACTGGCCGGTTGCGCGCTGATCGGCGGCGAGACGGCCGAAATGCCCGACATGTATCCATCGGGCGAATACGACCTGGCCGGCTTCACCGTGGGCGCGGTGGAGAAATCGCAAATGCTCAGCGGCGCCGGCATCGTGGCCGGTGACGTGATCCTGGGCGTGGCCTCGTCCGGCCCGCATTCCAACGGCTATTCGCTGATCCGCAAGATCCTTGATCGCGCCGGCAATCCATTGGATCTCGACCTCGGCGGCGTCAAGCTGGCCGATGCGCTGATGGCGCCCACCACCATTTACGTGAAGCCGATGTTGGATCTGCTGCGCGCTCAGTCGGATCAGGTACACGGCCTGGCCCACATCACCGGCGGCGGCCTGAAGGAAAACATCATCCGCGTGGTGCCGGACGGCCTGGGGCTGGCGCTGCAGGCGTCGGCGCTGGCGTTGCCGCCGGTGTTCGACTGGCTGATGCGCGAGGGCAACGTGGCGCGCGAGGAAATGTGGCGCACGTTCAACTGCGGCGTGGGTTTCACGGTGATCCTGCCGGCCGATGCGGTGGCCGCGGCTTCGGCGCTGCTGGCCACGCACGGGCTGGCCAGCGCGGTGATCGGCGAAGTGGTACCCGCCGCGGGCGACGAGCGCGTGTGGATCGACTGAGTATCGACGTTGATCGCCACACTTTCTTCCAGCGACGCCACTGACGCAGGCCAGGTGAGCGCAACCCCGCTCAAGG
>JBIQMK010000304.1:0-3411 GCA_044463365.1 Rhodanobacter sp. | reverse complement strand
CCCTGCCGGCGCCGCTGCCGGCCTTGCACGCCTGGGACGCGATGCTGCCCACCGCGCAACGACTGGCCGAACTGCTCGATGGCCAGGTGCTGGACGAGGAGCGCAACGCGCTCGGACGCCAGCGCATCGCCCACATCCGCGACGAACTGCGCAGCTGGGACCGCGATCACGAAGGCGAGGAAATCATCTTCGGCCGCTGAGCGCGATCCCCGGCAGCTGTAGGAGCGCACCTGTCCGCAAGGGGCTTCCTTCGGTCGTGCGCGATGCTTCGCGAAAGCCAGGCCGAACGGCATGGCGTGGAGAAGCCACGAGCTGTCGCATTGAGTCCGCTTGACTCTGGACCTGGATCACGGGTCTAGACTATGCGGCATGAACATCCAGCCTGCCTCCCTCACCATCGGTGCCGTCGCCAAGCGCGTCGGTGTGGCGATCGACACGATCCGTTACTACGAACGCGAAGGGCTGTTGCCCGAGCCGCAGCGACGCGCATCCGGATATCGCAGTTATGACGAGGGCGCGGTCGCGCAGTTGCGTTTTATCCGGCGGGCCAAGGATCTGGGTTTTACGCTGGAGGAGATCCGCGAGTTGTTGGCGCTGTCGGCGGATCGCCAGCGCGGCGTGAAAGCGGTGAAGCAGCGGGCGCAGCAACGGCTGGCTGCGATCGAGCAACGCATTGTCGAGCTGCAACGCGTGCGTGACGGGCTGGCGCAACTGGTGGCGTCGTGTCCGGGGCATGGCAAACCGGAGGATTGCCCGATCTTGCGCGCGTTGGCCGATGACGAGGTGATGCCATGAGCGCGTCGTGTTGTGGCGGCGGCACGCAGGCAGCCGCGGTGAAAGATCCGGTCTGCGGCATGACGGTCGATCCGGCGACGGCCAAACACCACGCCGAGCACGAGGGCCACACGTATTACTTCTGCGCGGCCCGTTGCCGCGAGAAGTTCGTGGCTGATCCGCCGGCGTATCTGCAAGGAAAGGTGGCGCCCATCGCGGCGCCTGCCGGCACGATCTACACCTGCCCGATGCATCCGGAAGTGCAGCAGGTCGGCCCCGGCGATTGCCCCAAGTGCGGCATGGCGCTGGAGCCGATGATGCCGAACCCGGACGAGGACGATGCGGGTGAACTGGCCGGCATGGCGCGCCGGTTCTGGACGCTGGTGGTGTTGACCTTGCCCGTGTTCGCGCTGGCGATGGGACCGCACCTGTTCGGCTGGCAGCTGCCGTCGCCGTGGGCTGGCATCGCCGGTTGGATCGAGGCCGTGCTGGCCACGCTGGTGGTGTTGTGGGGCGGGGCGCCGTTCTTCCGCCGGGGCTGGCAGTCGTTGAAGCCGTGGCAGCCGAACATGTACACGCTGATCGCGCTGGGTACCGGCGTGGCGTGGATCTACAGCGCGGTGGCGTTTCTGTGGCCGGGCCTGTTTCCGAGCGGTTTCCGCGATACGCATGGCCGGGTGGCGGTGTACTTCGAATCCGCGGCGGTGATCGTGACGCTGGTGACCCTGGGCGATTTTCTGGAATTTCGTGCACGGCGGCGTACCGGCGCGGCCTTGAAGGCCTTGCTTGGATTGGCGCCGAAGCGTGCGCGCCGGATCGCCAGCGACGGCAGCGAAAGCGACGTGCCGCTGGATGCGCTCGAGGTGGGTGACGTGTTGCGGGTGCGTCCAGGCGAGAAAGTGCCGGTGGACGGCGCGGTGCTGGACGGCGAAAGCCACGTCGATGAATCCATGCTCACCGGCGAACCGATGCCGGTGGCCAAGGGGAAAGGCGATCCGCTGGTCGGCGGTACGGTCAATCAGGATGGCGCCCTGACGATGCGGGCGCAGCGGATCGGCCGCGAAACCATGCTGGCGCAGATCGTGGCGCTGGTGGCGCAGGCGCAGCGCAGCAAGGCGCCATTGCAGCGCGTGGCCGACCGCGTGGCGGCGTGGTTCGTGCCGGCGGTGGTGGCGGTGGCCGTGCTGGCCTTCGTGATCTGGGCGGTGTTCGGCCCTGCGCCGGCATTGACCCACGCGCTGATCGCGGCGGTGTCCGTGCTGATCATCGCGTGCCCTTGCGCGCTGGGGCTGGCCACGCCGATCTCGATCATGGTCGCCAGCGGTCGCGGTGCGCAGCACGGCGTGCTGTTCAAGGATGCCGGCGCCATCGAAACCCTGCGCGATATCGACACGCTGGTGGTGGACAAGACCGGCACGTTGACGCTGGGCAAGCCCGTGCTGACCGAGCTGGTGAGTGTGGCGGGGCGGTCGCGCCAACAACTGCTGGCGATCGCCGCGGCATTGGAGCGTCCCAGCGAACATCCGTTGGCGCGGGCGATCATGATGGCGGCGGAGGGCGAGAACGCGCCGGTGCTCGATGTCGCGGATTTCCGGTCGTTGACCGGGCGTGGCGTCAGTGCCGTGGTTGCCGGGGCCGAGCTGTCGGCGGTGGGCCATCACGCCGCACTCGGCAACGCCAAACTCATGGCCGAGTTGCGTATCGCCGTCGATGACGCCGCCGTGGCGCGCGCCGAAGCACTGCGCGCCAGCGGCGCCACCGTGATGTTTCTGGCCATCGACGGCGAGCTCGCCGCCTTGCTGGCCGTGGCCGATCGCATCAAGCCGGACACGCCCCAGGCAATCGCGGCGCTGCACGCCGCCGGACTGCGCCTGGTCATGCTCACCGGCGACAGCGCCACCACCGCGCAGGCGGTGGCGCGTGAGCTGGGCATCGACGAAGTCCACGCCGAGGTTTCGCCAGCCGGCAAGGCCGAGGTGGTGAACGCATTGCGTGCGCAGGGCCGGCGCGTGGCGATGGCCGGCGACGGCATCAACGATGCGCCCGCGCTGGCCGCCGCCGACATCGGAATGGCCATGGGCAGCGGTACCGACGTGGCGATGGAAAGCGCCGGCGTCACGCTGGTGAAAGGTGAACTGGGCGCGATCGTGCGAGCCCGTGCGCTGTCGCAGGCCACCGTGCGCAATATCCACCAGAACCTGTTTTTCGCCTTCGTCTACAACGCCGTCGGCGTACCGCTGGCGGCGGGCGTGCTGTATCCGTGGCCCGGCATCACGCTGTCGCCGATGATCGCGGCGCTGGCGATGAGCCTCAGTTCGGTATCGGTGGTGAGCAATGCGCTGCGGCTGCGGCACATGGCTCTGACCGGCGTGGTGAAGGCGTGAAGTCATCTTCATGCCGCGCAGCCGCGACCGCAACAAGGGGCCGGTTAGGGTCGGCGGCGCGGGCGCGGTGTCATGGTTTGCCGTGGAACGTGAGATGTGACTATCGTGATTGCCGCGCTCGCACCTTCTTGCACCGAGGAATCCCCATGAAAATAGTGATCGTTGCAGGGCTGGTCGTCGCGTCCACGATGGCGCTGTCGGCCTGTGGCAAACACGACGACACCGCGAACCCGCCCGACACGGTGCCCGGCGC
>JBIQMK010000303.1:0-3433 GCA_044463365.1 Rhodanobacter sp. | reverse complement strand
CTGCTGGGCGACGCGGCGGCGCACGTGCCGATGCTGCTGGCCGACGATTCGGCCTGGCTGGGGCGCTTCACGGCCTCGTCGTCGCCGTTCGCCACCCGTGTCGCCACACTGGAATTCCCGTTGCGTTACGAGCAGATGGCCGAGGCGATGCGCGCCATGTACGCGCGCCTGCTTGGCGGCCAGGGCAGCGGCGTGCGCTTCGTGGGCCAGTCCGCGCCGATGACTCACGTCAACGCATTGATCCGCCAAGTGGCGCCGTTCGATTCCAGCGTGCTGGTGCTGGGCGAGTCGGGCACCGGCAAGGAAATGGTGGCGCGCTCGATCCACGACAGCTCCCCGCGCCGTGACAAACCCTTCGTGGCGATCAACTGCGGCGCGATTCCCGCCGAGTTGCTGGAAAGCGAATTGTTCGGCCACGAGAAGGGCTCGTTCACTGGCGCCATCAGCACCCGCAAGGGCCGTTTCGAGATGGCCGAGGGCGGCACGCTGTTTCTCGACGAGATCGGCGACATGAGCCTGCCGATGCAGGTGAAACTGCTGCGCGTGCTGCAGGAGCGCGTGTTCGAGCGCGTCGGCGGCAACAAGACCCAGCATTGCGACGTGCGCATCATTGCCGCCACGCATCGCAACCTCGAGCAATCCATCACCAACGGCCAGTTCCGCGAGGATCTCTACTACCGGCTCAGCGTATTCCCGCTGGAACTGCCCGCGCTGCGCGAGCGGCTGGACGATCTGTCCGTGCTGATCACCGAATTCAACCAGCGGCTGGCCCGCCGCGGCCTGGGCGTGGTGCGCTTCAGCGCGGGCGCGATACAGGCATTGCAGGCCTACCCCTGGCCCGGCAACGTGCGCGAGCTGTCCAACCTGGTCGAGCGCATGGCGATCCTGTTTCCGCACGGTGAAGTCCGCGCCAGCGACCTGCCCGAGAAATACCGCGGCCAGCTGGCATGCGAGGAAGTACGCAGTTCCGACTTGCTGGCCATGATGGAAGGGCGTGCCCCCGCCGTCGCCGACATCGGCGACGCGCGCCCGTCCGTGGCCAGCCTGGGCTTGCTGCCGGAGGACGGCCTGGACCTGAAGGATCACCTGGCCGACATCGAAGTGGGCCTGATCCGCCAGGCGCTCGACGCCACCGGCGGTGTGGTGGCCCACGCGGCGCGCCTGCTGCACATGCAGCGCACCACGCTGGTGGAAAAGCTGCGCAAGTACGGCTTGCAGGGGAGCATGGCGGCGTAAGGCCGGGAATCGGGAATCGGGAATGGGGAATCGCAAGAGCATGGGCTGGCGGCTTTTGCTGGCCAGGCCGCTTTCCCTCACCGTTCGCCCTGAGCGTAGGCCGAAGGCCGGAGTCGAAGGGCATGCCTTCGGCGTTGCCTGTGGGCGCGCATCGCGCTCGGCGTGAACGGGATGACAGCGAAACCGCAAGAGCCGCGCGCGGCGATGCTATTGCGATTCCCCATTCCCGATTCCCGGCAACAACTGGCACGCCTCGTGCATCCACATCATGCAAACCCGACACGTGTCGGGATTTCGTCACCCGCCCGCTGTAGATGAGGCAGTCATGAGCACGATCGAAGTCAACAACCTGCTCGCCCAGATGCGCCAGATGACGGCGCAGGTGCGTCCGGCGGAAACCGCGTTCAAGGCGGCTCCGGCGGCGGGCCAGCCGGACTTCTCCGCCTTGCTGAAGCAGTCGATCGCATCGGTGGGGCAAACCCAGATGGAAGCGGGCCGCATGGCGGCGAGTTTCGAGCGCGGCGATGCCGGCGCGGATCTGGGTCGCACCATGATCGCGATGCAGAAGGCCGACCTGTCATTGCGCAGCATGGTCACCGTGCGCAACAAGCTGGTCGATGCGTACAAGGACATCATGAACATGCCGGTCTGACGCACGCATTCGTCCGCCGCCGACTCCCTTCATAGAAAACGAGCAGCCCCATGGCCGACAACGGCATCGCGACCACCGACAACAACGGTCGCCTTGATACCTTCAAGCAGCTTTCCCGCAATCCGGCGGCGCGCCAGCTGTTGCTGCTGGTGGCGGTGGCCGGCGCGGTGGCGCTGGGGGTTGCCGTGGTGCTGTGGTCGCGCGGCCCGAATTACGGGCTGCTGTATGCCGGGCTGAGCCAGGCCGATGCGGCCGCGATCACCCAGCAACTGCAGTCGAGCAATACGCCGTTCCAGCTCAGCAGCGACGGTTCGTCGATCATGGCGCCCGCCGCCGACCTGGCCGCGCTGCGGTTGAAGCTGGCCGGCCAGGGTTTGCCGCAGGGCACGGCATCGTCCACGGCCACGCCGGGCGGCGATTCGCCGTTCGGCATGAGCGACCTGGCCGAGCGCACCCGTTACCAGCAACTGCTGGAGACCGACCTGGGCAACACCATCAGTGGATTGCAGTCGGTGCGCGCCGCGCGCGTGCACCTGGCCCTGCCCAAGCCGTCGGCCTTCATACGCGACAATCGCCCGGCCACCGCGTCGGTGCTGGTGACCTTGTATCCCGGCCGCCAGCTGGACGCCGGCCAGGTGGCGGCCATCGTCCATCTCGTGTCGGCCAGCGTGCCCGATCTGGATACGCGCCAGGTGTCGGTGGTCGACCAGCAAGGCCAGTTGCTCACCACCGATCCGGACAGCCCCGGCGCCATCGGCGACAGCCGCCTGCGTCTTTCCACCCGCATCGAGAACACCTACGCCGAACGCATCGAACAGCTGCTGACCCCGCTGGTGGGGCCGGGCCGGGTGCGCGCGCAGGTCTACGCGGATCTGGATTTCAGCCAGACCGAGAAAGCCACCGAAACCTTCGGCCACGAGCATCCGGCGCTGCGCAGCGAGCAGACCAGCAGCGAGCGCCGCGGCGACGGCGCCCAGGGCGGTGTGCCCGGAGCGCTGAGCAACCAGCCACCTGCGTTGGTGGCGCAGCCGACCGCGGCCAAGCCGGATGCCGGCGCCGCTGGCGCCAAGCCCGATCCGAAAGCGCCGCCCGGCACCACCACCACGACCACCAGCAGCACGGTCGATACCTCCAGCAGCGCCACCCGCAATTACGAGCTGGACCGCACTATCAGCCATGTCAGCGATCCGGCCGGGCGGCTGGCCCGGCTCACCGTGGCGGTGGTGCTGGACAACAAGCTGGTCAGCGGCGGTACCGACCAAAATGGCGACCCCAAGCCGGCCACCAGCGTGCCGTTCACCGCGCAGGAACTGCAACATCTCACCGACCTGACCAAGAACGCGGTTGGCTTCAACGCCGCCCGCGGCGACAGCGTCAGCGTGGTGAACCAGTCGTTCCAGCGCGGCCCCACGCCGGAGGCCCTGCCCGATGCGCCGTTCTGGCAACGGCCGGGCATGATGGATTTGATCAAACAGGGCATCGGAATATTGCTGGCGCTTCTGGTAGCGTTCGGTGTGTTGCGGCCGCTGTTGAAAGGGCTGCTGC
>JBIQMK010000302.1:0-3435 GCA_044463365.1 Rhodanobacter sp. | reverse complement strand
TTGCCCACCGTGGTGCCGTCGAGGAAATTGCCGGAATAGAACTGCAGGCCCGGCTGGTCCGAATACAGGCGCAGCACGCGGCCGCTGTCGGGCGACTCCACCTGCGCCACCAACCGCGGCTTGGCACTCTTTGCGCGGCTGATCACCCAGTTCATGTCGTAGCCCTTGCCGGTCATCAGCTGGGCCGAGCGGCCATCGCGGATGTCCTTGCCGATCGCCTTGGCCTGGCGGAAATCGTAGGGCGTGCCCGCCACGGCAACGAAAGCGCCGGTGGGGATCAGCGTGTCGTCCACCGGCGTGATCTCATCGGCCGGGATCGTCAGCTTCTGATCCATCACCGTGCCCGAGCCTTCGCCGTCGAGGTTCCAGTAGGTGTGGTTGGACAGGTTGACGATGGTCGTCTTGTCGGTGGTGGCGCGGTGGTCGATGGTCAGCTGATTGTCTTCGCCCAGCGAGTACGTGACGGTGACCGTCAAGCGGCCGGGATAGCCCTGGTCGCCATCGGGGCTGATGTCGCTGAAGGTGACGCTGGCCGTCGGGCCCTCGGCGACGGAGGTGATCTTCCACAACCGCGTATCGAGGCCGTCGGTGCCGCCATGCAGGGAATTGGGCCCGTCGTTGAGGGTCAGCTGGTGACGCACGCCCTCGAGCGTGAACTGCCCCTTGGCGATCCGGTTGGCGAAGCGCCCGACAGTGGCACCGAAGAACTGGCGTTTGGACAGATAGCCGTCCATCGTGTTGTAGCCCAGCGCCACATCCGCCAGGTGGCCGTGGCGATCGGGCGTGAGGAGCGACTGCACCCGCGCGCCGTACGAAATCACCGTGACGCTGGTGCCGTGCCCGTTCTTGAGCTTGACCGCCTCGACCGTGCGACCGTCGGGCATCGAGCCAAAGCTCGAACGCGTGGCGGTCGTGGCCAGCGCAGCACCGGGAAGCAATAGCGCGCAGGCGAGGCTCAACATCAGATGACGATGGGGATTCTTCACGGACGAACTCCTCGCTGTGGGGATGCCATGGATGCGCCCCGCAAGCCGACGGCCGCGGGGCGCACGCCGTCAGATGCCGATGTCGCGCAGGCGTACGCCGGACATCAGCTTGCGTTCGATGTTCTCCAGGGTCACGCCCTTGGTTTCCGGCAACAGTCGCCAGACCAGACCGATGAACAGGAAGTTGAGCGCCGCATAGAGGGCGAACGTCGGCCCGGTGCCCAGCGCCGTCAGCAGCGACAGGAAGGTGGCGCCGACCACGAAGTTGCTCACCCAGTTGGTCACCGTCGAGCAGGACACGCCGAAGTCGCGACCGTTCAGCGGCTGGATCTCCGAGCACAGGATCCACACCACCGGCGCGGCGGACATCGCATAGGCGATCACGAACGCCACCAGCAACGCGATCGCAATGCCGGCGGAATGCCCGGTTCCCAGCCCCACATGGAACAGCGCCGCCATGCCCAGCATGCACAAGCCCATGACGGAATAGCCGATGTACAGCAACGGCTTGCGGCCCAGGCGATCGACCTGATGGATGGCGATGAAGGTGGCCAGCACCATCAACGCACCGATGGCGACCGTACCCCACATGCGGTTGGCCCCGGTGGCGATGCCGGCCAGGCCCAGGATCTTCGGCGCGTAATACAGGATCACGTTGGCGCCCGTGAACTGCTGCATGAACTGCAACAGCATGCCCAGATAGGTCGAGCGACGGAAATTCGGATTCGTGCGGAACAACCTGAAACCGTTGCCCTCCACCTGCAGGCTCACGCGGATGGCCGCCAATTCCGCCTCGGCGACCGCGAGATCGTTCTGCCTCAGCTTCAGCATGACGGCGAGCGCCTCGTCATCCCGCTTCTTGGACATCAACCAGCGCGGGCTGGTGGGCAGGAAGAACATCGTGACCACCAGGATCGCCGCCAGCGGCGCCATCGAGCCCAGCATCATGCGCCAGTTGCCGGAATAGCTGAGGCCCGCGCCGATCAGATAGGCAAGCAGGATGCCGATCATGATGGACAACTGGTAACAGGCGATCAGCGCGCCGCGGTTGCGCTCGGGCGACATCTCCGACAGATAGATCGGTGCGATGTAGGACGAGATGCCCACCGCGACACCCAACAGGCCCCGCATCACGATCAGCGTGGACGACGACATCGCCACGGCGCATCCCACCGCGCCCACCACGAACACCACGCCGCTGATCAGCAGCGTGACCCGGCGCCCGAAACGGTGCGACAACCAGCCGCCGCCGACCGCACCCACCGCCGCGCCGGCCATCATCGCGCTGACGATCAGTTCCTGGACCAGGTCGGAGGCATGGAACGCCTCGGCAATCAGCGGCAGCGCGCCCGAGATGACGCCGATGTCCATGCCGAACAACAAGCCGGCGAGTGCGGCGATCGGCCCCACGATGTAGATGATGGGCAGCGGCTTTCTATGCTGACCCGCGGACACGTCCAGAGGTGCCATGGCGGTTGCCTCGCTGTCGGATTGATACATGTTCTTCCCCTTCGAAACCGGTCATGTGGTGCTGGTCGATACAGGTAGTGCCCCGCCCCCGCGGGATGCACGCGCAACGCCGATCCTGGTCTCGGGCGACCGTGCAGGTCGCCTTCGCCGTGGTGTACAACTCCGCCGCGTACCGTCCCTGTTCCCCAGTAGCATGGGTTTGGCGCCGTCACTCGATCCCTTGCCAGCGATGAAGCCCTGGCCTTGCCGCCCTACAGCGGCTGCACGCCGCCGATCGAAAAATCGTCGTCGACGACCTGCAGCGTGTTGCGCAGCGGCGCGCCCATCGCCGGCAGGTCGATCTCGAACTCGTCGCCCGGCTCCACGCGGATGCCGTCGGCGAAGCTCAGGGTTGCCGTGCCCATGAAATGCAGGTGGACGTCGCCCGCACGGCGGTGGGCGGCGTACTTGAAATGGTGGTACTCGAGGTTGGCCAGCGTGTGGCACATGTTCGACTCGCCGGTGACGAAAGGCTTCTCCCAGATCACCTTGCCCTGGCGGCGGATGCGGCTCTGCCCGCGCAGGTCGTCCGGCAGTTCGCCGGTCCACAGCTCCGGCCCCACCGCGCACTGGCGCAGTTTCGAGTGGGCGAGATACAGGTAGTTCTGCCGTTCGGTCACGTGGTCGGAGAATTCGTTGCCCAGCGCAAAGCCCAGGCGCCGCGGCGTGCCCGTGTCGTCGATCAGGTAGATGCCGACCAGCTCCGGCTCCTCGCCCCCATCCAGCGCGAAGCCGGGCGACGACAGCGGCGCGCCCGTGCCCACGACGATGTGGCCGTTGCCCTTGTAGAACCACTCCGGCTGCACGCCGGGGCGACCGTCGGTCGGGCGGCCGCCTTCCAGGCCCCAGCGGAAGATGCGCATCGAATCGGTGAGCGCTTCCTCTTCCTGTGCTTTCGCCTGCTGGTGCATCGCATCGCGGGTGGCGGCGCTGCCGGTGT
>JBIQMK010000301.1:0-3474 GCA_044463365.1 Rhodanobacter sp. | reverse complement strand
CCGTCGCGCAGCAGGTGCAGCGGCCTGTACTGGTAGTCCAGCGCCTTGAGGTTGAGCGCGATGCGTACGCGGTAGACGGCGCTGGAGCGCCAGTAGCCATACAGGGTCAGCGTGGAGGTCAAGGCTCGGCTCCTGCAGGTGATCGGAATAATGCCGCGGTTTGCTTCGACGCCGGCCGCGCCGGACAATAGGCGGTTCCTGCCCGGCCGCCCTGGTCCGGGCGGTCGTCCAAACATATCACTGGAGTCCTGCCGTGTCCGTCACCCGCATGAGCGATCTCGATCTGCGCGACAAGCGCGTATTGATCCGCGAAGACCTGAACGTGCCGATCGACAACGGCCACATCACCTCCACCCAGCGCCTCGACGCCGCCCTGCCCACGATCCGCGCCGCCCGCGATGCCGGCGCCAAGGTGCTGGTGCTGTCGCACCTGGGCCGCCCGAAGGAAGGCCAGTTCGATGCCGAGTCCTCGCTGGCGCCGGTGGCCACCTGGCTGGGCGAGCAGCTCGGCGCGCCGGTACGGCTGGTGGCCGATTACCTCGACGGCGTCGAGGTCGCCAGCGGCGAGGTGGTGGTGCTGGAGAACTGCCGCATGAACGTGGGCGAGGGCAAGGACGACGACGCGCTGGCGAAGAAATATGCCGCGCTGTGCGACATCTTCGTGATGGACGCGTTCGGTACCGCGCACCGCGCGCAGGCTTCCACCCACGGCGTGATCAAGTTTGCGCCCGTGGCCGCCGCCGGCCCGTTGCTGTCGGCCGAGCTCGACGCGCTGGGCAAGGCGCTGGAAAACCCGGCGCGCCCGCTGCTGGCGATCGTCGCCGGCTCCAAGGTGTCCACCAAGCTGACCCTGCTGGAAAACCTCATCGGCAAGGTCGACCAGCTGATCGTGGGCGGCGGCATCGCCAACACCTTCATTGCGGCAATGGGCCTGCCGATCGGCAACTCGCTGGTCGAGCCCGACCTGATCGACGCGGCCAAGAAAGTGATGGCCGACGCCAAGGCGCGCGGCGCCGACGTGCCGGTGCCGGTGGACGTAGTAGTGGCGCCCACCTTCTCGGCGCAGGCGCCAGCCACGGTGAAGGCGGTCGATGAAGTGCAAAGCGACGAGATGATCCTGGACATCGGACCGCGCACCGCGCAGATGTACGCCGAGCTGATCGCCAAGGCGGGCACTGTGGTGTGGAACGGCCCGGTCGGCGTGTTCGAGTTCGACGCGTTCGGCAAGGGCACCGAAACCCTGGCGCGCGCCATCGCCGCCTCGCCGGCGTTCTCGATCGCCGGCGGCGGCGACACGCTGGCCGCGGTGGACAAGTACGGCATTGCCGACGACGTCTCCTACATCTCCACCGGCGGCGGCGCGTTCCTGGAATTCCTGGAGGGCAAGGAGCTGCCGGCGGTCACCGCCTTGAAGGCGCGGGCCGCCAGGTAATGCTTTGCCTGTTCGACCTCGATGGCACCCTGATCGATTCGGAGCTGGGCATCTTCAGCTGCATCCGCCATGCGCTGGTGCAGATGGACGTGCCGGCGCCAACGCCCGAGGTTCTGCGCGACTGGATCGGTCCGCCACTGCACCAGGGTTTCGCCGCGTTGATGGACAACGACGCGGCGAAAGTCGCGCAGGCCATCGATCATTATCACGACCGCTTCAAGGCGATCGGCTGGCGCGAGCACACGGTGTATGCGGGCATGGCGTCGTTGATCGACGGCCTGCAGGCGGCCGGTCACCAGCTGGCGGTGGTCACCAGCAAGCCGCGGCTCCACGCCCTGCCGATCGTCGACGGCCTGCCGTTCGGCGCGGCGTTCCAGCACGTGTATGGCCCCGAGCCAGGCAACCCGCATTGCGAAAAGGCGTCGATGATCGGCGCCGCGCTGGCTGATTTCCAGACCGCGCCCGAACACGCGGTGATGATTGGCGACCGCCGTTTCGACATGGAGGGCGCGGTGGCGAACCGGGTGCGCGGGTTTGGCGTGTTGTGGGGTTTCGGCAGCCGCGGGGAGTTGACGTTGGCCGGGGCGACTGCCATCGCCAATGATCCGGGTGAGCTGGCCGGGTTTATCAATGAAGCCGCGGCAGCTCTGGCGGCTGATGCTTAGGGTGCGCTGATCGAGGCTCGCGCGTAGTCCTGGCGAAACAGGCCATTGCCGTCATCCCAGCGAAAGCTGGGATCCAGCGACTCCCGGTCACTGCATGAAGGCACTGGATTCCAGCTTTCGCTGGAATGACGGCTTGTTCGGACCACGCTTCAACCCGGCCGCCGCGCACCCAACGTCACCAGCAACTCCTGCGCAGCACGCACGCGTTCCGTCGCGCCCGGCAGATCCATGATGATCTTCAGCTTGTCCTGCCCATCCAGTTTGTAGATGCGCGGCTGACGCTGGATCAGGTTGATGATGGTCATCGGGTCGATCTCGGGCTTCTCGCGGAAGACGATGCGCCCGCCGGCCGCGCCCAGATCCAGCTTGCGGATGCCCAGCGGCGTGGCCATCAGCTTCAGCGTGGCCACCGCGAACAGTTGCTTGGCACTATCCGGCAGCAGCCCGAAGCGGTCGATCATCTCCACCTGCAGGTCGCGCAGGTCGCCATGGCTGCGGGCGCTGGCGATGCGCTTGTACAGCGTCAGACGGGTGTGCACGTCGGGGAGGTAGTCGTCGGGGATCAGCGCCGGCAGGTGCAGTTCCACCTCGGTCTCGTGTTCGCTGGTGAGGTCGAAGTCCGGCACCTTGCCCGACTTCAGCGCGCGCACGGCGCGGTCCAGCAGCTCGGTGTACAGGCCGAAGCCCACTTCCTGGATCTGGCCCGATTGCTCCTCGCCCAGCAGCTCGCCCGCGCCGCGGATTTCCAGATCGTGGGTGGCCAGGGTGAAACCCGCGCCCAATTCTTCCAGCGAGGCCAGCGCCTCGAGCCGCTTCTGCGCGTCGGCGGTGATCGAGCGGTGGTCCGGCACGATCAGGTACGCGTAGGCGCGGTGGTGCGAGCGGCCCACGCGACCGCGCAGCTGATGCAGCTGCGCCAGGCCGAAACGGTCGGCGCGGTCGATGATGATGGTGTTGGCGGTGGGGATGTCGATGCCGGTTTCGATGATCGTGGTGCAGGCCAGCACGTTGAAGCGCTGGCGATGGAAGTCGGCCATCACGCTTTCCAGCTCGCGCTCCGGCATCTGGCCGTGGGCGATGCGGATGCGCGCCTCGGGCACCAACTCCTCCAACTCGCGCACGGTGCGTTCGATGCTCTGCACCTCGTTGTGCAGAAAGTAGACCTGGCCGCCGCGCGACAGCTCGCGCTGCAGGGCTTCGCGGATGGTGGCCGAGTCCCACGCGGCGATGAAGGTGCGTACGGCGGTGCGGTGGGCGGGCGGGGTGGCGATCAGCGACAGGTCGCGCAGGCCGGCCATGGCCATGTTCAGCGTGCGCGGGATCGGCGTGGCGGTCATCGTCAGCAGGTCGACCTCGGCGCGCAGCTTTTTCAGCTGC
>JBIQMK010000300.1:0-3479 GCA_044463365.1 Rhodanobacter sp. | reverse complement strand
AACGACCGCCCTGGACACCGGATGGTCGCTGCGGCCGGACAACGCCGCCGCCAGGCGCAGCACCTGCGCCTCGGAGCCCACCAGGGGAACGATGTCCGTGAGCGTGGGGCGGCCCTGCGTCAGCGTGCCGGTCTTGTCCAGTGCGAGCACCGTGAGTCGATGGCCCTGCTCCAGGTACAGGCCGCCCTTGATGAGGATGCCCCGGCGGGCGGCCGCCGTGAGACCCGAGACGACCGTCACCGGCGTGGAGATGACCAGCGCGCACGGGCACGCAATCACCAGCATTACCAGCGCCCGGTAGACCCAGGTCATCCAGTCCGCGGCGAGAAACAGCGGCGGGACCAGCGCCACGCCGATCGCGAACGCGAAAACCGCCGGCGTGTAGTACTTCGAGAAGGCATCGACGAAGCGCTGCGTCGGCGCGCGGGTGGCTTGCGCCTCCTGGACTGCCTTGATGATGCGCGCGAGCGTGGAGTCGCTCGCCTTCGCCGTCACCTCGTATTCGAGTTCGCCGTGCTGGTTGATGGTGCCGGCAAACACCGGGTCGCCCGGCGCCTTGTCGACGGGGACGCTCTCGCCGGTGATGGGCGCCTGGTCGATTGCCGAGCTGCCTGCGGTCACGCGGCCGTCCACGGCGATCCGCTCGCCGGGCCGCACGCGAACCAGGGTACCCAGCGTCACGCCGGATGCTGGCACCGTGGCCCATCCGGATGCGGTCCGGACCGTAGCCACCTCAGGGGTCATCGCCATCAGGCCCGCGACGGCGTTGCGGGCGCGGTCCAGAGACCGCGCCTCGATCAGCTCGGCCACAGCGAAGAGCACCATGACCATCGCAGCCTCCGGCCACTGTCCGATGAGGGCTGCGCCCGTCACCGCCACAGCCATGAGCGCGTTGATGTTCAGGTTGGCTTGGCGCACGGCGATCCACCCCTTGCGGTAGGTCTCGCCGCCAGTCAGCGCAATGGCGGCCAGCGCGAGCGCGACGGCGGCCCAGTAGGTGTCACCCAGGGACAGCGCGATCACTTCGGCCGCGACCGCCAGCGCCAAGCCGATGCCGAGCTTGACGAACTTCCCTCGGGATGCATCGGTGCGTGCAGTAGCGGGTTGCCCTTCGGGCGGCGCATCAACCCGCCCCGGCAACCCCACGTCCGCCAATGCCTTCAGCAAATCGGATTGGCGCCCAGGCAGGTGCTGGACCGTGAGCTTGCGCTGCATCAGGTCGAACGACATGTCGTGCACCCACGCGGCGCCGCCCAGACGGTTGCGAATCAGGGACTCCTCGGTCGGGCAGTCCATCCTGTTGATGACGATGACGCTTCGTTCGCTCGATGGCGAGGGTTCGGCGGCTATCGCCGGCAAGTGAACCTCGAAGCCCGAGCGCTGGACGGCGCCGAGCAGCTCAGCGTTCGGCAGGCCTGCATGCTGGACCCGTACCATGCGGCCCAGGAAGTCCGCCGTCACGTCATGCACGCCTTGGATGCGGAGCAATTCCCGCTCCACCATGCCGAATTCCGTCGGGCAGCACATGGCCGGCACCGTCATCACCGTCAGGGAACGGGTCGCCGTGTTCGCGTTGTCGACCAGCGATGCCTCCTTCGCGGCGCAGCCTCCGGTGCCGCAATCGTTCGACCGGCAGGTTTCTGTCATGACCTTCTCCTCAAACAGGCCCTCATTGGAAACCTTATAGTGGCTTGAGAGTCAAGCGACTGATCGGATGCCCATGAAAATCGGAGAACTGGCGGCAAAGACAGGCTGCCCGACCCAGACCATCAGGTTCTACGAGACCGAAGGCCTGCTGCAATCGCCTGAGCGAACGGACAGCAACTACCGCGTCTATGGCCCCGCTCACGCGGACCGGCTGGCGTTCATCATGCGCTGCCGTTCGCTGGACATGGCGCACGACGAAATCAGAACCCTTCTTCGCTTGCAGGACGTGCCATCGAAGCCGTGCAACGAGGTCAACGCATTACTCGAGGAACATGCGAAGCACGTGTCGGCGCGCATCGCGGAACTGCAGGCGCTCAAGCGCCAGATTCAGGACATCCGCAGCGCCTGCGAAGGCGGTGGGTGCATCGGTGACTGCGGCGCACTGGAGTCGCTTCGCCGAACGACCGGGGCCAATGCACCGAAGCGCTCGCATGTGAAGCGAACGCATCGCTGACCGCTGTTCGCGAATCAACGCCGCCTCTCCAAGGTGGCCGGGTCGAGCTCCGGCGGCCAAGCCATCGGCTCAAACGCACCGACGCGGCCACTGCCCGGGTTGAATTGGGGCAATCGCCCCGTGAGGTGACCCAGCGGCGTCAACAGCAGTCGAACGATCTGCGCCAGCGCTTCCTGCGGCTGACGCGTGCGAAGCGCCAGAGCGAGCATCGCCTGGTGGGTCTGCCAGTGATAGAGCAGTCGGATCTGGCCAATGACGTGGGCAAGCTCCAGGCACCGGCGTGCCTCGCTCAGTTTTACGTCGGCCTCAGCCGTGCATGCAGCACGAAGCTCCCGGTGGAAAGCAATCGATTGGTTCTGAGATTCCATGCACACATTGGAAACCTTGCACCTGCTTCAAGGTCAAGGGGCGTCTCACGCCTCGCGAATGCCGGATGGCACGTTCGCCAAGTTCATGGGGCGGGCTCGATGTACGTCACCGTGGCCTTCCCTTTGATCAGGTTCGCGTTGAACCGCACCTTCGCTCCGACCTTCAAGGCGTCGAGCATCTGCTCGTCGGTGACATCGAACGCCATCGTCATCGCAGGCATGCCGAGGTTCGGCAAGTCACCATGTTCCAGAACGATCTCGTTTCGCGTCTTGTCGATTCGGCGCACCTCGCCATCTGTCAGCGGCATGGACGTTTCGGCCAAGGGCTTCGGATGCTGGGCTGGTGCGCGATGAGGGGATGTTTGCGCGGGGACGGCGATGGAGACTGCAAGTGCAGCCGCCGCCATGAGGATGTTCGATTTCATCCGGGACTCCTTTGGTTATCGGTGATCGCTTGCAAGCACCGCCTCGGTAAAGCGTCCGCGGTCTCCCGGCTCCTTGCACTGGGAACGAGCCGCGCCGCATCGACAACGCGCGCATGCATTTACCCGCCGCCCGGGCGACGCTCCGCGTCTGTTCAGCGTCTGGAGTTCGCTTTGCGGTGCGGGCCGCTCCAGCGCAAACACCCGGCGAGCGTCTGACCTGATGGGTGAACGAAGGCGACTTGCTGCGTGTGCAGAGCGCTGTCAACGCAGTCGCCGGACGGAGCCGCGATGGCGCTGACTGCATGGTCACTGCGCCTGAAGTTCATCGACAAGCGCTTTCATCTGTTCAATTTCTCGGCGTTGGCTGTCAATGATCTTGTCGGCAAGCTTGCGCACTCGGGGGTCTTTGATGCGCGCGCGCTCGCTTGTCAGGATGGCCATCGAGTGATGGGGAATCATGGCCTTCATCCAAGAGACGTCGTCCACCGTCGTCTGGCTGCGAACGAGCCAAAGAGCCGCCCCAAA
>JBIQMK010000299.1:0-3488 GCA_044463365.1 Rhodanobacter sp. | reverse complement strand
CACCACGGCACCGACCGCGCCGGTCGCGGCGGCCACCACCACGGTCTCGCCCGGGCGCGGCTGGCCGATGTCGAGCAGACCGACGTAGGCGGTGAAGCCGGTCATGCCCAGGCCGCCCAGCGCCAGCGAAGGCTGCGCCAGCTCGCCGAGCGCGGTCAGCGTCTCGGCGCCGGCCACGGCGTAGTCCTGCCAGCCGGCGCTGGCCAGCACCAGCTCGCCGGGCCGGAAGCCGGGGTGGCGCGAGTCGACCACGCGGCTCACCGTGCCGCCCATCATCGGCTGGCCCAGCTCCAGGCCCGGCGCGTACTCGGTGCCGGCCTCGTCCATCAGGTTGCGCATGTAGGGGTCGAGCGAGAGGTACAGCGTGCGCAGCAGGACCTCGCCCTCGCCGGGCGTGGGGATCGGGGTCTGGTCCAGGCGGAAGTCCTGCGCGGTCGGCAGCCCGCGCGGGCGGGCGGCGAGCACGATGCGGCGGTTGGTGGTGGCGTCTTGCGTCATGGGAATGGCTCCGTTGGCGAGGGGGTTACCAGGGAATCTGTTCGCCGTCGCGGAAGAAACGGCCGGTCGGGGCCGGCGCCGGCAGGCTGGCGGCCCACACGATGCCGCGGGCGCCGGCGCTGACCGGTCGCCCACCGGCGCCGCCGAGCTCGGTGGCGACCCAGCCCGGGCACACCGCGTTGACCGCGATGCCGCTGCCTTCCAGTTCCGCCGCCAGCGTGCGGGTATACGCGTTGAGTGCGGACTTGGAGGTGCGATAGGCCACGCAGTGGCGGCTGTTCGAACCGCTGGCGCCGCAACCGCTGGACACGTTCACGATGCGGCCGTAGCCGTGCCGGCGCATCAACGGCAGCATCGCGCTGCTCAGCCGCCAGCTGCCGAACAGGTGGGTCTGCATCGCATCCAGCGCGGGCGCGAGGTCGGCGCTGCTGGCATGCGCATCGTGGTCGTAATAGCCGCCGGCGTTGTTGATCAGCACGTCGAGCCGGCCGTAGGTGATCGCGATCCAGCGCGCCAGCGTGTCCACCTGATCCTGCCGGGTGACGTCGAGCTGTACCGCGATCATGTCGCCGGGCAAGCCGGCCAGCTGCCGCGCGGCGTGCAGACCCTTATCCATGTCGCGGGCACCCATCAGCACCGTCATGCCGCGTTCGCCCAACTGGTGCGCCACCTCGAAGCCGAGCCCGCGGTTGGCGCCGGTGACCAGCGCCACGCGGTGGACGGGCGTGATCGCCGGCGCGCTCGCCGCTGCCGGCAGGCGACGGGCCGGCCGGCTCATGGCGCGGCGTCGGCCTTGGCTACCGCGCTGCAGTGTTCGTCACCGCAGGCCTGCCAACCGCCGCCCAGCGATTTGTACAGGGCCACGGCGCGCGTGTTGACTGCCGCCTCGGCCTGGGCCAGATCGTCCTCGGCGGCCAGCTGGGTGCGCTCGGCGTCGAGCAGTTCCAGGAAGCCGGTGGCGCCCTCCTGATAGCGGATGCGGGCCAGGTCGGCGGCACGCTTGCTCTGCGTGGCCTGCTCGATCAGGTGATCGACGCGCACGCGTTGCTGGTTGAAGCCGGTGACCGCGTTGTCGATGTCCTCGATCGCCTCCAGCACGGTGCGCTGGTAGTTCGCCTTCGCCGCATCGGCACGCGCCTCGCTGACGTGCAGGTTCGCACGCACGCGCTGCACGTTGAGGCCGGCCCAGCTGATGCTGGGCGCCAGCGACCACGCCCGCGTCGACGGGCTGCCGAAGTCGTTGCTGCGTCCGGACAGGAAGCCGAGGAAGCCGCCCAGCGAGATGTGCGGGAAGAAATCCGCCTTGGCCACGCCGATGCGGGCGTTGGCGGCGGCGTACTCGCGTTCGGCCATCTGGACGTCCGGGCGGCGGGACAGCACGTCGCCGGCGTCGCCGATCGGCAAGGTGGTGGCGATCGGGGTGAAGCTCTTCGGCGACACGTCGATGTCGAGCTCGCCCGGCCGCTCGCCCAGCAGCACGGCGAGGCGGTACTCGCTGGCGCTGGCCTGGGTTTGCAGCAGCGGCAGTTGCGCCTGCACTGCACTGAGGCGGGCCTTGGCGCTGGCCACGTCCTGCTCGGCGCCGGTGCCGACCTGCTGGCGCACCTCGGTCAGGTGCACGGTCTGGCGCTGGTTTTCGATGTCGCGTTTGGCGATGTCCAGCCGCAGCTGGCTGCCGCGCAACTCGAAATAATTGCGCGCCACCTCGGCCAGCAGGCTGACCTGCACATCGTGCAATGCCGCCTCGCTGGCACCCAAGTCGGCGCCGGCCGCCTCCACCGAACGACGCACGCCGCCAAACACGTCCAGCTCCCACGAGGCATCGAAGCCGGCCTGGTAGGTGGTCGTGGTGACACGCTGGTCGGTGAAGCCCGGTTGCTGGCCGCGGCTGCGGGTGTAATCCACGCCGGTGTTGATGGTGGGCAGGCGATCGGACTTGGCGCCGCTGAGCAGCGCGCGCGATTCATGCAGGCGCGCCACGGCGATGCGCAGATCGAGGTTGTTCGCGGCGGCGCGCTGGAGCAACGCATCCAGCGTCGGGTCGTTGAACTGCTTCCACCACGCGGCCTGGAACTGCGCGTTGCTTTCCTGCGCGGCGTCGAGGCCCTGCAGCTGCGGTGCGGCGATTTTCTCGGCGTGGTAGTCGGGGCCGATGCTGGCGCAACCGGCCAGTGCGAGGGCGGCGGCCAGCAGCGTGCTGCGCACCACCGTCATCCCTGCGAAAGCAGGGACCCAGCGCCTTTGGGGCGTCGTGAAAGTCGCTGGATCCCAGCTTTCGCTGGGATGACGAGAGTGGGGGTTTCGCGCGGTGTTGTGCATGAAGGTTTTCATCAATGGTTCTCCATCCCGGCAGCATGGGCGCGCGACTCGCGACGCTCCGCCAGGGCGTGAATGACGTTGTAGACCAGCGGCGTGTAGATCAGTCCCGCCAGGGTCACGCCGAGCATGTCCGAGGCCACGGCGACACCGACGCCGGCAATCCTGCGTACGGTTTTCATCCCTGGTTCTCCAGCGCCGGCAGCGCATCGGCGGCGGCGCGTTCGGCCGCGCGGGCCTCGCGACGCTCGACCAGGGCGCGGATGACGACATAGAACAGCGGGGTGTAGATCAGCCCGAAGATGGTCACGCCCAGCATGCCGGCGAACACCGCCACGCCCATCGCATGGCGCATCTCGGCACCGGCGCCGCTGGAGGTGACCAGCGGCACCACGCCCATGATGAACGCGATCGAGGTCATCAGGATCGGGCGCAAGCGCAACCTGGCCGCTTCCAGCACGGCCTCATGACGCGGCACGCCTTCCAGCTGCAGTTCGCGGGCGAACTCCACGATCAGGATCGCGTTCTTGCACGCCAGGCCCACCAGCACGATCAAGCCGATCTGGGTGAAGATGTTGTTGTCGCCACCGCTGAGCCACACGCCGGCAATCGCGGACAGCAGCACCATCGGCACGATCAGGATCACCGCCAGCGGCAGCGACCAGCTCTCGTAC
>JBIQMK010000298.1:0-3496 GCA_044463365.1 Rhodanobacter sp. | reverse complement strand
GGCCGCCTGCACCTCTTCGAGGCTGGTAGCGCACGAACACGTCGTTTCGCCGTTGTCGAGGGAGCGCGCGGCACGCGCCGCGAGGTCGATGGCTGTATTGGGCATTTGCAGCTCTATTCGGTGATGTTGCGGTCGCCGGTGTACGGCACGTTGTCTCTGGGGACGCCACATGCCGCGGCTAGGTACTGCTTCGACCGCAAGTTCCGTCTGGCCGCTGTGTCGCGGGCATTCACGCCGCGCTTGCTTGGCAAACCGTGGTCATTCAGGTTTGCGAATGGTGGACATCATGGCTGGGGGACGAGCCTGCCCGCCTTTGCGCGGGTTGCATCCATGCCCAGGGTCGTCCAAGGCCGACCTGAAACCGTCGCCGATGATGTGCACGACTGGCGAAGGTTATGTGAATTGTAGGCGACGAAGATACCCGGTTTTTGAGCCCTACGTATCACTATGGGCCATCCGCAGGTTCCGCCGTTCAGCGCATGGTTCGATACCGAACGTGAACGCCCCCGGCGCTAGAGTGGCTGGCATCGGCCCGGTCGCAGCGGAAAACGGGCTTCGTGAAGATCCTCACCGGCCAGGGAATCCATGAATCAGGAGTTGAAAACAGGCATCGTGCGCGCGGGCATCGCGGCGCCATCGGCGGACAATTCGCAGCCGTGGCACTTCGCGTGGTCCGGCGATGGTCTGGATGTGCGAATCGACGCGCAGCGCAGCGGGCGCGTGTCCGATACGCGTTACGTGCTCAGCGATCTGGCGGCCGGCGCGTGCGTGGAAAACATGGCCATCCACGCCCGTTCGCAGGGGTATGCGGCAGATGTCCAGGCATTTCCGCAAACTGATGACGAGCGTTGGGTTGCGCGCATCCGGTGGTATCGCGATCCCCAGGGCTCGACGGAGCCATTGGCCGCCGCGATCGAGACCCGCCATACGGATCGCAGCTTTCCCTGGCGGGGCCCTCTTGCCGCTGGCATCCGGACGCGTTTGGATGCCCAGGCGGGACGTATTGAGGGTGCGCGGCTGTGGTGGCCCGAAACGGGCCAGCAGAAAAGACTCGCGTTGAAGGCCATCCGGCTCGCCGAAAGCTTGCGTTTCCGCAGCCCCACCTTGCACGCGGAACTGTTTTCCAGCATCCGCTTTTCCGCCGGCTGGAACAGCATCTGCGATGAAGGTCTCGCGCCAGCCACGCTGGCCGTGGAGCCTCCCATGCGTCCCGCTTTCACGGCGATGCGCCGCCCCGCGGTGATGCGCGCCCTCAATCGCCTGGGCGCCGCGTCGATGCTGGGGTGGCGTTCAGCCTGGCTGCCGATCCGGTTGTCGCCGGGATTGTGTCTGCTGGTGGTGCCGTCATCGGCGCGAAGCGATGTGTTTGCAGGTGGCCGCGCCTTGCAGCGCGTATGGCTGGAAGCGACGTTGGCCGGCTTGTCCGTGCAGCCATACGCGGCGGCGGGGGTGCTCAGCCTGGGTTTCGTGCCTGTCGAGCCTGGCCTGCGGCCCATGCTGTCGCGGCTCGACACCCGCCTGGCGCAGCTGTGTGGGTCGGGCCGTGGGCTGGTGTTCTTGCGGCTTGGCTATGCGCGATCGGCGCCACGCCATCGCAGTGGTCGACGGGCGACCGCCAGTTTCGGTCCGCTATCCTAGCCTGACCTTCCCCCGCGCGCTTTCTTTCGTTGCGCCGCGCCTCGACTCGCCGCCTGTCCAGCGGCCTGCGTGTGGGCCAGGGGATGGCGCTACCCACATCGCGTAATGATGGCTCCGGGTCCAACGCAGCCGCGTCTGGCGACCCCGCCGTCGTGCAGATCGTCCGGGTCGTTTCGTTCCTCTGACGGCGCCGAAATTGACACTTTTGCACGAATTTGCCGGCGCACCCGAGCGTCGCTGCGTTGACGATAAGTCGTTAATTTCACGCCATATTCACTTCATTTTTGTGAAGTCCGCGTGAAGAAAAGTATGTCGGAATAGTTTACATGTAGCCAATGTATTGGGCTAGAAAAAAATGAGAATAAAAACAACTATTTATGTGCCAATAAGGCGATTGCGGCGGAAATTCGGAGTATTTCCCTGTTGGAATGTCTTACAAAAACGCTCTGACCTGCCGTTCATGGCCCTGTTTCTTCAATGAAAACAGCATCTTGCGAGCGTGGCACGTGATTTGCCTCATCAGCACCAGGGCAGGGGCCAAATCGCGGGCACGTAACTGGTCGCGGCTATTCGCATTTGAGGAGAAGAACATGATGAAAAAGAAAGTGATTGGAGTCGCGCTCGCAGGCGCTCTGGCCTTGGGCGCATGGAGTGGCGCGTCGGTGGCTGCGCCCATCACCGTGGGCGGTATCACTTGGGATCCGGCCAATGGCGCGGATCTGACGGTGCAGGCCATCGACTTCCGCGAATCTTCCGTATCCGCCGTCGGCGACACGCTGACCGGCTATGGACGCATTGGTTCGATCAACGGCGAAGATCAGTCGGTGTTTTGTTCGGGTTGCAGCCTGAACTTCACCTTCCAGTACACGGTGTCCGCCATTGAAGGCACGGCACTGAACCCGAAGGTGGTGTTCGACGGCGGCCTCATCAATTTCTACGTCGACCCTACCGGTTCGTTTGATGTGGCCAACCCCTCCTCGGCGGGCGTTGGTACCGGTCCCCTGTGGCTCAGCCTGACCGGCCATACCGCTCCGTTCACCGGGTTCTCGGCGGTGGGCGATCTCTACTCGAACATCAACGGGCCCATCGATGCGCCGGCTTCGCTGTCGGGTGGTTTCGGTTTGCTGGACGTGGGTGGCGGCGCCGCGGGGTATTGGATGGATACCAATAGCCGCGCCGATGGTGCGGATTTCGATCTCAGCTCGGCGTTCTCGTTCATGCCGTACGCCCAGTGCTCGGGGGTAACGGGCGATCCGACCGACATCTGCCATTACCCGATCGTGGGCACCGGTACGCTGACCGGCAAATCGCTGGCAGTGCCCGAACCGGGCCCGATCGGCATGCTGGGCGTGGGTCTGGGTCTCATGGGCCTGCTACTGCGTCGTCGCAGCAAAGAATCGGAACTGGGCGCCTGAGGAGTTACCCAGGTGCAGGTGGTCTGACGATCAATGGCGCCGCTTTTCTAGCGGCGCCATTTTTCCATGGGCCGTTTTCGGCCGCTGCCGGATTGCCGAGCGTTGACGGCCCGTGGACGCTGGCCGCCTACGCTTCATGATGTTGTCGTTGAACGCAGGTGCCCGCGATGCCCGAGAGACCGTTGTCGACGGAGCCGTTCGACTACGCCAAGGCGTTCAGTCGGACGATAGGCTGGATAACCACGGCGGAGCAGCCGGTGCTGCGTGCCAAGCGCGTGGCGATCGCGGGTCTTGGCGGAGTGGGCGGCGCGCATCTGCTGACTCTGACGCGACTGGGCATCCAGTCGTTCAACCTGGCGGATTTCGACCGCTTCGGAACGGAGAATTTCAACCGGCAGGCCGGAGCGTTCCGGTCCACCGTTGGCCAGCCCAAAGTCGAGGTG
>JBIQMK010000297.1:0-3498 GCA_044463365.1 Rhodanobacter sp. | reverse complement strand
GTACCCACCAAGTTGTCGCCGTAATCGTAGTAGTAGCCGCTGTCCGAGGCCCGGTTGATGGAGCTGATCAGATTCCAGCTCCCCCACAGCCTGGTGACGTTGTTGAAGTTGACCAGGTAACGTTCCGTGTCCTTGGTATCGTCCAGGCCAATCCGCTCGCCGCGGTCATCCGGCACGTACTGCACGTTGAACTGGCCGCGGGTACGCGGGAACAGGTACCGGAATTCACCGCCCAGCATCGGGCCGCGCGCGGTGTAGATGCGCGGGTCCAGGGTGGCGTCGTAGTTCGGCGCCAGGTTCAGGTAGTAGGGCGTGCTCAGCTCGAAACCGCCGCGGCTGCTTTTGCCGAAGACCGGGTACAGGAAGCCGCTCTTGCGCTGGTCGTTCACCGGGAACGAGATGTACGGCAGGTACAGGAACGGCACCTTGCCCACGCGCATGGTGGCGTTGCGCGCCACCCCGACGCCGGTGGTCTTGTCGATGGCGATCGACTTGGCGCGGAACTCCCACACGTGGTGGCCCACGTCGCAGGTGGAATAGGTGGCGCCGGTATAGTGCGTGCGCTGGGCGTCGAACATCTGGCCGCGTTCGGCGACACCGTTGCCGCGAGCGTCCAGCATCTGGTAACTCACGTCGTCGGCGATGCCGTGGCTGGCGTCGGTGTTGCCCTGCATGTGGCTGGCGGACAGCAGCTGCCCTGCTTCCTGGTAGCGCACGTTGCCCTGCGCGTCGTAGTCGGTGGTGACGTTGTTGTAGGCAAGCTTGTCCGCCTGCAGTTGCTGATCGGCGCGATCGAGCTTCACATCGCCGGAAAGGTGATAGACGGACTGATCGGAGCTGTCCACATGCTGCGCCCACACGCTGGTGGTGCTGGTTTCGCGCAGGCTCGGATCGCGGCTCAGCGTGGGATCGTAGAACTCGAGCATCGCGTTGGGCCGGCACATGGCGTAGCTGGGCGGCCTGGGTGCGCAATGAAATGTGCCCAGCGGACACGCGGTATCGGCGCTATCGGTGGTGGCGGGGCCCGGTTGCGCGGTTTCCGCGCTGGCTTGGGGGCCAATCAGGGCGAGTGCGGCGGCAACGGCCAGCAGGCGTCGTGGGGGTAGCTTGCGCGTCACAATGGGATTCTGCCGACTTCGAAGGCTCGTTAAGCTAGCAGAAAGACCCCATGTACGGCAGGCGGGTACTTCCCAAACCGAGCGAGGATTCAGCATGGCCGAGCAGAAAATCACCAAGTCCGACGCCGAATGGCGGGCGCAATTGAGCCCGGAGCAATATGCCACCTGCCGTTGCTCGGCGACGGAGGCACCGTTCAGTGGCAAGTTCTACCACCACGATGCCACGGGCACCTACGTTTGCGCGGCCTGCCAGGCTGATCTGTTCGGGTCGGACAGCAAGTTCCAGTCCGGCTGCGGCTGGCCCAGCTATTTCCAGCCGATCACGCCGGCGGCGGTGGCCGAGCTGGCCGACGACAGCCACGGCATGCACCGCACCGAGGTGGTGTGCGCGCGCTGTGATTCACACCTGGGCCACGTCTTCCCCGATGGTCCGCCACCGACCGGGCTGCGTTATTGCATCAACTCGACGGCGCTGGATTTCAAGCCGGCCTGATGGCCGAGCCTCGTCGGTCCCGTTACGCCATCAGCGCACCGACATGGGCGCTGACGCTGGCGGCCAGGGCGGCGAGGTCGTAGCCGCCTTCCAGCGTGGATACGATCCGCCCGCCGGCATGGCGCCGCGCCAGTGAAAGCAACTGGTCGGTGATCCAGGCGTAGTCTTCCTGGCCCAACCGGATGTCGGCCAGCGGGTCTTGCCGGTGCGCGTCGAAACCCGCCGACACCAGCACCAGTTGCGGCTTGAATGCGTGCAGCCGTGGCAGCAGGCGGTGCGTCCACAACTCGCGGAACTCCAGCGAGCCGGCACCGGGCGACAGCGTACCGTTGACGATATTGCCCACGCCGCATTCGTCCTCGGCGCCGCTGGAGGGATACAGCGGCGACTGATGGCTGGACAGGAACAGCACGCGCGGCTCGCGCTCGAAGACGGCCTGGCTGCCGTTGCCGTGGTGGACGTCGAAATCGGCGATGGCCACGCGTTTCAGGCCGTGCCGGTGCAGGGCCTGGGCTGCGCCCACGGCGATGTTGTTGAACAGGCAAAAACCCATCGCCTCATCGCGGGTGGCGTGATGGCCCGGCGGTCGCACCGCGCAGAATGCCGCCTCGCACTGGCCACCGATCACCGCATCCACTGCCGCGACTACGGCGCCGGCCGCGCGCAGCGCCGCCTCGACCGAGCCGGGGCCGATCCAGGTGTCTTCATCCAGTGCATGCAATTCGCTGTCGCCGGCGTGGGCCAGGATGCGGTCGACGTGGGCGGCGCTGTGCACACGCAACAACTGTTCGCGGCTGGCGCGCGGCGCCTCGATCCGGTCGAGCGCCGCGAAGCGGTCGTGATCCAGCGCCTGCAGCACGGCGCGCAGGCGGGCGGGGCGTTCGGCGTGGTCGGGGCCGCCGGCGTGCCGAAGGCAATCGGCGTGGGTGTAGAGCCGCATCATCCGGCGGTCTATTCCGCGGCGGGTTTGGGCTTGCGCCGGCGTTCGTGCTGCCACAGCACTTCGCCGTGACCGCTGGCGCGCGCCAGGACGCGGCAGATCACGAACAGCAGGTCGGACAGCCGGTTCAGATAGCGCTGCGGTTGCGCGCGGATGTCTTCCACGCGTGCCAGCGCCACCACTTCGCGTTCGGCGCGGCGGCAGACCGTGCGCGCCAGGTGGCCGCAGGCCGCCGCCATGCCGCCGCCGGGCAGGATGAATTCCTTCAGCGGCGGCAGCGGCTCGTTGAGGTCGTCGAGGGTCGACTCCAGCCGCGCGATATCGCCATCCTGCACCGTCGCCATGCCGGGAATGCACAGCTCGCCGCCCAGGTCGAACAGGTCGTGCTGCACCTGGGTCAGAATCTCTCGTACTTCATCCGGCACGCCATCGGTGGCCAGCACCATGCCGATCGTGCTGTTGAGTTCGTCGACCGTGCCATAGGCGCTGACCCGCAGCGAATCCTTGCCCACCCGCGAGCCGTCGCCCAGCCCGGTGCTGCCGTCATCGCCGGTCCGGGTGTAGATCCGTGACAGCCGGTTGCCCATCGCCGATCAGCGGGACGAGTGAGCCGCGCCGCTCAGCATGCGCGACACCTGCGTCGCCAACACATGCAGCACCGCGCCGATGCCCACGTACAAGGCCGTGGTCTGCAGGAACGGCAGGTACCAGTCAACCATGTTGGCCGACCACGCCGCCATGCTGCGGGGCAGCGGCACGCTGTCGCTCAGCCAGTAGAAGCTGCCGTTGGACAGCAGATAGCAGACGGCCCAGCTCGCCAGAAAGGCCACCGCGGCCATGCCCAGCGTCTGCAGGCGCAGGCCTACCTGGTAACGCGCCAGCAGGCTGCCGCCCATCCACAGGCTGAAGTAGGCGGGCAGCAGGAACCCGTAGCCAGCCGATACGCA
>JBIQMK010000296.1:0-3522 GCA_044463365.1 Rhodanobacter sp. | reverse complement strand
CATCTACCAGCGCGATACACCCCTGCTCGCCGCGCTGAACCGGCCGCGGGTGTCGCCCTGATGGCGCCGACGCGGCCAGCGGCGCAAGCGCGCAGGGACGGTCGATCGCGGGAGCGGGGGTGGCTGCCCGCGTTGATGCTGGCCGTTTTCCTGGTCGCGATGCTGGCCTCGGGCATCGCACCGCGTTATCGCCAGGACTGGCTGATGGAGAGCGTGCTGGTGCTGCTGGCGCTGGTGGCACTGGTTGCGGGGTTTCGCCGGGGGCGGTTCTCCAACACCGGCTACGCGGCCTTGTTCGTGTTCCTGCTGCTGCATGAACTTGGCGCCCATTACACCTATTCCGAAGTGCCCTGGGACCAATGGTTTTCCGCGCTGGCCGGCTTCTCGTTGAACGATGCCTGGGGAGCCAGCCGCAACCATTTCGACCGCGCCATCCATTTCAGCTATGGCCTGCTGGTGACACCCGTTGTCGTGGAGCTGTCCGCGCGGCACACGGCGCCCCGCGGGGCGTGGCGCTGGGTGGTGCCGGTCAGCTTGATCACCGCCAGCTCGGCCTTGTACGAGTTGTTCGAATGGGGTGCGGCCGTGTGGTTCGGCGGCGACCTGGGCGTCGCCTACCTGGGCACCCAAGGCGATCCGTGGGACGCGCAGCAGGACATGTTCCTCGCCTTGCTCGGCAGCATCGCCGCGGTCGCCGCGCTGGCCGCGGCGGGGCGCCGCCGCCGTGGTCCCCGGGTGGCGGGGCAACCCCCGCGCGCCGACGGTCCGTGAGGCCGCGGTGCAAGCGGGACGGTCCGCTGCAACGCATGGACCAAACCTATCCGTCCTTCAGCCAGGCCATGGCCTGGTCGCGCTCGTCGTAATCGAACTTGCGCACCTTGGCCAGCATCAGCGGATCGAGCACGCGGTCGGCAAACGATCCCAGCGGGCTGCTGGTGACCACCGCCAGCCGGTCGATCTTGTCGTGCACGCGGCTGACGAACTGCAGGTGCGCAAACAGCGCACCGATACCTTGCCAGCCGGGGAATCGCCGGCTGTGGATCATGATGCCGCGCAGCCGGTCGTGGCTTTCGAGGTAGCTGTCGATCGTCTTGCCCACGGCCTCGAAATCGTCCTCGCTCAGCGCCTTGTCCGTGGCCGGTTCGAGCACCAGGATGCCGCTGTCCTCCTCGAGCGCGATGCCGATGCGGGCGCGCCCGCTTTCGCAGACCCAGTCCCTGGCCTTGGCGTAATCGTCGCCGTCGAAGTGGCGCAGCTCGCCGGGCGAAAACACGCTGAACAGCTTGACCGCGTTCTCCATCCACCCGATGTCACTGACGATCGCCAGGCGCGCCCAGTGCCCGATCCGGCCGAGGCCCAGCCGCAGGTCCTGCCACACCGCGCCGGCCTCCATGCCCTTCCATTCGCCCTCGAAGCAGCACAGCAAGTCGAGCTTGCGATGCTTTGCCAGCTTCTCGTTGACCAGCGGGATGAGCTGCGTTTCGTAATCCTCCGCGCGCAGCTTGTCGGTGATGCGGATGCCGATCACGTGGTCCGGAAGTCCATCGATCAGGGTCAACATGGCGTTTGCTCCCGTGGATGTGGGTGGGTTTGACGAATCGCCCGGGCAGTGTACCGCCGGGCCTGACGAGCAGATGTGACGTCGAATCGCCCCGGAAAGGCGCGGTTGCCGTCGGCGGACGTCTTCATTGCCGCCAGGTGGCGAACATGGTCACGGCCGCCGTGGCCATTGCCGCCGTGGCCAGCCAGCCGAAAGCCTTCAGCGGCCACGGCATGGTGAACTTGCCCATCACCTTGCGCCGCGAGCCCATCAGCATCATCACGATCATCAGCGGCACCGCAGTGACACCGTTGATCACTGCGCTCCAGTACAGGGCCTTGATCGGGTCGATCGGCGTCAGGTTCAGCGCGATGCCGGCGAGGCTGGCGACGATCAATACGGCATAGAAGAACCTGGCGTTGCGCGGCTTGTACTCCAGCCCGCTGCGCTGGCCGAAGGCGCCGGCGGCGGCGTAGGCTGTGGCGCCGGCCAGCACCGGCACGGCCAGCAAGCCGGTGCCGATGATGCCGGCGGCAAACAGCGCGAAGGCCAGGTCGCCCGCCAGCGGGCGCAATGCCGCGGCCGCTTCGGCCGAAGTCTGGATGTCGACCTTGCCATGCGTGTGCAGCACGACGGCGGCGGTAAGAATGATGAAGAAGGAAACCAGGTTGGAGAAGATCATGCCGACCGTGGTGTCGATACCGATGCGGCGCAACGCGCTGGGGGCCTGGCTCGGCGTCCGGCGCAATGGCTTGCGGCGTTTGCTCGACTCCATTTCCTCGACCTCCTGCGCGGCCTGCCAGCAGAACAGGTAGGGGCTGATGGTGGTGCCGAGCAAGGCGACCAGGCCAACGGCATACGACGCATTCCACGTGATGGGCGGAAGCACCAGGTTCCTGAGCACGGCCAGCCACGGCACGTCGATGACCAGCGCGGTGGCCACGTAGGCGAACAGGCTGAGCGTGAGCAGCTTCAGGATCGGCGCGTAGCGGGAGAACGGGATGAAGACCTGCAATGCCAGCGACAACAGCGCGAAACCCGCGGCGTAGATCAGTGCCGGCCCGCCAATGAGCAGCTCCAGTGCGGCCCCCATGGCGCCGATGTCCGCCGCCAGGTTGATGACGTTGGCAATCACCAGCAGGGCTGTCAGCGCGTAGACCAGCGGGTGCGGGTAGTGCTTGCGCATGCCGTCCATCAGGCCGTGACCGGTGACGCGGCCGATGCCGGCGCTGACCGCCTGGATGGCGATCATCAGCGGCATGGTCACCGCGATGCACCACAGCATGCCGTAGCCGAACGCCGCCCCCACCTGCGAGTAGGTGGCGATGCCGCTGGGGTCGTCGTCGGCCGCACCGGTGACCAGGCCGGCGCTCAGATTGGCCCACAGCGGCTTCTCGACGCCGCCGTCCTCGGTGTTCCTGCGGTGGGTCATGGATGTTTCCGGTCGGGTGGTTCGGGCACGTGGCATGCGACAACGTGCTGCATCAAATTTCACCAGCCATCGTGTACATACTGCATCCAGGCAGCCTCACGCTTGGGGACGGAGCGACGACGATGATCGACCTTCCGGATCAGCAACCCATTGACGCCAGTCAGCTCCGGGCGATCGACGCCTGGTGGCGCGCAGCGAATTACCTCTCGGTCGGGCAGATCTACCTGCGGGCGAATCCGTTGCTGCGCGAGCCGCTGGCGCCGGCGCATATCAAGCGCATGTTGCTCGGTCACTGGGGCACCACGCCGGGCCAGAACTTCATCTACGCGCACCTGAACCGGGCGATCCGGCAGTACGACCTGGACATGGTCTATCTCTCCGGCCCCGGCCATGGCGGCCCGGCGGTGGTGGCGAACGCCTACCTCGATGGGACGTACAGCGAGGTCTATCCGCAGGTCGGCCAGGACGAAGCCGGGTTGCAGCGGCTGTTCAAGCAGTTTTCGTTTCCCGGTGGCATTCCCAGCCACGCCTCGCCGGAATGTCCCGGTTC
>JBIQMK010000295.1:0-3543 GCA_044463365.1 Rhodanobacter sp. | reverse complement strand
CGAAGGGCGGACCCGTCGAGGAGCTCGTGGACGCCTTGCGCGAGTCGCTTACGCAGATCGGCAACGAGCGCGTGCGCGTCAACGTGGTGTCGTCCGGCGTGGGTGGCATCACCGAATCGGATGCCACCCTGGCCGCCGCATCGAAGGCGCTGGTCATCGGCTTCAACGTGCGCGCCGATGCGTCGGCACGCAAGGTCATCGAGACCAACGGCCTGGACGTGCGCTATTTCTCGATCATCTACGACGTGATCGACCAGGTGACGCAGGCCGCCACCGGCCTGCTGGGCATGGAAGTGCGCGAGGACATCATCGGCATCGCCGAAGTGCGCGACGTGTTCCGCAGCTCCAAGTTCGGTGCGGTGGCCGGCTGCATGGTCACCGAAGGCTCGGTCAAGCGCAGCAAGCCGATCCGCGTGCTGCGCGACAACGTGGTGATCTTCGAAGGCGAACTGGAATCGCTGCGCCGCTTCAAGGACCTCGTCGACGAAGTGCGCAACGGCATGGAATGCGGTATCGCGGTGAAGCAGTACAACGACGTCAAGGCCGGCGACCAGATCGAATGCTTCGAACGCACCGAAGTGGCGCGGACGCTGTAACGTTTCGTTACGGCGTCGGGAATCGGGAATGGGGAATCGGGAACAGTAAAAGCCGACTCCCCACGATTTCCGGATGCTGCTCGGGCTTTCGGCTTCTCGCTCTCAACCATTCCCCATTCCCCATTCCCCATTCCCGGCCTTTCCATGCCCTCCCGTGACTTCAAACGTACTGACCGCATCGGCGCCGAATTGCGCCGCGAGCTGGGCTTGCTGGTGCATGCGGCCGTGCGCGATCACGGCTTGCCGTCGGTCAGCGTCTCCGACGTGGAGATCACGCGCGACCTGGATTGGGCCACGGTGTGGGTAACTGCGCTGATGCCCGAGCAGGGCCTGCCCGCGGTGAAGGCGTTGAACCAGATCAGCCACGAGATTCGTCATTCGCTGGCGCACAGCGGCATGCGCATACGGCGCGTGCCCGAGTTGAGGTTCAAGTACGACGACTCGGTCGACAAGGGTGAACGCATCGATTCGCTGCTGCGCGAGCAGGCGCGCACGCTGTCGCCAACCGGCGACGAACAGGATTGACGGAAGGTCGTGTGGCATCCCGTGCTTCGATAAACCGTTCTGCGCGTATCGCATGGCGTGACCTGCACGGCATCGTGCTGCTGGACAAGCCGATGGGCGTGAGCTCCAACCAGGCGCTGCAGTCGGCGCGTCGGCTGTTTCGCGCGGCCAAGGGCGGTCACGCCGGCGCGCTCGATCCGCTGGCGACCGGGTTGCTGCCGCTATGCTTTGGCGAAGCCACCAAGCTGGCCGGCAGCCTGCTCGGTTCGCGCAAGGCCTACGTCGCCGAATGCCGCCTGGGCATCACCACCGATACGGCCGATCGCGAAGGTGACGTCCTGCAACGCCGGCCCGTGCCCCCGCTCGACGACGCCATGATAGAGGCGGCGCTGGCGAAGCTGCGTGGCCGCATCCTGCAGGTGCCGCCGATGTACTCGGCGCTCAAGCGCGATGGCGAACGGTTGTACGCGAAAGCGCGTCGCGGCGAGACGGTCGAGGTGGCGCCGCGTGAGGTGGACGTCCATCAATTGACGCTGCTGTCGCGTACCGATGACAGCTTGGAGCTGCTGGTCGAGTGCGGCTCGGGCACCTACGTCCGGTCGCTGGCCACGGCGTTGGGCGAGGATCTGGGTTGCGGCGCCCATCTGGCCGCGCTGCGCCGCACCTGGGTCGAGCCGTTCCGCGAACCGCGCATGGTGACGCTGGAGCAGGTGCAGCAGGCCGCCGACCAGGGTGACGACGCGTTGCTTTCATTGATGTTGCCCGTGTCCGCGGGCTTGTCGAACATTCCGGCCGTGCAGCTCGACGAAACCCAAAGCATGGCGATCGCCCGCGGCCAACCGGTGCAGTTGGACGCGTCGTTGCCGGTCGGACGCTGCGCGGCGTTTGCCAGCGATGGTGCGCTGCTGGCGGTGGTCGAACTGGATATGCAGCGGCAAACCCGTATCCTGCGCGGCTTCAACCTGCCGCCGGATGACGATTTGCGGCAAAAATCCCGCTCCGCTCTTGTTGTGACACCGCTCCGCTCAGTAGAATAGACAAGTTATTTCAACGCTTTCACTCATCTAGGCGAAGCTTGCGCTTGTGTCATCGCTGATGATGCAAGCGCAAGCTTCGCATCGCCTTTTCAAGGAAACGTACTCCATGTCTCTTACCGCAGAACAGACCGGCAAGATCATCGCTGATTTCGGCCGCGTGCCGAACGATACCGGTTCGACCGAAGTCCAGGTGGCCCTGCTGTCCGCCCGCATCGAGCACCTCACCGGCCACTTCAAGGATCACAAGCAGGATCACCACTCCCGCCGTGGCCTGCTGAAGCTGGTCAACCAGCGCAAGCGCCTGCTGGCCTACCTGAAGGACCGTGACCTTGCGCGTTACCAGACCCTGATCGAGCGTCTCGGCTTGCGCCGCTGATTCGCGCGCGTTCCTGCGTGAACGCAAGGATCAAGAAGCGCCCGTCGCCGGGTGCATTTCTTCCATCAGATCAGGAATCAAACACGTGGCAAAAGTAACCAAGTCATTCCAGTACGGTAATCACGAAGTCACACTGGAGACGGGCGAAATTGCCCGCCAGGCGTCCGGTGCGGTCATGGTCAGCATGGGCGGCACCGTGGTGCTGGTCACCGCCGTGGCGGCCACCAAGCAGAAGGAAGGGCAGGATTTCTTCCCGCTCACCGTCGACTACGTCGAGAAGTTCTATTCCGCCGGCCGCATTCCCGGCGGTTTCTTCAAGCGCGAAGGCCGCCCGACCGAAAAGGAAACGCTGACCTCGCGCCTGATCGATCGCCCGGTGCGCCCGCTGTTCCCGGACGACTTCAAGAACGAAGTGCAGGTCATCGCGCAGGTCGTGTCGCTGAACCCGGAAGTGGACGGCGACATCGTGGCCCTGCTGGGTGCGTCCGCCGCGCTGAGCCTGGCCGGCATCCCGTTCAAGGGCCCGATCGGCGCCGCCCGCGTCGGTTACGCCAACGGCCAGTATCTGCTGAACCCCACCGCCACCGAACTGAAGACCTCCGATCTCGACCTGGTCGTCGCCGGCACCGCCGGTGCCGTGCTGATGGTGGAATCGGAAGCCAAGCTGCTGTCCGAGGAGGTGATGTTGGGGGCAGTGATGTTCGGTCACCAGCAGATGCAGACCGCGATCCGCGCCATCGCCGAGTTGGCCACCGAGGCCGGCAAGCCGTCGTGGGATTGGCAGGCGCCGGCCCGCGATGAATCGCTGGTGGCGGCCGTCAAGGGCGCCGTCGGCGATCAGCTGGCCACCGCCTTCCAGGTCCGCGACAAACTCGAGCGCCGCGACGCGATCGCCGCGATCAAGGCCGACGTGCTGGCCGGCCTCAAGGACCAGGCCGAAGAGAAGGGCTGGTCCGCCGCCGCGATGGCCAAGGAGTTCGAGGAGCTCGAATACCACACCATGCGCGACAGCGTGCTGAAGACCAAGGTC